>JBDRJR010000054.1:0-24271 GCA_043814705.1 Verrucomicrobiota bacterium | reverse complement strand
CGGCGCTGTCACTTAAGATGTTTTGGCTGATGGTTCTGGCGCCTATCGCGGTGACATCCATGGTTATCCAGACAACTTTCTCGGAACCGTCATCCAAAACCAGAACTCTGGCAAAGAGCGGATCATCAACTATTAACTTGGCGCCTAAATATTCTTCTGGAATATGCTTTTTGGCTTTTTCAGAAAGGCAATTATCATAAGTTCCTTCTTCTTTGCATGTAATTTCGATCTTGCTTACCCCTGCGTAAATATTTTTACACATTGTGCTTTTCCTTAAAGTGTTGAAAAAACGTTATGGGCTTTTATTTTGGGATCTTCCACGGGATCCGCGGGTAAAATTATCAGATACAGGGATGCTGTCCAAGATTTTTATGATTGTTTTGGTCGGTAGCCGCGGCGCGGTTCGGACGCGGCGTCCGGTCAGATCATAAAGCCCAGGCCGCGGATTTTGGCTTCCAGTCGGGGATACCCCTGGGGAAGCGCCACACGCGTGAACCGGAACTCCCGGCGGATAGGATAATTATTGCGGAGTTGTTCAAAATGCTGGCCGCGCTCCCTGGAATCCGCTACGGCGCCCGCGCGCAGGCGTTGGTCATCGGCCTCGATATCATAGACCGGCCGCACGATTCGCCACAGCGCCGCTTCCTCGCTTAAGCCCGCGGGGTCCAGGCGGATCTCCGGAACCAGCGGCGGCGGTAACAAATCATCAGGTGTCCAGGTTGGTTTAAGCCCCATGAACCGGCACACGGCCTGATAAACCATCACGGTACCCATGACCTTACCCTCGAAAGAATGACCGGCGATATGCGGCGTGGCGATATCCGCCTTGGCCAGCACATCGGTTCGAAACACGGGCTCGCCTTCCCACGTATCCAGCACGGCACAGGCCACCTTGCCGGTCGCGCGCGCGGTCGACGAATTCGCCGCCAGAAAAGCATCCGAATCCATGGCGGCGCCGCGCGCCGCGTTGAGCCATACAATACTTGGTTTAAGCCGCTCGAAGAAACGCGGATCGGCCATGTGCCAGGTGGGGTATGGCCCGGTTTTAGTCAGGGGCACGTGTAAGGTCAGGATATCGGCTTCCGCCAGCACCTGCTCCAAAGGCAGGAAGACCGGGTTGTTTTCGGCCGCGCGCCGGGGTGGATCGTTATGCAGGACGCGCAGACCCAGGGCCTGCGCCTTTTGCACCACAAGCCGCCCCACATTGCCGACACCCACTATGCCGATCGTTTTACCCTCCAGTTTAAAACCATGGCGCTGACCCAGGCATAGCAGGGCGGTGGTCACGTATTCCGAAACACTGTTGGCGTTACAGCCTGGCGCCGCGCACCAGGTGATGCCGGCCTGATCGAGATATGCCAGGTCCAGGTGGTCGGTCCCGATCGTTGCCGTGCCGACAAACCGGACACGACTGCCCTCCAGCAGGGCGCGGTTCGCGCGCAGGGTGGAGCGAATCACGAGCACGTCAGCGTCCCGGACGCGGTCAGCCGTTATTTCCTTCGGCGTCAGGATCGTCAAGTCGCCCAGCGGTCGGAACGCCTCTTCGGCATAGGGAATATTGGTGGAACAAATGATTTTCATGCGCGGTTCAACTTACATGATCTTGAACTTCGGCAGATCCTGGATATCCACCATGCCGACGAGGCGGCGTTTGCCGTCCACCACAAGCAGATCGTCAATGGTGTGTTCCTCGAAGATTTTCAGTACTTCGACGGCCAGGTCCTCCGTCCGGACGGTGATGGGCGCACGGGTCATCACGGTGCGGATGGGCAGATTAGCGATTGCCCCGTGCCGCTGGGTAATCAGCCGGCGCAGGTCGCCATCCGTGAAAATACCGGCCAGCTTGCCGTTCTTGTCCACGATGCCGACCGCACCCGCACGGGCGCTGGTCATGGCGAGAATCGCGTCCTTGATTTTGGCGTGCGTGCCGATACGCGCCAAGCGTCTGTCCTTGCGCATGATGTCGGCCACGCGCAGGAGCAGGGTCCGCCCGATGGCGCCGCCGGGATGGAGCTTGGCAAAATCCTCCTTGCGGAACCCGCGCGCTTCCAGGAGCACGATGGCCAGGGCGTCGCCCACGGCCAGCATGGCGGTCGTGCTGGCGGTCGGCGCCAGGTTGAAGGGGCAAGCTTCGCGGCGGACGGGGATCAGGATGACTTCGTCGCTGGAGCGCGCCAGCGCGCTTTGGGCCGCGCCGGTCATGGCCACGATCGTCGCGCCCAGGCGCTTGACGACCGGCAGGATTTCCAGGATCTCGGCGGACTCCCCGCTGTGGCTTAAGGCCAACAGGACGTCGCGGCCGCCGATGATGCCGATATCCCCGTGCATGGCCTGTGAGGGATGCAGGGTCACGCTGGGTGAGCCGGTGCTGGAAAGCGTGGCGGCGATCTTCTGGCCGATGTGAAAACTCTTGCCCACGCCGGCGACCACGATCTTTCCGTCCCGGTTCAAGCCGTCCAGGATGATCTGCACGGCGCGCGAAAAATCCTTGCCGATCTGCGCGCGCACGCGCTGTAATTCCTTGATTTCGATTTCCAGAATTTCCCGGGCCCGTTTAACCGTTTTCATGATGGACTCCCTTTTAAAGTATGGGCGTATCGGGGTATGGGAGTAAACACAAAACTCTTTACACCCAAACACCCACACTCCCTTACGCCCTTACTTCTTTGCTTCATTCCGTCCGAGCGTGCGCGCGGCTTCCACGATCAAAAGCAGGGCCAGCACGAACAACAGCATGGCAATAATCCCGATCAATGACAAGCGGTATTGGACGATCAGCATGACCAGCGCCCAGACGGTCATGCCGAGCATAAAGATCATGGGACCGAGAATGAACCCAACCGGTTTTCCGATTTTTTTCAGCCAGACCAGGATTACCAGCAGGGCCAGTCCGGCCAGCATCTGGTTGGTGGCGCCAAAGACCGGCCAGATCGCTTTCCAGGCGGGGATCGGGTTGCCGGCGGCATCCTTAAGCGTGACCAGCACAAACAGCGTCGGCAGAGCCAGCGTCAGGAGTGTGGCCAAATATCGCATGTAACGGCCTTTAAGTCCCAGAAATTCCTCGACGATATAACGGCCCAGCCGCGTGGCCGTATCGAGCGTCGTGAGAATAAACGCGGAGAGCGCCAGCAGGCCGAATGAAAAACCGATCCTGGCGGGGATGCCGAACACGCCGAGAAAATTAGCCATGCCGTTGCCGTAGATTGTCAGGGGCGCCTGGCGCGTGAGCGGGCTGGTCAAGGGCAGTATGACCACCACAATGAGCGCCATAATTCCGACCAGGCCTTCCACCAGCATGGCGCCGTAACCGATTGGACGCGCATCGGTTTCCTTGTTTAACTGCTTGGCCGTGGTGCCGGATGCCACCAGCGCGTGAAACCCCGAACAGGCCCCGCAGGCGATGGTGATGAACAGAATCGGGAACAGCATTCCCAACTGCGGGTCGTGCCAGGCCTTGAATGCCGGATACTGAATGGCAAACCCGCCGAAGAGAATGCCAAGGAATCCGCCCAGCACCGAGAAATACAACAGGTAGGCGGAGAGATAATCGCGGGGCTGTAACAGAATCCAGACCGGCGCCGTGGAGGCCGTGAAACAATACACGACGAGCAGAAGGCACCACGCTTTTTTGGGGTCATATCCCAGGATGGCGCGAATCCAGGCGGGTAAAATCGGGAACGCCTGGCCAATCCAGACCGCCAGAAAAACCAGCGGCACGAAAATGAGCGAAGCCTGCCAGATGCGCATTTTCAAGTGAGCGACACACAGGCCGAATCCGATGGCCAGCGCTATGAACAACAGCGAGGAAGCGGCCACCCCGCCGTCCTCGACAAAGGTGGCCGCAGTCAGGTCCGTGAAGACCGTCAACACGTAAACCAGTGTCAGCCAGATGAACAACAACAACAGGCGGAAAGCCGGGGGCGACATGGATTCACGCGCAATCTGCGCGATGGAGCGGCCCCCGCGGCGGACGGAGGCGATCAGGGCGGAAAAGTCCTGCACGCCGCCGATGAAAATTGCTCCGACCAGGATCCAGATCAGGGTGGGTCCCCAGCCGAAAGCCAGCGTGGCAATGATCGGACCGATGATTGGCCCAGCCCCGGCAATGGATGAAAAATGATGACCAAACAGGACGGCGGGATGCGCCGGAACCCAGTCAACGCCGTCGTAATCCGTATGACTGGGTGTCGGCCGCTTGGCGTCCACGTCAAAGCGGCGCTCCAGGAACCGGCCGTAAATAAAATAGGCGGCCGTAAAAACAAGCACTGCGCCCATGAAAATAATGGTCAGCATGTTGAATCCGGATTGTAAGGTTCTGCGCCTGCCGATTGCCGCTTAAAATGGAGCGGCTAACAGTTTGTCCCGCCATTCATCGCCGTTTCTGTTTACGATGTGTTTGTCGAAGGCCATGATTTCAGCGACGCATTCTCCGCGGCATACGGAATCCGTATGCATGAAGAAAGTCGCCTGATGCGCCGGCTTGGGGCCGGTGCTTAGGAGTATTCCTTCAATGGGCGCCCTTATCTCCTGGATTTTCCGGTACTTATACAGGTCATGGATATAGCCGATCAATTCTCCTTTGCGAACGTGACTGCCCCAGGGCTTTTCCCGCGCGAGGACCCCATCGTCAATGGCGTTAATCCGTTCAATCCGCATTCCCTGCGCGCAGGCGACGATGAACTGATCCTTGATTTTCCTTATTTTACCGCGTTTCATTTTCAGGGCAACAAGCAGGTTCTCAAGTCCAATCAAAGCATCGTCAATGACCTTATGATTGACATGGCGAAGCGGGGCGTACTCAATCAACATTGAGGGGATGCCGTAATTTAGCGGCGCCTTGAAACTGGTCCTTTCGGAGGCATTCGTGTAACGCACCAGCGCGATGCGCCCGAAGTCAAGGCACAGTTTCCGGCTTGCCCTTGAGGATAAATCAGCCTCAACATAATGGGTGTAGTTGGTCGAATGGATGGATATGACGGCATTGGACTTCAGCAGGATATGGTTGAACAAGGCATGCGTAATACATTCTGCCGGTGTGCCGTCGGACTGTCCGGGCCAAGCGCGGTTCAAGTCGTTCAATTCGCTCCACCACACCCATTTGTCGTAGGGGAAGGAATGCTGTTTTGTGCGCATTGCCGGGGGATTGGCGACCGGTATGCCGACAATGCGTCCTGATATTTCTTCGGGATTCAGGCCTTCAATGAAGCGTCTGATTATCTCCGGCGCGGTAACTTCGGTGCCATGCTCACCCCCTATGATTGTGAACGTGGGGCCATCCTGCTTGCCATTGACGATGAATACGGGGATTTCGAAGCGGTCATGGGACGTATTGATTGTCAGGCTTGTGAATTTCTTCCGAGCCCTTGCCGTTTTCAAATCAAATGCATCGCTCATTTTTACCTCCTGAATTGTTGACATTATTTACCATCACTGTATCCGGCGTCAAGGAATTATCCCTATACACCGGCCCGCGCGCCAGGGCTGCGTCATGCTCCGGAAACATAGCCAAACAACCCGTCACAGACGGGTGCTACACCACGAGCCAATTGTGTAGCACCGCTCTATGAGCGGCGCGCCTTGACCGAAAGATGACGAGCGCAACGCCGACCATCGAGCATGACACAGCCCTGGACCGCGCGCAATCCTGGTGGTGAACAACTTGGCCAAGGCGATGAATTCGGCGCAGACAGCGTTGGGCCGATTGCCAAGGCAAAAAGGGCGTTGACAATCGGGAAGGGGAACGCATTATATTCTGCGGCCGGTGAAAAAGGATCGTATTGAAAAGGCCGCTATGCTAACCCATGATCAACCCTGGTTGTGCGACAACGAAACCCTCGTCTGTTTCGGCGACAGCCTGACTGCATCACGCGCGGGGTATGTCAAGATTATTACCGAACATTTGACACCGCGCGGCATCCAGGTGATCAACGCCGGGCGGGGTGGGGATAAGACCCCCTGGGCGCTGACGCGCCTCCAGGCGGAGGTGATTGACCGTAAACCGCACGCGCTTTCCATTTTTCTCGGAGCCAACGATGCGGCTGTCGGCCGGGGTAAATGGGCGGACGAACCGCGCATATCGCCGGAAGCCTTTCATTGCAACCTGGCCTGGATTATCCACCTGTGCCGGCTGGCCGGCATCCGGAAGTTCAGCATCACCCCGCCTTTATGGCGCTATGAAGGCGAGTCCTGGGCCATGCACGGGGACATTATGACACCCTATTGCCTGGCGGCGCGCGAGGCCGCCGACGAAATGCGTGCGCGCTTTGTCCCGGCCGATATTGCCTTCGCGCAGGAATGGGCCCGCCATCCCGGACATACCGGCCTCCTGCTCACCACCGACGGTGTGCATCTGACCGCCAAGGGCAATCAACTGGTTGCCGAAGCCATGTTGGCGACATGGGGTATGACCTGAATGGCGCTAAAATCAACCGGCCAAGGATGAGATAAATCCCGTTTTGGACTTTTCTGCAAACGCCTGTAATGAGGAAATAATGAAAGGATTTTCAAAAAAATCATGAAAACCAATTCCGCGATCGAGCAAAATTATCAATTCCGGCAACGACTTAACCAGGTGCATGCGCCCAACCGGCGAAATATGCGCATTGCGCCAACCGCCGGCGAATGGATGATTGAAAACGGTGCGCGGATTATCGTCAGCGTATCGGCTTCGACCTTGATTGTGAATACCGCCCGGGATCTGCAGGATTACCTGCTCACGAGCATGCAGATCTCGACCTTGTTGGTCAAAACGGATAATTTGGCCAAGGCCGGCAAAGATCAGCCTCCCGCGATTATCCTGGGAACTAAGGCGGACTTGCGTGCCTTGGGAGGGCAGGTCACGCGGCCGGGCAGTTATCGCCTGCTGTGCACGCCTGGCCGTGTGATAGTCTGCGGGCATGACGCGCGGGGCGTCAGCCAGGGCGCCTTTTATCTGGAAGATCTGATGAATTTGCGGGAAGCGCCCATCCTGCGCCACCTGGATGTTGTCCGGGAACCCCTGTTTTCCCCGCGCATGGTGCATTCCGGATGGGGCATTGACCAGTTTCCGGACAGCCATTTGAACGCCATGGCTCATTACGGATTTGATTCCATCCTGGTCTTTGCGCGCGGGGTTGATCACACCACCCAGGGCTACCTGGATTTCAATGATCTCGTCGAACGCGCCGCAGGATTCGGATTGGGCGTTTATTTATACAGCTATCTCAGGAGCACCAAACATCCGTCCGAACCCGATGCCGCCTCGTATTATGACAACACTTACGGCGCGTTATTTAAAGCCTGTCCACGGGCCAAAGGCGTGGTCCTGGTTGGCGAGTCGGTGGAGTTTCCCAGTCGTGATTCAAGGACCACGGGGCGGCCTTATGATGCGCCGCTGGCTGGGGGCTTGCCGCCGACCAAGCCCAGTCCCGGCTGGTGGCCATGCCGCGATTATCCTCAATGGATTGCAATGGTTAAACACGCGATCCGCAAATACAGTCCGCAAGCCGATATCGTGTTCTGGACATATAACTGGGGATGGGCACCGGAAAAAGACCGTCTGGCGTTATTGCGCGCCTTGCCGACGGATATTACCCTGCAGGTCACCTTTGAGATGTTCGACCAAATACGGCATGAAAATGCGACCCATGTCTGTGTTGATTACACACTGTCGTTCGCGGGGCCGGGGCATTATTTCAAATCCGAAGCCGCGGTGGCCAGGAAACGGCATTTGCGGTTATACACGATGAGCAATACCGCCGGGATGACATGGGATTTCGGCGTTATTCCCTATGAACCTGCTCCCTTTCAGTGGGCCCGGCGCAACACGGCGCTTCATGAAGCTCGCCGGCGCTGGAACCTCTCCGGATTAATGGAGTCCCACCATTACGGGTGGTGGCCGTCGTTTGTAAGCGAACTGGCCAAGTGGTCGTTCTGGACGCCGAGTCCTTCGGTGGAGGTCCTGGTCAAGGCCATTGCGCGGCGGGATTATGGCGTACGGGCGGCGCCGCTTGTCATCAAGACCTGGCGCGATTGGAGTGATGCTATCCGGCGCGATTATATCCCCACCAATGAAGATCAATACGGGCCATTCCGCGTGGGCCCCTCCTATCCCCTGATTTTTCATCCGAATCTGTCAAAATCCTTTGCAACCAAGGACCTGAAGATTCCATCGGCCTGGAATGCGTGGTTCGGAAGCCGTATCGTCTTCAGTCTGTATCAGCCCCTGGATGATCCCCGTCAATCGCCCGGACCATGCCGTGTTGCCGTGGAAATCCGGGCGTTGCGCCGGATGGCGGCGCGTTGGCAAGCCGGCCTGCGTTCGCTGGAAAAAGCGCTGACACACATGCCGCCGCCTAAACGCCCCGCCGGCGAGCGCCTGTTAAATCTCGGCCGATTCATGCTCAACACGATCATCACGGTCGTGCATGTCAAAGAGTGGTGGACCTTGAATCAACGGCTGTTGGTTGCCGATCGGCCGCGCATGATGCTGGCCATGCTGACTGCCATGGAATCGCTTGCGCGGCGCGAAATTGAAAACGCGCGCGCGACCATCCCGCTGGTCGAACGGGATTCACGGCTGGGTTGGGAGCCCAGCATGGAATATATGACGGATGCCGCGCATTTGCGGTGGAAGATCGCCCAGGTGCAAGCCGTATTGCGGTCCGATATTCCCCAATACCGCCGGGCAATCCGCTCCGGATCGCATTAATGCGCCGGGCCTATCCCCTGAGAATGCGGCGATTTGCAGTCCATTGCCGTTAATGAATGCCCGGGCAATAAAAGAAAAGCAAAGCACGATGAAAGCGGGTGAGATTATTGAATGGGTGGCCGCCCGGCTGGGCATTCCGGCCGGCATGATTCCCGATGGCGGTGTTATCGTCGGCGCCGCGGGGACGGAGGTCCATGGCATACTGGTAACCTGGATGGCTACGGCCGAGGTTTTGAGAAAAGCGGCCGATCGCGGGTGTAATCTGGTGGTTTGCCATGAGGGTTTTCGATTTGAAGAAATACCGCAACCCCCGATTTATAGATGGACGGCGCCACCCGCCGAACAGCCCTATGAACGCCCCGATCATCCCAATTCGGTCCGCCTGCGCTTGGCCGAGCAGAATAATCTGGTTGTGGTTCAGATTCATTATGGCCTGGATCGGCTCTGCATCTGTGATGACTTTATGCATCAGCTGGGGATTACGCAGGTTATTGCCGGCGGCGGCTATGAGCAGGTTTATGCCCTTCCGGTTCCGCAAACGGCCGCTACTCTGGCCCGGCAGGTTGCCGGCAAAATCGGATTGGATTGCGTGCGTTTGGTGGGCGACAGCCGGAAGATGATTACGCGTGTTGGTAATTTATGGGGAGGGGTGGCGCTGTCCTCAAACCGCTACTGGATGCGCAAGCAGATCGAATATGGCGCGGAAGCCATTATCTGCGGTGAATCAGACGAGTGCGCGGAGATCTTTGCGCAGGAATATAACGGGACGGTGTTAATTGAAACGTCACATGCGGCCAGCGAAAATATCGGTTTGCGGCACTTTGTCCGGATGCTTAAGGATGCTTATCCTGATCAGCCCTGTGAATTTTATGAGGTCCGTCGGCCTTATCATTTCATTGACGCGTTGTAACTGCTCAGGAACCAGAATTCAGCCCGCCTGTAACGCTGTAGCACTGCTTGCCCGCAGGACTTTGTCCAGCGATGCAGGCGGGCGGGCAGGAAGTCAGCAATCAGAATAAGGCGCCGCGTGTGGGCCAAAAGAATACGAAGCGAACAGGTGATAAACGCAGGGCCTTGGCGGATCCGCCGATGGCGGAGACTACTGACTACTGGAATTGTTGCGACGCGTTTTAATTTGGTTGACATCATGCGCTTATGCGCATACAGTCCTTTTCCATGAACTATTCCCAGGCCCAGATCCGTTCGGACATATTAAAGGCGCTGGCGCACCCGGCGCGCGTGCTGATCGTCAGCGCGCTGATGAAAGGCGACCGCTGTGTGTGCCAGTTGAACGCGCTGGTGGATATTGACCAGTCCAACATCTCCCGGCACCTGGCGGTGCTCAAACGGGCGGGGATCATCAGCGAGCGGCGGGATGGCATGCGGGTGTTCCATCACTTGGCGACGCCGTGCATCCTCAAGGCCTTCGAATGCGCCGTGGAGGTTGTTCGCACGGACATGAAACGAAGAAATAAATCCATGAAGGCCGTGTGACATGAACAAACAATTCAAGATTCTGTTGTGGCTGATGGCTGGATTCCTGGCGGCGTATTTCCTGCCGGTGGATTCGGCGCGATTCCAGGGCGCGGTGATCGAGTCCATGCGGCTGGTGCGGTGGTACGCCCAGGAACACGTTTTGTTGTGCCTGGTTCCGGCATTCTTCATCGCAGGCGCCATCGGGGTGTTTATCAGCCAGAATGCCGTAATGCGGTATTTCGGGCCCAAGGCCAATAAACTGCTGTCCTACGGGGTAGCCTCCGTTTCTGGAACCATTCTGGCAGTTTGCTCCTGCACGGTGCTCCCCCTTTTTGGCGGTATTTATATGCGCGGCGCGGGCTTGGGGCCGGCCATCGCCTTCCTTTACTCCGGCCCGGCCATCAATGTCCTGGCCATTGTGCTGACCGCGCGGGTACTCGGTTTCCAGATTGGTTTGGCACGGGCAGTCGGCGCGATCATCTTTAGCGTGGTGATCGGGGCGCTCATGCACATGATCTTTCTTAAGGAAGAGCGCGCCAAGGTGGCGCAGGTTCAGGACGTGTTCATTGAAGCGGATGATAAGCCACCCCGGCCGCTGTGGCAAAATGCCGTCTTTTTCCTCAGCATGGCGGCCATCCTGGTCTTTGCCAACTGGGGCAAGCCGATTGAGACTGCTGGACTCTGGCACGCAATCTTCAAGGCCAAGTGGCTTATAGCGGCGGGATCGGCCGTTCTGCTGGGCTTCTGCTTGTGGCGATTTTTCGGTCTGAATTTGTGGCGCGTGGTGGCCGCCGCCGTCCCGGCGGCGTTGCTGGCCGGCCTGTTTCCCAATCACCCGGTAATCGCCTTTGCGGCGGGATCGGCCGGGTTGGTCGGTCTTACGTTCTTCGGTGGTGCGGAGATGTCCGATTGGCGGGATCAGACGTGGGGGTTTGCCAAGCAGATTGCTCCGCTTTTGCTGGGCGGTGTGCTGGCCGCCGGGTTTTTCCTCGGCACGCCGGAAGCCAAAGACGCCGGCATTATCCCGAGCCGATGGATCCAGGCCCTGGTCGGCGATGATCCGGTTGTTTTCTATGGTGTCGTTGGTGGGACGGGCGCCACGCCCGGTTGGCTCGGCACGATCTGGCCGGTGTGGACCAATTTCTTTGCATCCATTGTCGGCGCATTGATGTATTTCGCCACGCTGACCGAGGTTCCCATTGTGCGTGGCCTGATGGATAGCGGCATGGGTCAGGGACCGGCCCTGGCGCTCCTGCTGGCGGGTCCGGCGTTGTCCCTGCCGAATATGCTCGTGATCAACTCGATCATTGGGCCGAGAAAGACGCTGACGTATGTCGGGCTGGTTGTAGTCATGGCGACGATCTCGGGAATGATTTTTGGAGCCTTGATGAAAACATCGGGAATGTAATTGCCGCGGGCATGGACAGAATCAATGATTACTCATGAGATCCATACGGACGGGACTAAAATGCTGGAGTTCCGGCTCAGCGGCTGGCGACTGTTACGGGATGCCATCCGGGTTCTGCTGGAAGGCACGCCCGAATGGCTCGATCTCGAGGCTCTTCAGCAGGATGTGCAGTAACTCGCGTCCGGCTGTGATCGGCATCATATTCATGTGTGGGAACTGTGCACGGATATTGACGGTCCATTTGCGCGTGTCCGACGGGCTACTACGGCGTCTTGCGGCAGATCCGGGGTCGGTTACAGACTGAATGGAGCATTTCCCACAGCACCCTGAAAACCGAGGCGCTTGGATGTGGAAACAGCGATCTACTGGGTAAGCACGCGCTCCCGCCAACGGACGCAAACAATATGACAAACGAAACAAAAGACAACACACAACCGAGGAAAGGATCCAACTTAATGAAAAAAATCCAGATTCTGGGAACAGGCTGTCCGAAATGCAAACTGCTGGCGGCCAACGCGGAGGCCGCCGTCAAGGCGCTCGGCATCGAGGCCACTGTGGAAAAGGTGGAGAAGATTCAGGAGATCATGAAGTTCGGCGTGATGACCACCCCGGCGCTGGTGGTGGATGGTCAGGTCAAAAGCGCGGGGAAGGTGTTGAACGCCGAGGACATCAAGAAATTCCTGGCGTAGAACATCTCTCGCCAAGGCGCGAAGAACGCCAAGGGTCGGAAAATAAACTTGGCGATCTTGGCGGCTTTGCGAGAGAAGAGTTTCTCGCCAAGACGCAAAGAGCGCAAAGGGTCGGAAAATAACCCTTGGCGATTTTGGCGGCTTTGCGAGAGAATATCGAAAAAAGGAGGCATGGTATGTACTCGAAACGAATGGCAAATGCTAAGAACGTGGCAATCGTTGTAATTGTGGTCATCGCGGCCGCGGCGGCCGTAGTGCTGAAGCAATCGAGGAAATCAACGCCGGAGTACGGTATCGGAAACGAAGCGGCCGCGGAAACTTCGGTTGCGGCGGAAGCATCGCCGGCGGCGCAGGCACAGGCGCTTCCGCGTCTCGTGGATCTCGGCGCGCATTCGTGCATCCCCTGCAAAATGATGGCGCCGCTCCTGGAGGAACTTAAAAAAGAATACGCGGGCGTCTTCAAGACCGAGTTTATTGATGTCTGGAAGGACCCTGAACCGGGCCGCAAATACGGCATCCGTGTCATCCCGACCCAGATATTCTTCGATGCCGAAGGCAGGGAACTGTTCCGGCACGAGGGGTTCTTCGGCAAGGAAGATATCCTGGCAAAGTGGAAGGAACTGGGTGTGGACTTCACGGCGAACTGATGTTGTCTTCGCTTGGCGTCCTTGGCGGCTTGGCGAGGAAAGATCTCTCGCTAAGACGCAAAGATCGCAAAGAACTGGGAGTAAAATGATGGAACAGCTATTCACAGTATTATCGCATGCGGTCGAAGGATCGGCTGGACTCGCGTTGAGCGCCGCCTTTGTATGGGGCGTGCTCAGCATTTTGCTCAGTCCGTGCCACCTGGCCAGTATCCCGCTGATCGTGGGGTTCATTGACCAGCAAGGGCAGATAACCACACGGCGGGCGTTTATCATCGCGCTACTCTTCGCGGTCGGTATTCTGATTACAATTGCGGTGATCGGCGCGATCACCGCGGCCGCCGGGCGGATGCTGGGCGACGTTGGGAGATACGGGAACTACTTTGTTGCCGTGATCTTCTTTGTTGTCGGCCTCTACCTGCTTGATGTAATCCGCCTGCCCATGCCGGGAGCGGCCCAGCCCGGCATTAAGCGTAAGGGGATGCTTGCCGCGTTCATTCTCGGGTTGGTGTTCGGCATTGCGCTCGGGCCCTGCACGTTCGCCTACATGGCGCCGATGCTGGCGGTGACATTCAAGCTGGCATCCACGAATCTATCCTATGGGATTCTGTTGCTGTTGCTCTACGGCGTGGGGCATTGCGGGGTGATCGTCCTGGCGGGGACTTTTGCGGAAGTCGTCCAGCACTACCTGAACTGGAACGAAAAATCCAGGGGCGCCGTGATCCTGAAAAAGGTCTGCGGCGTTCTTGTCCTCCTTGGCGGGCTGTATTTGATTTATACGGCACGGTAGACGCCCGGTTCCCGGTCTGGGTATCACAAGGAATTGGCCGCAATCAACATTGACGGCTCTTAATCAGGATGTTATTATGTTCCTTAAAAGGAGATTATTATGAACTATTTAGCCGTCAAAGACTTAAAGACCCCGCGGCTTGTCAGGGAACGGTTGCGTAAGGAGGGGGAATTACTGCTGATGAACAATGGCAAGCCCATGGCATTGCTTCTGAATATGGATCAGCAGAACGATCCGCAGGCGATGCTTGATGCCGTGAGGGATGCGCGGAGCCGGCTGGCGCTTTCGCGCGTTCGGGCGGCGGCCCGGGACAGCGGTGCGGCGGGTATGTCTATGGCCGGGATCGAGCAGGAAATCAGGCTGGTGCGCACCAACCGGAGGAAATCACGGTGAAGAGGGCTGTCTTCGACACCAACGTCATCGTATCCGGATTCCTTTCCCCCCACGGTCCGCCGGGACGCATTGTGGATTGGTTGCGTGCGGGAACGGTTTGCGCCGTATTGGACGATCGGATTGTCGACGAATATAGAGAAGTGCTCGGCCGCCCTGTCTTTGGTTTTCCACTCAGCGAGGTGCAAATCGTTTTGCGATCCATTCAGCACCACGGACTGTGGATTACAGCATCAACGGAGATTACTGCCGGCGGTTTGCCGGATCCGGATGATGCGCCATTTTTGGAATGCGCCCGCATGGCGGGTGTGCCGGTGGTCACGGGCAATGTTTGCCACTACCCAAGGACAATAACGGGCGCAGTGCCCGTTATGACACCGGCTGAATATATCAGGTTGAATAATGTCCGGTGAATGGAACAAGGAGATGGTTTTTTTATGAATGCGCTTGTCGTGGTGGATGGCGGGATTTGCGGGTTCCAAACACGGATTCATGCCGATAGCGACGATTCGCAGAACGTGACTTTCAAGATTGCGAGCGCCTGCGAGAAGGCGGGGAAGTTCGGAGAGGCATTGATGGGGAAAGGACCGGTGGATGGCTATGCCGAGATCGGCGCGGGATCCGACGGCATAATCCTGACGACCGCCCGTGAAAGCCTTAAAGGCTGTTGCGCCGCCTGTGCCGTGCCCGTCGGCGCCTTCAAGGCCATGCAGGTCGCGGCGGGCGTGGCCCTGCCCAAGGATGTGACGCTGAAGATCACGATGGCGTAACGGCCTCTCCGGCGGATCCAGGAAATCGATTGCTTATCAGTCCTGCGCGGTGTCAGGCGCGGTTTCGATTCGAAGCGTCTTGATCATGAATGGTTCAAGCACGGTGGTCACGGCGCCTTGCGCATTCGTTCCCTGTTCACCTGCCGGATGGCCGTAAAAGTCGCACGCGCTCCAGCGCAAAAAACCGGTATCCGCGAGGTTCAAGACCACTTCCGTATATTTCCCGGCCATTTCGACCAAGCGCAGCAAAAGAACCGAATCCGTTTGCCGGGCAATGGAAACCAATACGTTATCGGGTGCGATTGAGAGCAGAGATTTGGACCGTTCAGCCCACTGCCCCTGTCCAACCCGTAATGGAAGCGCCAGAAGCGGGCGATTGCTTGCCATCCCATTCCGCCATGCCCTTGTTGGATCATCGTCAGGCAACGGCGTAATGGTAACTCGGAACGGCAGAACGCCGCCCTGGTAAAGGGGGCAGTTTGTATTGAATGTGTTATGGAAGAGGTGCAGATAAAGGCCGCCCGTCTCAGGCGCCACCGGTAAATCGAAATTACCATAATGTTGCAAAGGCGCCATGCTGAATAAACCGGCCTGATCGGTGCCGATCAGCAGACCCTGCCGGGTATGGTCCCAGAGGCCAACCCAGTCTTGTATGCCGATATTGTACTGAGCCGAACCCGGGAGTTGGTCTTGTGGAATGCGTACCAGGCAGCCGGCTTGCTCCATAACCACGACCGGTTTGGGAATGGCGAAGGGAAAAACAATGAAACCGGCTTCTTTGGCCACCGTCGGATGCTTGATGATCGTTGTGACCAATTCGATTTGTCCGCTGCCGGCCGCAAGGACAACTTCCTGCTCGACCGTAACCGGCACCGGGTCGCCGGTCAGGTGACGGCGATAGACGACCTTGCCGTAGGCGCTGCCGTGATAGATCATGGCCGGTTCGCACTTGACTTCCGTTGCCCAATTCCAGTTGATGGCATCGCTGATGCCAATGCCGCTGGCATCTTCGCGCAAACCTTCAACCCGGCAATAGATAAATTCACCCAGGCCGCGGTCCTGTTTCGTGTCAAGCCATTCGCGCCTGGTTGCTTTTTCGAGCAAACTTACGATTCGCCCGGTTTTGGGATCGAACTTTATGCGCCAAACCTCATTCTCGAGCAGTGCGGGGGTCACGTGCAGCAAAGGCGACGGGGTTAACTGTGCGTCCGGCACGATCGCGAACACCCGATAGCCGAAAGCCGGTACTGCGGGTGAAAAAAACCGCAGGCGCCCGCGCGGGCCGCCGCTCGGTTCGCAATCGCAAGGCAATATTGCGCCCGTCTCGCAATCGCGCAACGCAATCTTCTCGGGAAAATTACGCTGGCTGTAGTCAACGAGACCACGACGCGGGAACGAGCAGGAATTAATGACCGCAAACTGTCCTGCCTGATCGGACTTAACCCGGTCGGCCAGAGCGCGTGCCGCCCGGAAGAGACCGCTGCGACCGTAACGATCCGCAGCGAGCGCATAATCGGTTTTGTTCTGCCAGCTTTCCCTGGGCAGTGCAAAAAGCGTGTCATGGATGGAGCGGCCTTGTCGCAGAGCATCCTGATAGGCCCACATTGAAATACCGAATGTGTGATCGGAGAAATGCGTCAATTCCTCGAATGCGGCATCGACATTAAATGGCGGCGGGGTCCGGTTGACGCCGCTAAGACAAATGGCGCTGACGATCCTTCGGCTGGCCTGGCGATAGATTCCCGTCTCGCGTGCCGTTGTCAGGGCATGGTTGCTCCATGGGCAACTGATTTCACCGCGCAATACGGGCAGGGCTTCCTTGCATTCCCGGCTGAGATCCGCAAAGAACCGGGCCGGCGTGGCCAGCCTGATTTCCGGAAACCGCTCACGCCGGTTCCACTCGGCCACCAAATCGCACACCGCCTTGTCAGGTCTGCCATTATCACCGCCTAATTGAAGCAGAATCTGTTCGGCCGGATAACCTTCCGATTGGAAGCGCTGCAACAGATTTTTGAGCGCGGCCGGTCCGGTATCCTTGGCCATCCCGAGCTCGCTGAAGGCAGGATTGTTGTGGCGCAGTCCGGAGAGGTAGTCACGGTAAGGCCGCGCGAAATATGTGCCGCCGAACCCGTAAGTGGCATTAAGCTCGGTGCATGCGGACGGTTGCAAGGTCTTGTCGAAACCCAGACGGTAGAATAGCAGGCGGCTGCCGTCCGGCCCTTCGTGCCAGAACAAATGCGGCAACGAACACTGCAGCGAATGTACCCGCCAGCCGCCAGCGCCGAATAAATAGTAGCGGATACCCGCCCTGGCCAGGACTTGCGGAAAGGCCAGGGAATTGCCGCCGATATCATTAAGGTTGGCAGTTACAACAGGAACGCCAAGCGCGCGTCCCAGTTCGGTTGTATAGCGCAAGGCCTCAATCAGTTCTTCCAATCCGGGCAGTTGCGGCAGAATTTGGGTAAAGAAGGCGGTTACTTCAATCTGTTTTTTCCTTAACAGGTCCGCAAACACAAGGCGTTCGTTCGGGGCGCAACGCGCCAGGAAATCACGGACTACCCAGCCGGACTCGAACGTCCAGCGGAACCGTTCCCATTCCGGCCGATCCTGGGTTGCCAAACAGGCCCGTAATACGTCGCCGGTGGCCTGGAATTGCAGCTCGCGGACTTCATCCGGCAGATGGGTGTAACCAATGTCAACGTGTGAAGCACAGCAAAGGTATACCGTTTTGATCATTATATCTTGCTCCGTTTTCCATTGATGAATCCGGGCTGGGCTTGGATACGATTTGTAATTTTAACAAAAATACTGCCGTTAACAAGATCAATGTCAAGAATTGCACGGGCAGGGAAGGAAGTGTAATGTAGGCAGCGTTTTGGCAAAACATTGCAGGGAAGGTCCAAAATCGTTACAGTCGCACCCGTTCAGATATGAGCCGATCGTCAAAGAGGAAAACAGCCACATATGAAAGCACCCCGCAGCGACAAGATCCCATTGAAAGCCATATTGGATGCCGTAAGCCGCACGCGGATTGCCGTCATCGGCGACTTCTGTCTCGATACATATTGGTTTATTGATGCCTCGGCCGCGGAAACCTCGGTGGAAACCGGGTTGGCGACCAGACCGGTCCGCCGGCAACGCTATACCCTCGGCGGCGCCGGCAACGTGGTTATGAATCTGTTGGCGATGAATGTCCATGACGTGCATGCCTTTGGCGTCATTGGCGACGATCCCTTTGGCCAGGAAATGCTCCGTCTGTTAAAGGCCGGGGCGGTCACCGTGGACGGCATGTTGATCCAGAAGGATGACTGGAATACGCATGTTTATACCAAGCCCTATGTGGGCGACCAGGAAGAAAACCGGATTGATTTCGGCAATTTTAACCGGCTCGATCAGACGGTTGGCCGGCGTCTTCTCGAATTACTTGAGGAACGTCTGAAGGCCGTTGACCTGATTATCGTCAACGAACAGGTCGCAAGCGGCATTCATGGCGCGGAATTCTTCCGGCGCCAACTGACCCAACTCATGGCGCGCCACGCGGCCCGGATATTTTTGCTCGATAGCCGCAATTACAGCGACGCCTACGCCGGCGCCGTGCGCAAGCTGAATGCGCACGAAGCCATCAGGCTTTGCGGCACGGCGCGCGCGCCGGACGAATTGGTTATGTACGCGGAAGCCCGGCAGGCCGCGGAAACGCTGTTTCAGCGCTGGCAGTGTCCGGTTTTTGTGACGCGCGGCGCAAGAGGCTGTATGGTAATGACCACTGCCGGCCTGCGCGAAGTGCCGGGGCTCCAGATCCTTGGGCGGACTGACCCCGTGGGCGCTGGTGACAGCATGCTGGCCGGCATGGCCGTGGCGCTCGCGGCGGGATATGACCCGCTCACGGCCGCCACGCTGGGTAATTTCGTGTCCGGTGTCACCGTCCAGAAGCTTTATCAGACCGGCACCGCCACGCCGGCGGAAATTCTGGCCATCGGTTCCGATCCGGATTATTTATACCGGATCGAATTGGCCGAGGACTCTCGTCAAGCGCAACACCTTGATCAAACCGAAATTGAAATTATCACGGCCTTGCCGCGGCCTGGAGGATTTACCCATGCCATCTTCGATCACGATGGCACGATTTCCACCCTGCGCCAGGGGTGGGAACAGATCATGGAACCGATGATGATTCGCGCCGTGCTGGGCGATCGCTTCCAGCAGGCCGACGAAACGCTCTACCATAAAGCGGTTCGACGGGTTCGCGAGTATATTGATAAGACCACCGGGATTCAGACGATTGCGCAAATGGAAGGCCTGGTGGCGATGGTGCGTGAATTTGACTGTGTGCCGGGCGATCAGGTTCGCGATGCTGTCGGTTACAAAGCCGTCTATAACGATCATCTGATGGTGCTGGTGCGCGAACGCATCGCCAAGCTTCGGCGGGGTGAACTGGCGGCGGAAGATTACACCTTGAAACACGCCGTTGCGTTTCTGCGTGTTTTGCATAAGGCCGGCCTGCAGTTGTTTCTGGCCAGCGGCACGGATGTTCAGGATGTGAGGGACGAAGCCGCCACACTGGGCTATGCCGATCTTTTTGAAGGCCGCATCTACGGCGCGATTGGCGATGCCACCCGTGAAGCCAAAAAATTTGTGTTGGACCGCATTCTGAATGATATCGGGGCGGAACATGCCGGCCATCTGGTAACCTTTGGGGATGGCCCGGTTGAAATTCGCGAAACCCATAAGCGCGGCGGGTATACGGTCGGCATTGCCAGCGATGAAGTGCGGCGCTTCGGCCTGAATCGCGAAAAGCGCATGCGCCTGATTTGCGCCGGCGCCGACCTGATCATCCCGGACTACTCCCAAATGAGCCAGGTGCTGAAAGTGTTCGGCTTCCCGGCGGTAACCCCATAAGCACACAAGGCCATTGTTCATCGAAAAGATATTTCCATGAAATGTTCCGGCCGCAACACGCCATTGCAACTCAGCGCGCATAAAGTCCATGCGATCATCGCCAAGCTTGATCCTTACCTCCGGCAACGCTTGTTGCCCTTCTGGCTCGACCGCGTGGTGGATCGCGCTCCGGGCGGCTTTTTGACCTATTTCGACCGCGCCGGCCAGCCTACGGGTAAAACCCTCAAAACGCTGGTCGGCCAACTGCGCAATATCTTTACCCTTGCCAGCGTCCATCGCGCCGGGTTGGATGATGGTCGCGCTCTGGATGCGGCCCGACAGGGAGTTGCATTTGTCATTCGTCATTTCTGGGACCGTCAATACGGCGGCTGGTATTGGACCACAGATCGCGAGGGCCATGTGCAGGATGACAGCAAGATAATGTACGGCCAGAGTTTTGGTGTATATGCGCTGGCGGAATATGCCCTGGCTTCCGGTGATCCGCAGGGCAGGGAATATGCGGAAGCCACATTCAACGTCATTCAGCACAGCGCCGCCGATTCGGCATTTGGCGGCTATTGGGAGATGTTTCGGCGTGATTGGTCGTTGAAACCCGGCGAATTAGACGGCGGTAATCGCAAAACGCTTGATGTGCACATGCATTTGATGGAAGCATTTACCGTGCTCTATGAACTGACCGGATTGCCCACGCATCGCCGCAAGCTCCAGGAAATCATCCAGGTATTGACCGTCCGTATGCTTCATCCGCGCTTCCACACCGGTTTGGCGCAATTTGACGCTGAATACCATCCTTTGCCGGCCATTTTGTTTCGCAATGTTTGGGGATCGGACCGGGACACGGATGCCGGCGCCCGCCCCTTGAATAACACTAACTACGGGCATAACATTGAACTTTGCTGGCTGCTTAAACACGCCGTGGAAATCCTGGGCGCCGACCTCGCGCCTTATCTTCCGATCATCAGGGCTATGAACGACCAGTCCATCAGATTCGGCGTGGATTGGGAGTATGGCGGGGTCTATGTGGAGGGCCCCCACGACGGGCCGGCCACGCAGACGCTGAAGGAATTCTGGCAACAGGCCGAAGTGCTCGTCGGCTTTCTGGATGCCGTCGAACTTTTCCGCGAACAGCCTTACTGGGATGCGTTTGAAAACGTGTTCACATTTGTCTGGGACAAGATGATCAACCACGCGGTCGGCGAATGGTATGCGTTGCTGGAACGGGACGGCCGCATCAAGTGGGATTATCTGGGCCACGAATGGAAATGCGGCTATCATACCGTCCGCGCGGTCATCCAGTCGCTTGCCCGCCTGCGGCGCCTGCCACAGGTGATGGATGCCGGCGGGTATAGTGTGTTGGCGCGGTGAATGCCAAAAGCCCATCAAAGCCCGCCCGATATTGCCGTCGCAATCACGCCGGGAAAGGCGTGGGTGACAGTTCTGGAGGAATCAAGATTGGCTGTGATCAGGTAATACATCGTGCAACAGCGAAACACCAGTGATCTAACGACCGGGCCCATTTTAAAAAACCTTCTGAAGCTGGCTGGGCCGATGTTTGCCAGTGCCATGCTCCAGAACTTTCAAAGCCTTGTTGATCTCTTCTGGGTAGGCAAACTGGGGTCGAATGCGGTAGCCGCTCTGGCGATGAGCGGAACGATTCTCATGCTGTTGTTCCCCATCGTCATGGGCGCGGCAACCGGCACGGTTGCCATGGTTTCGCGGTTTGTCGGCGCCGGACGGCTGGATGAGGCGTCTGACACCGCCGGCCAATCGCTTTTGGTCGCGCTCATGATAGGCGTGGGGACCGGACTTATCGGCTGGTTTTTTGCCGACGATCTCTGCCGGCTCCTTGGCGCCGAAGAATCCGTGAGCCGGCTTGCGCGCGAATACCTCAGCATTTCGTTCCTCGGGTGTTTCACGATTTTTGTGTTGTTCATCGGCAACAGCGCCTTGCAGGGGGCCGGCAACACAATATTGCCGATGTTCGCAATGTTGTTGGCCAACGTCATTAACATTGTCCTCGATCCGGTGCTCATTTATGGGCTACTGGGATTCCCCGAAATGGGAATCCGTGGCGCCGCCTGGGCAACATTGATTGCGCAAGCGGTCGCGGCCGGTCTTGTTGTTGTCTTCCTGTCACGTGGCGTCGGGGGTCTGCATGTCCGCGCAAGCCGGTGGCGGCTCCAGCCGGCTCTGGTCTGGACGCTCATGCGCATTGGCATTCCAAGCTCCGGACAGATGCTCTCCCGCGGCCTGATGGCCATGATCCTGATGCGGATCGTTGCGCTGTGCGGGACTGCCGCCATTGCCGGCTATGGAATCGGCATGCGGTTCCATATGATCATCCTGATGCCGGCTTTTGTGCTTGGCAATGCCGCCGCCACAATGGTCGGCCAGAATCTCGGGGCCGGGAAGCCGGAGCGTTCCCGGTCCGCGGCGTGGCTGGCAAGCGGCATTGATGTGATGATCATGGCGGTTTCGGCTGTCCTGATGCTTGCTTTTGCGCCGCTATTCGTGCGCTGGTTTGATGCCAACCCGGAGGTCGTCAGCGTAGGCGCCAGTTATTTGCGAACCGTATCGCCGTTCTACGTTTTCGTGGCGCTGGCCATTGTGCTGGGGCGAGCGCTGGATGGCGCCGGGCAGACAATGGCCACGATGATTTTCACGGTAACCAGCTTGTGGGGTCTGCAGGTCCCGCTTGCTTTGTTCTTGTCCCGTGTGATTCAGCCCGCGACCCAGGGGATCTGGTGGGCAATTGGGATCGCGATGACGGTCCACGCATTGATGGTAACCGGGTGGTTTCTGACCGGGCGTTGGAAAACGCACCCGGTCGGCGTCTTGCGTTTACCGGGCTGAACACAAAGAAGCACGTATCTTCAGGTCACGTGTTGTTTGCAGATTTTCCGGAAGTGGTAGCCGTAGATGGCCAGGGTGATGGCCTCGGGAAATAGCCGGGGATGCCGAAACTGGGTCCACAGCAGGAGATGCCAGTAGTGAAACCGTTCCTGGCCCACAATGCCAAGCTGATAGAAAGACCGCACGAGCGCCAGTAAGTGTGCGCCCCGGAAAGGGGTGCGGGTTTTGGGCGGCTTGAATTCCCGGAGCAAGGTCCGGATGCGCTGGTAATAGTATTTTGGGGCATAGATGTGCTGAAGAATGGATTTATAGCCTTCCCGCAGGGCTTCCAGGCTCATGGCCGGAATGATGTTGGTCGTGCCGTCCACGTTGTCACCCGATAATTCTCCGCGCAGTCGGCCTTCCAGCTTCATGCGTTCGTATAACCGCGTCCCCGGAGGGGCCTGCAACATGCCGACCATGGCGGTCACAATGCCGCTTTTCTGGATGAAATCTATCTGCCGCTGGAAAATGGAAGGCAAATCGCTGTCGAAGCCGACGATAAATCCACCCTGCACCTGAAGTCCGGCGCGCTGGATGCATTTCACGTCATCCACCAGATTGCGGTTCTTGTTCTGATGTTTGCCGCATTCGGCCAGGCAAGCCTCGTCCGGGGTTTCAATGCCGATAAACACCTTGTTGAATCCGGCTTTAACCATCAGATCCATTAACTGCGCGTCTTGCGCCAGGTTGACGGATGTTTCGGTGTTGAACACGATACCGCGCTTGCCTTGGCGCCATGCGATCAAGGCCGGTAAAAGATCGGCCTTAAGAAACGGCTTGTTTCCAATGAAATTGTCGTCCACGAAAAAAATTTCATTGCGCCATCCCTGGGCATACAAGCTGTCCAGCTCGGCGATAATCTGGCGCGAGGTTTTAATGCGCACCTTGCGGCCGAGCAAGGCGGTGACATTGCAGAAATCGCAGGCGAACGGACAACCGCGCGAAAACTGGATGCTCATGCAGGCATAGCGTTTCTGGTCCAAAAGGTCCCAGCGGGGCACGGGCGTCTGGTGCATATCCGCAAACCCGGCGGAGGCATATATTTTCTGCGGCCGACCTTGTTCCATATCGTTCAGAAAAACCGGCAGAGTCAATTCCGCCTCGTTCAGAATAAAATGGTCCACACCCTCGAACTGGGCGTGCTCGTTGGTGAACAGCGGGCCGCCGGCCACGATGCGCAGTCCCGCCGCCTTGCACAAGGCAACCAACCGGCGGGCCGACTCGCGCTGGACGACCATGGCGCTGATAAAGGCGCAGTCGGCCCAGGCCAGGTCCTTTTTCGTGAGATCGCGCACGTTGGTGTCCACGAGCCGCGCGGACCATTTTTCCGGCAACATGGCGGCGACGGTCAGCAGACCCAGCGGCGGCAGGGCGGCGTGCTTGCGCACAAACTTCAGGGCATGTTTAAAACTCCAGAACGTATCCGGAAACTCAGGATAAATTAAAAGTATGTTCATGATCTTTATTCTCAAACCGATTTCATTAGCATCCCATAGGATGCTTTGGCTGAGGGCTGTGGGCTATTGACTGTGGGAAAACCCCAATAAAACCGAGGGCTATGAAGGACCATTATCAAAACCGCAGTTCCGGTTTTTCCCATCGGTGTTTATTCTGTTCCGACCCA
>JBDRJR010000053.1:0-16823 GCA_043814705.1 Verrucomicrobiota bacterium | reverse complement strand
ATTTTTCCATTCATACAGTTTCCGGTAGGTCTGTTCAATAGTTTCCCGTACCCTTTTTTCCTTTTGTTCAAGACTCATGCCCGCAAATTCATGATAATCGTGCAAAGGGAAAAATTTACTTAAAGTATTCGCGGGATTGCCGACAAATTCCGGCACATACCAATAGTCTTCCTGGCCGACCATGAATATATATATACCCTGTTTATACTTGGCTTGAATCAATGGTTTCATGAATTTTTCCAGCCAGAAATCGCAATACTCCTGGATGGTGTCCAGTTCAGGCACCAAATTAGTGGCCATGATGCCCGACGCATCATACATCAATGAATCATAGGGCGCCATATGGCAATACTGAGGGCTGGCCGGATTTGTTGTTATTGAAGGAGGCACGTAAACCGGGGGGGTCACACCGGGAGCATAGGGAGCATAGGGATAATAGGGATCGGGATCATCAACGGGAACACCAGGATTATAATTCGTCGTGGCCGGTCCTCCGGACAATGTCCAGCCTCTAATATGAGGCGTTGGTAAATTGCCGGCGTGGACCTGCATATGGTTTTTATAACACTTGATTACAATGGGGGTATAACCACTCGTGCTTTCATTATAGGTTTCATGATAGCTCTGGGAACATATTATCTCCCATCCCATATATACATTAAACGCATGGACCCCCATGCCCTTCAGAGCATTTATATAGCGCGGATCATCATTGCCAGGATACATTGTGGTTACCATGGCCGCCCCATTATTCCCCAGAAGTCCGCCCAATATGATCAGTCCGATTATCATTTTTTTGATATTTTGCAGGGATGACATTTATGATCTCCTCATTTAGGTTTGATGGTCCGCGCCGCCGTTAAACATCAATGCGCCGCCCGCTTTGTCCCGACCTGCTCTTCGCGATCCTTTTCACGCGCTCCTTGCCCGTTCCTGTCCCACCCGCGACTTCGGAACTCTGAATCGCATGCGCTGAACGCTCATTTTGGCATGGCTTGCTTTTTTCGTTTTAAAATAACCCATGAGCGCCGTAACCACAATATTAGATACTGCTATACAGATGTGAATTCCTGCGATAGACGGCGGGGGTAATTCCGACCATTAGCTTGAACATCCGGTTAAACTCAATGCGCACAGCCCAATGGACAACAAGCCAAATTGTTGCAAGTAACCAGACACGCATCTTGGCGCTAATTCACCGGCACAGTATGGCGTTTCGGCGGCGAGCTTCCGTTATGGCGATTTTCCGAAGGGATTCCTGAGGAAGGACTGCACGAACAGTCTTGCGCACTTTCTTTGCCAGCCTTAATGCCCACCGTGCTTCATCCAATGACTACCGGCCTGGATTTGGCCGCTAAATGGGCCGCCGCTTTTTTGCGCTCAACCCAACGTTTCTGCCGTTGCCGGTTTATATATATGGCAACCCAACGTCGGGCGTCAAATAAAAACGAATGGCGTGTGAGCATTCTATGGAATGCCGAGGAAGAGTGACAACGGATTGCAAAACTGGAATTCCAAAGACACAATGCGCCGCGTATATTTCGGCGCAGTCTGCGGACTCAAGACATAATTCATCCCATTCGGATAGCTTTGTCTGAAAACCCGCACCGCCGTCGAATCGAATCGGGAAGAATCCCATTTGCATTCCATGACGTCTATCGTGTCGCGGTTGCGTGTCAGCACGAAATCTATTTCACGTCCCGCCGCATCGCGCCAGTAGCGCACATCCGGCTGACCGTGCGCCTGAAGATATTCCAACACGATGTGCTCCCAAAGAATCCCGTAATCGTCGGATCTCAGCGGGTCCCAACCTCGGCAGAAACTCACAAACCCTGTGTCAAAAGCGTATATCTTTGGAGCCTTTACCAGCTCTTTCTGTCCGCTCCCATGAAACGGACGCAGAAGAGTAATGGCGTGGGTTATCTGAAGCGCCTGAAGATGCTTCTGCACGGTTGGACGGCTTATACTGAGCGCGCTGGATGCCGAGGAAACATCCAGGATGCCTCCGCTTTGCTTGATTACATATTCAAACAAGTTGTTGAATTTGTCGGGGTTGCGGAAAGCGAACAACTTTTGAATGTCACGGGCAAAAAATGAATCCATCCACTCGCGGTAGAAAGCGGATGGTTTTGATCCGGCAAGCAGGGCTGGCGGCAAGCCGCCACGAAAGAGCCGGTCCTGTAATGAAACATTATCGAAAGCGGACAGTTCATCAAGTGTGACAGGCGTTAGATGAACAATACGTTTTCGTCCGGTCAGCGTATCCTTGAACTTGCGGCTCGCCGCCAAAGTTGATGAACCCGTCGCTAATATCTTGATGTGCGGGAAGAGATCGGCGCCTATTTTCAGAACTCTGGCCGGATCCCGCAACTGATGAATTTCATCGAAAACAATTATCGGACGGCGACAGTTCCCAAAAAATAGCTCTGGATCCCTGACTATGTCTTCCGTCACCGGAAGGTCGCAATTGACGTAAAAAATCCGTTCCTGTCCCAAAGACTGTGCTATCGTGGTTTTGCCAACCCGGCGAACACCGGAAAGCCAGACAATAGGCGCCTGCTTCCATGAGGCCTCAATACGTTCCATCCAATATGGCCTATCTATCATGCAACCATACTTATCATTTATTCGGCTTGTTTGTAAAGTATAATTTTAAATACCGGAAAAATGACGCGGAACCGTATACCAACCGTAGGCGCCAAGGCCCAATATCAGGACCTACTGTCCAGATGTGAATTCCTGCGATAGACAGCGGGGGTAATTCCGACCAATAGCTTGAACATCCGGTTAAATATGCCAAAATCCTTGAACCCAACATTTTCGGCCACGGAGGCCGTTTTCATGCGTGGGTTTTCTTCCAATAGCCTGCGGGCTTCGGCTATCCGTTGCTGAAGCAGGTAATGTTTGATGCCAAATTGTGTGTGTTGCTTGAACATATGTGACAGATAACCTTCCGAATATCCGAACTTGGCCGCCAATTCCGGAATGCTCAAATCCTGTGTAAAATGTTGTTCAATATAATCCGTAAGCTGTTTCGCCAGCGGACTAATAATAGGCATCGGAACGGTCCGCCCGCCGGCCCGTTTCAACAGCCACAGGAATTCCTCCAGCTTGAGACGGACGATTTGCCGCCAATGTGCCTCCTGACGGCTTAATTCGTCTTTCAAGCGGCGAAACAACAGGACTACGGCGGCTGACTCCAGATCCGTCAGCGACATCTGATGCGGAATGGCCGATAGTGCGTGTTTCAGGCTTAAATCACGCACCATAGCCGGCAAAAACATCAGGGCCCATTTTTCCATCATGCATCCCGGTGTCAGCACACAGTAATGCGCCTGGTTCGGGCTAATGGCAAACACCGCATTGGGCCGAAACGCATATTTATTACCGGCGGCGAAATAGAATCCACTGCCCTTCAGGATAAATTGAAATTCCCATTCCCGATGATAAGTCAATGTCGAGTACGACACATTACCGCGGACATGACAAACCATGACGGAACATTCCGGCGAGGAGAAAAATATCCTTTCGTGAAGCGGTTTTATCATATGATTTTCTCGACGAAACGAGGAAATAGGAGAAAAAAGGGCGTTGGTCACCCAGAACGGCAGAAACTATACTGCGCCACGCTCAGGCTGGATATTCGTAAGAGCTTGAAGGCTAATGTGTTGTAATCCGGCTAACCAAATTTTGCGGTAATAGGATTTCCAATCAAGCCCGCTTATCGCTTGATCTCATTGTCGCCTTCCCAGGCATCCTTGAATCTAATGCCTTTGGCATAAACTTCCGTTACAGTTCTTGTAAACAGTATCCACCACTGCGTGTAACTGTCCACGGTGATATCAATCAAAGCATCGGCGCCGACGCGCCCTTTTGCTTTCTTAACTGCATCCTTCAAGGAGTTGCCGGAAGTCACGGGAATAAGCCCAAGAATTGCATAATGACTGTCGCGTCCCTCCGTGTCACCGATGACCGTATACGGTTTGGCGTGCAAGGGCGTGTTTGATGCCGCAATTCCGCCCGGTATGCAAGCGCATCCGGCAAACAGAAGATTTAAGGCCAGAAAAGGAACCCATGCAAAACACCTGATCATCATCAAACCCTCCTTCCTGAATTAAAAACCAACCAGATTCAACTATGTTTAAATTTTTATCAAAAAAATCTTTGCCGTCAATCCAAAATTGCACCAAGATGGTCCGGCAAGTCTGCGATGGCCAGCCGGATTTGCTTCATCGAATCGCGGTCCCGCAGGGTGACGGTATTGTCGGTCAGGGTCTGGAAATCAATCGTCACGCCGCAGGGGGTTCCAATTTCGTCCTGACGGCGATAGCGCCGGCCAATGGCCCCGGTCGCGTCCCAGAAACAATTCCAGCGCTTCTGCAGGCGGTCAAAAACCTCGCGGCCCCTGGCCACGAGTTCGGGCTTGTTTTTCAGGAGCGGAAACACGGCCGCCTTGACAGGCGCCATGCAGGGCGCAAAGCGCAGGACAGTGCGCAGTTCATAACCGGCTGGAACGGGTTTGCCCGGCTCGGCTTCGATAACTCCGCCGACAGTCTCGCCGGAGGGCTTGTCCGGACCGCTATCCGCCGCGGCGAGATTGCGGACGGGCACCCATTCCTCGCGGTAGGCCTCGCACAGGATCGCCAGCGCAATGCGGTCCACGCCGGCCGAGGGCTCCACGACGTGGGGCACGAATTTTTCCTTTGTTTCCGGATCGAAATATTCCAGGCTCTTCCCGCTGAACTTCTGGTGCTGGCTCAAATCAAAGTCGCCCCGCGCGGCAATGCCTTCCAACTCCTGCATGCCAAACGGGAAATCATACATGACATCCACGCAGGCGCTGGCGTAATGGGCCAATTCATCCTTGGGATAGACATACTGCTGAAGGCTTGCCGCCGGCAAACCGATGCTTTCGTACCAACGCAGGCGTTCCTTGACCCAGTAGGAATGCCACTCGGCGTCCGTGCCGGGCTTGACAAAAAATTCCAGTTCCATCTGCTCGAACTCGCGCGAGCGAAACGTGAAATTGCGTGGATTGATCTCGTTGCGGAAGGCTTTGCCGATCTGGGCAATGCCGAATGGTATTTTCTGGCGCGCGACCGCCAAAACATTGGCAAACTGCACAAAGATACCCTGCGCCGTTTCCGGCCGCAGGTAAGCTGTCGCCGAGTCTTCCTCCACCGGGCCGACAAATGTCTTGAACATCAGGTTGAAGGCACGCGGCGCGGTCAAATCCTTCGACCCGCAGGCCGCGCACTTGACGCCCGGCGGCAGTTCAAAGCCCTTTTCCGTCTTGACGAGTTTCACGCCCTGCTCCTCGCAAAGCATGTCGGCCCGAAACCGCTTGCGGCAGGCTTTGCAATCCACCATCGGGTCGGCAAAACTGGAGATGTGTCCGGAGGCTTCCCAGACTTTGGGATGCATGATGATGGAGCTGTCTAAGCCGACAATATTTTCGCGCCGGTGCACGATATCGCGCCACCAGGCCTCACGGATATTGCGCTTGAGTTCACAGCCCAGGGGACCGTAATCCCAAAACCCATTAATCCCATCGTAAATTTCGGAACTCTGGAAGATAAATCCGCGCCGCTTGCAGAGCGACACTAACGCATCCATCGAAACCTTATGTTGATTGCGTGGCATAGTTGTGCATCCTGACCGAACGGAAAGCGCCGGTCAAGAAAAAATCATCAGCATGATTGGCGTGCAATATGCAGATTAATATGTTACTCTGCGAACGTGTGGTGACCAACTTTATTTTAAAGGGAAAGCGGCGCAAACAGGATGACCGGCGCGCGCGCCTGCAAATTTTGAAATTCCTAACATTAGCATCCCATAGGATGCTTGGGCTGAGGGCTGTGGGCTATTGACTGTGGGAAAACCCCAATAAAACCGAGGGCTATCAAAAACCATTATCAAAACCGCAGTTCCGGTTTTTCCCATCTGTGTTTATTCTGTTCCGACCCACGGCCTACAGTCCACAGCCCATGGCGTCCCTGTGGGACGCCAGTGAATTCCTAACATAAATTTAAAATTATGAACGCTAATCTTCATACAAAAGGCGAACGCGGGCGTTTGCGCATCGGCGACGACTGGAACGCCATTACCATCATTGCCCTTTCGCAGACCAATCCATTGAAGGCCGTGGCCGAGTTTGTGGAAAACAGCATTGACGCCGGCGCGAAGCATGTCAGCATAATCCGCGGCAAAGAGCACAAACAGCATTACTTGAAGATTGTGGATGACGGCGACGGCATTCCCTGTGCGGAAGACGGCCGGCCGGATTTCAAATACGTTGCCACGCACATCTGCGATTCCCTGAAACGCCGCCTCAAAGAACAGGGTATCCAGGGAATGCAGGGCGAATTCGGCATCGGTCTTTTAAGTTTTTGGACGGTCGGGTACAAGCTCACCATGGTCTCGGCAGGGAAAGACGGCAAAACTTATCAGATGGTCATGGAAAAAGGCCGGCCGGGTTATATGATCAGTCCACGGGGACATCTTCTGCCCCTCAAAGGCACCCAATTGGTTATAACGCCCCTCCTGGAAGGCACGCGGGCGTTAAATGGCGAAAAAATCCATCGTTACTTGGCGTCTGAATTAAGGGATCGCATAAAGAACTCGGGGGTAATAATAAAGGTTGTTGACCGGACCAGCCGTTTTGAATGCAATGTGGAACCGCGCAAGTTTTCCGGACAGCTTTTGCATAACATTCCGCAGGCCGGAACCGCTTATGGTGATGTGTATTTTGAGCTTTACCTGAAAGAAAAGAACGCCGCCAACCAGGTCAGTTTGTTCCGCTCCGGCACTCGCGTTCTGCCAAACATCTGCGTGCTGGACGAATTTAACGCCGGACCCTGGATAAGCGGCTATTTTGAAGGGATTATTGACGCGCCATTTCTGCATCTTACTCCCGGCACGCGCGACGGCATTATTCGCGATGAAATATACGCCGGGTTCTGCCGGGCTTTGGCCGCCGTGCAAGAAAAGTTGGCGGCCATTGCCGCGGAGCAGGAAAAAACCGAGGATGAAAGCGCCAGCAAGAAAATACTGCAGTCCGTGCAGAAAGCGATCAAGGAAGCAGTGCTGGCCCTGCCGCCCGAGGATTATGATTGGTTTAATATTCATAAAAACACCGGGAAACGGGCCGCAACGCCGGAAAATGAAATGACGGCGCCATCCGCCGACGAAGGCCCCGTAAAAATGCCTTCAACCGGCTCCGGGCAAAAGGAGTTTTTCGAGTTTGCCGGGCCGTTGTTCAGCGCGCGCATTTATCCGGCCTCGGCCCTGGTCGAGGTCGGCGCCAAACGCAATTTGCGCGCAATAGCTTATGACCAAAGGCGGCGCCAAATAGATGCAAACATCAGCGTTGAATGGATGATTACCGAAGGCCAAGGAACCCTGGATAAACAAAGCGGTGAAATAGTCGCGTTGCAAGCCCCATCGGAACCGGGCTTATGCCGCCTCAAGGCGCGCGTTTGCCAGGGCAAAATTGTCTGCGAGGCCGAAGCGTTGATTACCATCGTTGACGCCCTGATCAAGCCGGTTGCCGGCGATTCTTTTGCAAAAGGCCTGCCCGGTTACACTTTGGAGAGCGCGCCAGGCAAGGACTGGCGCTCAAGGTATGATAAAGAACGCAATATAATCGTGCTCAACAGCGGCCACCGCGATTTTCTGTATGCCGGCGCGGAAAAAATGCGGAAGCTCAGGTATATCTGCCGCCTCTTTTCCAAGGAACTGATCATCCTGAACTTTATCGGAACACCTCCCGAACAACTGCTCGAGCGCCTGGTGGAATTATCCCTGTATACGGAAGAATATCTTAAATGACAACGTGCGTTCAACTCCTTGCACCTGAATGGCATTTATCAAGAGTTAGGCACTACGCTGCCCCCCCCCCATGGGGGCAGGAGAGGGAGCATAAAAAAGTTGTATAGCCCCCTTCGTAAGGGCTATCATTAATCGGAGTGGCTCGGAAATTAACGCGCGAGCGAGCCATTAATATGAACGCAGTTAATTGGAAATGAACATGAAAAAACAATCCGGCAGGAACTGGGCATTACTTCACGAGGACGTGGTGTTTGGCCGCGCGGGTGGACGAATCATCTGGCAACCGCGAATCGGGGCGTGGTGGTGGCGCCGTGTTTTCTTCAAGGAACCTTTTCCGCCCGGATACGATTGCCAGGCGGATTCGGTCTACGACTATCGCTCCCTCTACGAACTCTCCCGCAGGCTCGGAGTCTCGGCGCGGGTGTATGACTACCGCAACTGCTTCAGGCGCATTGAGGACCCGCGCGTGCATTCATCCGTAATGAAACTGAACGCCACGGACATCGAGAACACGATTGAGACGCCGGTTGGAAAACAAACCTGCATTTTGCGCAACACACCCAATAACCCCGCACCCATCACGGTCAAGTGGGAAGTGGTTACCGAAGATGAATTACGCGTGGCCACATGGCGCGAAGAACATGTTTCCTGGGAATGGTCCCAAAGCTGTTTTGATGAACTCCAGCGGGACTATGGCGACCTTGGCGCTCCCACGATGTACCTGCCGCGGATGAATGTGCAATGCCTTTACCTTGAAAAAACAGGTGTTGAGAACGGCGTCTTTGCCATTTATGACTGGCCGAAAACGGCGGAGAAATTTTTCGCGGCGCGCGAAGAAAGCAATAACCGGCTCATTGAACAGATCAACCGGTCGCCGATCAAGATAATCAACTTTGGTGAAAACGTGCATGCTGGCACCCTCTCGCCCGAATTGTTCCGGAAGTATCATCTGCCGGAATGCCAGCGCAGGTGTGAGAACCTCCACAGATCCGGTAAATTCTGCCATAGTCACTGGGACGGGGATACCAAACCCATTTTGCGCTATGCGCAGGAAACAGGGTTGGATGGCATTGAAGCGATTACGCCGGTCCCGCAAGGGGATGTAACCCTGGAGGAAATCAAGGACGGCCTCGGCGACAGGATGTTTCTGCTGGACGGTTTGCCGGCGGTCTTTTTTGATGAAACCTATCCCGTGCAGGAACTGATTGACTGCACGCACCGCCTCATAGACCTGTTCGCCCCAAGACTGGTGTTGGGAATTTCGGATGAAATTTCCGCGACCGGCGATATTGAACGCATACGCATCGTCAGCCGCATCGTGAATGAATACAACGCGCATTTTGAATCCCCGGGAGCCGCCAGTGCGTACCCCGCGAACAGCTGATGGGCAATTTTTTTAATGGAATGCCCTTATGCAAACAGCAAAGCAAGAGATCATAATCCATATGATCGGCAACGCCCACCTGGACCCCGCCTGGCTATGGCGCTGGCCGGATGGCGTTCAGGAGGCAATCGCCACATTTCGCTCCGCCATTGACCGTCTCAAGGAAAGCCCTGATTTTGTTTTCACGCGCGGCGAAGCCTGGATATTTGAGCAAATAGAAGAGTGCGCGCCGGAACTTTTTGAAGAAATCGCGCGGTATGTCAAAGAGGGACGTATCGCCATAGTCAATGGCTGGATAGTCCAAACCGACTGTAACCTGCCGTGTGGAGAATCTTTCGTCCGCCAGGCCCTTTACGGAAAGGCTTATTTCAGGGATAAATTCGGCGTTGATATCAAGGTGGCCTACAGCGTGGATGCTTTTGGGCATCATGCCAACCTTCCGCAAATCCTGCAAAAATGCGGTTACGAACTCTACATTTTCACGCGACCCTTGTCTGAAAATTCAGATGGCTTCAAGGTGGAGAAGAGCCTGCCCTCAACGATGTTCTGGTGGGAAGCCGCCGAAGGTTCTAGAGTGCTTGCTTTCCACATCCCGTGCTGGGCGCACGGCAGTTATGGCATCCATATAGATGACCTTGGCGAACACATTCGGGCGACATTGCGCGCGACGCCGGCCAACCTGCGGCACACTCTTTGCATGTTCGGCGTAGGCAACCATGGAGGTGGACCAACCAAAAGGCAAATCGCCTATATCCGGGAGCACGCCGGCGATTTCCCGAATGCCCGCCTCGTTTTCAGCCATCCACAACAATTTCTTGACGCTGTAAAGAATGCCACCGGCCAATTGCCGGTGGTGCGCGACGAGCTCAACCCAACGATGACGGGTTGTTATACCTCCTGTTCCGAGGTCAAGAAACTCAACCGGCAGACCGAAAGTCTTCTGCTGGTTACCGAACGGTGGAGCACCGTCGGAGCCTTGTTACTGCAACGAATGCCCTACCCGTCCGCGGATCTGCGTCATGCATGGAAACAGCTTCTCTTCAACCAGTTTCACGACATCCTCGCGGGCACGAGTATCCGTGAAGTATACGATGACGCCCGCGATATGTACGGGCAGGCGCGTGTCCTGGCCCGGCGGCAGTTGAACCGGGCCGTCCGAATGATTGCGGCGGACGTGGATACGCGCGGCGAGGGAATCCCTCTCATTGTTTTCAATCCTTCCACCTGGCGACGGATTGAGGCTTTGGCAGTGGAGCCCTATCTGGGGGCGAAAGGCGAACTGGGCTGGCGGGAAGAAGATTTCAAAATCATAGATGAAAAGGGTGTGGCGATTGATGCACAACTGGTCAAAGCCAGGGACAACACGGGCGGCATAGCCGCCTGGCTATTTACGGCTGACATCCCGCCCATGGGCTACCGCACTTACCGTATCACCAAAAAACCGGCACGGGAAGCGCTCTGCCGGAAAACAAACGATCTCCAGGCTGACCGCACCCGTCTTCGCAACCGTTTTCTGGAGATTGAACTTGATCCGGATACCGGCTGGATCCGCGGATTGCGTGATCTGCAACGAAACATGCAGGTTCTTCGTGCTCCAGGCAATGTTCCCGTTGTCCTGCGGGATGAATCGGACACCTGGGGAACCTGTGTCCAGTCCTACCGCGATGAACTGGCGCGAATTCATTATTCCGGAATTCGTATGCTTGAAACCGGTCCGTTACGGGCACGTCTCTGGCTGGAAGGTTTTTATGGCCGCTCGCGGATTGCCACCACCATAACCCTGTATCGCGATTGCGACCTGGTTTTTTTCAGTACGCGAGTTGAATGGATGGAGAAGTTTACCATGTTGAAACTGGCATTTCCGTTTAACCTTGACGAGCCCCGGACCAGCGGCGAGATTCCCTATGGCAGCATCCGGCGAAGTTGCGACGGGATGGAAAGTCCGATCCAGTCCTGGATATTGGTCTCAGGCAAAGCCAAGGGCGCCTCGCTCCCGGATTATGGGGTGGCACTGATTAATGACAGCAAGCATGCCTGCGATGTGATGGGAGCGGAACTGCGTCTGACGGTTCTACGCTGTGTTCCCCATGCCTATGTTACCTCCTGCAATCTTAAAAACCACCCAAACACTCCCTTCCTGGATGAGGGCACACAGGAATTCAACTACGCGATTAAACTGCAACCCGAAAGTCCCGCCGTCCTGTTTCGTTTGGCCGAGGAAATCCACGCGCCGCTCTTTTACACACCGGAAACCATTCACGCCGGGGTTTTGGCTCCCTCGGGTGTTTTTCTGGAGACCACGGCCTCGCACACGCTCGTTGAGGTCTTAAAAAAAACCGAGGCGGGATCCAACATTTGTCTCCGTTTGTTTGAGACAGATGGACGGCAGGAACGATTCAATGTTATTTTACACAACGGCGACAAACGCCGTGAAATCCGCATTGAGATGCTACCGAACGAAATCAAGACGGTCGTTTTGGATAACGGATTTTCCGGGACATTCAGCTCCGAAACCGATCTGCTGGAAACGGGCTACTCCCAGAACCGGCGACAGATTCAAGATGTTTAACAGCACCGGCGGTTCCATTTGATATTTCCTCTGATTATCTCCGCATCCTGATTTGATACAGATTTCCCGCGCGTATTTCCATAGGATCAGAGGGTGACCCTCAAAATAGCAAATAAGCCTATTCCTCAGTCCGCCCACCTTTTGCCGATAATCAACATTATAGTATTTGCCCCGCCCGCCGGCCGGTCAAACCGTTCCGATCGAGGGTCGGAACGCCGTTCACCATTACAAAATCAATTCCCCGCGCAAGGGCGTGGGGAACGGCAAACGTGGCGCGATCGGCCACGGTGTTGGGATCAAAAACCACCAGGTCGGCATAAGCCCCCGCCGCCACCCTGCCCCGCCCCTTGAGCCGGAAATGGTCCGCCGGCAGGCTGGTCATTTTGCGGATGGCCTCGGATAAGGCCACGGTTTTACCGTCCAGCGCCGCGCGCAGAAACTTTGGAAAGGCACCGTAGGCGCGCGGATGCGGAAAGTCCCGGCTCAGCGGCCCCTGGAGCGAGCGCAGGGAAGCGTCGGAACCCAACATGACAAAAGGCTCAGCCAGGATTTTCCACATATTGTCTTCACTCATGCCGAAGAAAAAAGCGCTGGTTTTCAGCTCGTCGCTTTCCATTAGTCGCAAAGCCGCCTCGATTGCGTCAACACCCAAGGCCTGCGCGATGTCCGGCAATGATTTTCCGCGGAATGACACCTCGGCCGTGGAGCCGATCACGACACCTTTCCAGTCATCCGCCAGCCGGGATGCCGTCATCTCCTGCCGCAGGCGCGCGCGTTCGCCAGGGTCGCGCAGTCGCCGCAGAACGGCGTCGCGCCCGCCTGCCTGGGCCCAATCGGGCAAGATCACGTCCAAATCCGTGCCGCCGGCCGTATAGGGATAGCGGTCGGCCGCCACGTCCACCCCTGCCGCGCGCGCGCGGCGGATCAACTCCAGCGCCGCATCCGCTTTCGACCAGTTGCCGCGCCCTGAAGTTTTTAAATGGGAAATCTCAAGGCGCACACCCGTCTGACGAGCGATGGCCAAAGTTTCCTCGATCGCTTCCAGCAGATTTTCACCTTCACTGCGCATGTGCGTGGTGTAAATCCCGTCGTAACGCGCGGTCATGTGCGCCAAGTCTGCAATTTCCCCGGCTTCGGCAAACAGGCCTGGCGGATAAATCAAACCTGTGGAAAACCCGCGCGCACCTTCATTCAAACCTTGTTCCAACAACCGCGCCATGGCGCGGCGTTCATCGGCCGTCGCCGCTCGGGACTGGTAACCCATGACCCACGCGCGTAGTTTGCCGTGGCCGATCAACAGCATGACGTTCGGCGCCGGGCGCGCCTGCTCCAGCAATCGGCGGTAGTCAGCCACGCTACGCCACGTGCCGGGATAGGTTTGGTCGCGCCAATCAGACGGCAGATAAGCGGCGTCCGCCAGCGGCGCCGCGCTGGCGCCGCAATTGCCGACGACTTCCGTCGTAATGCCCTGGAAAAGCTTGCTCGGCGCCGAAGGTTCGATCAGGAGATAGGCGTCGGAATGGGAATGGGCATCAATAAATCCGGGCGCAACATACTTTCCTGCCGCGTCAATCACGGCGGCGGCCGCGGCGGGACCCAAATCGCCGACGGCCGCAATGCGTTCGCCCGTGATGCCGACATCGGAGCGCACGGGATCGGCGCTTGTGCCATCAAAGACTTGCCCGCCGATGATCTTGTAATCCAACATATTATGTTCTTGTTAATAAGACTCACCACTGAGACACGGAGGCACGGAAGAGCCAAACGAAAGAGGAGCTTCCATCAAATTCGAGATTGACGGGGCGCCAATCTCGAATTTGATGGAACGGTCTGTATTGGGGAGGAAAACGAGAGAGTTCATAGCACCATACCGAGAACTCCAAATATCAACATCGAGCAAACTGACGCACCGGATTTTCGGGGTGTCTGTTTGCGAGTCTCGGTGTCCTGTATATTCCGTGTCCTCCGTGCCTCCGTAGTGAATATTTTGCCAAGCTACGACGTTGGGACGGCCGGCGCCGAGAGCATGGCGATCACTTCGGCCTGGACATGTTCGATCTGATCCAAGCGCAGTTGGGGATCGGTGACGATAAAAGTATCGCCGGTTTTGCGGTGTTCGTAAACGCGCACGAGTTTGCCATCATCCTGTTTGCGGACTTCCCTCTCAACGAGCATGCGCCGCCGCTCCAGCATGACGGCCAGAATGAACATGACGTTGCCATTGGCCGGATCGTTTTTCGCGATTAACGCACGCAAAAGCGATTCCGCCGTTTCCTTTTGCAGCGCCTCCGGAGGCGCCGGCGGCGGCAGGTCAAAAACGCCGCGCCAGACACTGACGGCCGGCGGCATGTGCTCCGACGCGTTCCAGCAGGCCACACAGCAATCTAAGCGCGCATACCCGTCCGCCCCATATGTCAGCCGCGACACATATTCCTGGCCATCGGCGAACGGCGCCTGGCACTTGCCGCACACCGCGGCGCGCGGCTTGATATCCCAGTCCTGGTTGATCATATTTTTATCCAGCGATCAGAAGTCAGATATCAGAGATCAGCCAGAAATAAATCAGTCTTGACTCCTTGATATTAATCTGTCTGACAGCTTTTATCTGACCTCTGACCTCTGACCTCTGACCTCTGACCTCTGACCTCTGACCTCTGACCTCTACTTCGCTTCCCTCACCAGATGCCTGCACTGCCAAAGATATAGACTGCCGGATAATACGGTTAACACGGCCACCAGCGCGGAAAGCCAGAATGTTACATAATGAAAATAACGATCATAATGCAGATTGAGGAATGACTGCAGTTCGGCGCCCTGTAGCAGGAGTGGCAACAAATCCTCGCGTGCGGCCAGCCCGATCATAATCACGCTAATGACAATCATCTGCCAAACCGTCTTATGCTTGCCCCAACGGCTGGCAGGAATCATCTGGCCATGGTTGGCCGCCAGCAGGCGCAACCCCGTGACCATGAATTCGCGGGTCAGGATAACGATTACGATCCAGGCCGGCACAATTTGATGGATGGCCACAAAACTGACGAACGCCGCACAGATGAGCACTTTATCCACCAGCGGATCCATGAGCTGGCCGAACGCCGTGACGGTTCCCGTGCGGCGCGCCAGCCGCCCATCCCAATAATCAGTAAACGCCGCCAGCAGGAAAACCAAGAACCCCATGGTCTTGCCAAATGGGATCGGTAAGGTCAAAAAGACGGTCAGGATAAATGCCATTCCAAACCGGCTGACCGTTAATTGATTGGAGAGGTTCATGAGTTGTAACTACTCAGGTGTTCAGTGTTCAGTGTTCAGTGTTCAGAACCGGAAGAATCAGGGTGCCGACGCAAACGTTTTCCCCTGCCGCCCCGACTCTGCGAGGTCGGGATCGCAAATAATTGAAATGCTAAAGATTGTGACACGTTTATCAAGTATGATGACCGGATTTCAACCCGAACGCTAAACACCGAACACCCGATTAGTCACCATTAATCATTTAATAACCGCCCTCAGATCGTAACCGGTCGCGGCCACATACCGGCCGCGTGCCAGCGCGCCGGGAATCAGACCATCCGCCGGTGCTTCCACATACACAACCCCATCCACATCCGGAGCGTGACCGCGCGACCGGGCCACCCATAAGCACCGTTTCCGGTCATAGCGTTCAATTAACAGGTCGTCACGGCGTCCGATTTGCGTCATGGCTTTTTCGTCCACGATCCGTTTTTGCCGGAGCATAAGATATTGTTTGCGGCGTTGGGCCACGGCCGTTGGCACGGGACGGGGCAATCGGGCGGCCAATGTATTTTCCTCTTTTGAATACGTAAAAACGGCAACACGATCAAAGCGGATTTCCTCCAAAAATGCCAGTAAATTCTGAAACTGCCGTTCCGTCTCACCCGGGAAGCCAACCAAACAGGTGGTGCGCAACGTCACCGCCGGCAATGTAGCGCGAATGTGCCCGAACGTGCGTCGCAAACGCTCTGCGTTGCCCGGCCGGCGCATGGCTCGCCGAATGGCCGCATCGCTATGCTGGATGGGAAGGTCCAGATAATGGCAGACCTGCTCCACGGCGCCCATGGCATCCAGAATCGCCGCGGTCATGTTGGCAGAATGACCATACAACAGGCGAATCCAGAAACGGCCGCCGATGCGGCCCAGGGCGCGAAGCAAGGCCGGCAAATTGGTTCGAGAACCAAGATCGCACCCGTAAGCGGTGGTATCCTGGGCAATCAGGTTCAATTCGCGAATGCCGCGACCGAGCAAGGCCTCGGCTTCCGCCACAATGCGACGAATCGGCCGTGAGCGATAATGACCGCGAATTTGTGGGATCGCACAAAACGCACAGGTATGGTTACATCCTTCCGCTATTTTAACATAGGCATAGGACGCGCCCGTGAAAAGCAGGCGGGACCCGGATGGTTCCAGCACGGCCTGCGCCCGCGGTGAAATCATCGCCACGGACCGTTCCCCCCGCAGGACACGGCAAATTACCGCACCGGCTTGGTTAAGTTCGTCCAAACCGATAAAAGCGTCCACCTCCGGCAACAGCGCCTGAATCTCCCGGCGGTAGCGTTGCGGCAGACAGCCCGCCACCAGCACGGCGCGGCAACGGCCGCGCTGTTTCCAGACACAGGCTTCGAGTATGGCATCAACCGACTCCTCTTTGGCATCCCGTATGAAGGCACAAGTGTTCACGATGACTACGTCCGCCCGTCCCGGGGTCGGCGCCATTCGAAAACCAGCCGCCACCAATTTGGAGGCCATGATTTCCGAATCCACGAGGTTTTTGGCGCAACCCAGACTGATGAAGCCTACGGTAATGGGACGAGCGACATGCATGGCAAGGGATTTTAACTACGGATTACAGGCATGTGATTTACGAATTTCGTTCACGGCCTGAAATCACTGGCGTCCCACAGGGACGCCGAGGACTGTGGACTTTAGACCGTGGACTGTTGGTCCGAACAAGCATAATGCGTATGGGCAAAACCGGAACTGTAAATTTGGTAATTGTCTAAAATATCACGCTTTTTCCGTTTGTTT
>JBDRJR010000052.1:0-12569 GCA_043814705.1 Verrucomicrobiota bacterium | reverse complement strand
GATGCTTGGGCTGAAGGCTGTGGACCGTTGACTGTAGGAAAACAAACGGAAAAAGCGTGATATTTTAGACAATTACCAAATTTACAGTTCCGGTTTTGCCCATACGCATTATGCTTGTTCGGACCAACAGTCCACGGTCTTCCGCCGTAGGTGGATCCGCCTCAGGCGGAAAAGTCCACAGTCCTCGGCGTCCCTGTGGGACGCCAGTGAAAGTTAATCATGATCAAATACAAAAGCCGCATCACGAGCCACGGAAACCGGCAATTGGAACTCCAGGTGGTGTATCCGTTATCGCGCAGCGCGAAGCGCAAGCGCTACGAGATTGATCTTTACATGTTCAACCCGTATCAGCTCGGCATCACCCATGAGCGCTACGGCGTCGCCGGTTTTCTGCGGGACATGCGATCTTACACGCGGTACGAGGCGGCACTGATTGCGCTGGCCAAACTGGCTGACCCCGCCTGTGAGTTGAGCCCGCTGACACGCATCTTTGACATGCTCGCGGACGCCGTCATCGCGCGCAACATCAATGAGCAGGTCCTGCTCCATGAATTACGCGGGCTCAGCAGTATGTATCACAACCAGCTCGGCGAAACCTGCCAGGTGCTGGCGGCCATGCTTGAATCCGGCGCGCACACGAAAGATATCATGGAAAGTCTGGCGCCTTTCCTGCATGACACCGACATCTTCCTGACGCGGTTTCGCTCGCTCCGTCCGTTGTTCATTGATCCGCGACTGCACGCGGACAGCCGCCTGGCATTGGATTGGGCCGATGAGTCCATCAGCCTGACGACCGAAAAAACATTCATGCGTCTTTACGAGCTGTTGCGCCGCACACAAGGACCGACGCCGGCGGCAAGCGCCGTGCGGGAACGGCTTGAACGGGAACAACAGCACCGCCAAGACCGCCATTATCCCGTCGTGGCGGACGCGTCCGCCCCAGGCGCCAACGAATATTATTTATATCGCGACGGGCAATTAAAGAAATGGATGGAAGCCTTCATGTTCATGACTTGCGATCCGGCTAACACCCTGACACAGTTCGCGCAAATTTTCATGGGCATGGCGGCAGGCGCGGCCATGGGGTTCGCCGTGCTTGTCACTTTTTTCGCATCCCGTATTTTCGTGGATTACAGCCTTCCCTGGGCCATCATGATCATCATGGCCTATATCGTCAAGGATCGCATCAAGGAAATCATGCGCAACGCGATGATCGCCTGTCTTCCCAAACTGGTGGCCGATCAGATCCATGATCTGATTGACCCGGCCAACAACGTCAAGGTTGGCGTGACCCGGGCGCGTGTGCGCTTTTGCGCGCCCGGCGACCTGCCTGATGTGGTCCGCCAGCTCCGCCGCCTGCAAGAAAATCCTTTTACGACCATGATCCCGCCGGAAAACGTAATCCATTTTCACAAGGATGTGTATATTGACAGCGCCCGGTTCATGAGCAGTCACCGGCGGCTGGAGGCCCTGGCCGACATCATGCGATTCAAGCTCGACGCCTGGTTGGACAACATGGATGATCCGGTTAACATTCTGCACCGGCTTAACGGCGGCATGATTGAGAATGTACCGGCCCAGCGTGTTTATCACATCAACCTGATCGTTGGCCTCTCCGAACAGGACCGGGGCGATACGCCCGCCTATTTCCGCTACCGCCTGATTCTCACGCGCGAAGGCATTGTCCGAATCGAGGAAGTAGCGATTTAATCAAACACAAGATATGGACCTGGTTCCCGTTTGAACCATACCTGCAAGTATTATGTCTGTTTCGCCGCCACCTTTAGACTGGTTGAATCCGGATCCCTGGCTGACCCGCGCGCGGAGCGCCGATGTTCGCGCCGTGCATCAGGCCCTGGCAACGGAATGCCCCGGCATCGCCGAATTAGCCGTGCTTCTGTCGCCCGCCGCCGGGGAAATGCTGGATACACTCGCGGTCCGCGCCCAGCGTATCACGCACCGGCAATTCGGACGCACGATTACGCTCTATGTGCCGCTTTACCTTTCGGATTTCTGCAAAAGCGGCTGTGTGTATTGCGGGTTCGCCGCCGATCGCCGGCGGCCGCGCCGGCGGCTGGAGCGCAACGCCATCATCGCCGAAATGGATGCCTTGCAAACCATGGGATTCGAGGAAATTTTACTGCTCACGGGTGAGCGCACACCGCATGCCGATTTCGATTATGTGCACACAGCCGTGGTTTTGGCCGCGGAACGTTTTGACCTGGTGACCATCGAAGTTTTCCCCATGACGCGCGCGGAATACAATTGCCTGGCCGTGGCCGGCTGTACGGGACTGACAACGTATCAGGAGACCTACGACCCCGTCGTTTACGCGCGCATGCACCGGTGGGGACCCAAGCGCGATTATCAATATCGCCTGGCAACACCGGCGCGGGCGCTGGCCGCGGGTCTGCGCACGGCCGGACTGGGCGCGCTTTTCGGGTTGACCGATCCGGTCCGGGACGCGCTTGCGCTCTTCCAGCACGTTCAAACCTTACGCAAGCAATACTGGCGCGCCGGCATTGCGGTCTCATTCCCGCGCATCCGGCCTCAGCTTGGCGGATTTACACCGCCGTTTCCGGTCAGTGACCGCTTTCTGATGCAGGTGATTTGCGCATTTCGTATTTGCATGCCCGACTTGCCCCTGACTCTTTCGACGCGGGAGTGCGCCTGGTTCCGGAACGGCATTGCCGGCATCGGCATCAACAAGATGAGCATTGCCAGCCGGACCACGGTCGGCGGTTACCACGACGGAACTGCGGCGAATGACGGCCAGTTCCAAATAAGCGACAACCGATCCATTGAAGCCTTTTGCACCATGTTGAAAAGCAAGAAACTTGAAGGAGTGTTTAAAAACTGGGACGCCGTGTATCGCGACAGCGCGCAGTCAGCCTAATGCGGGCGTTGCCCACAACCCAATGAAGTTTTCAACCACGAAACACACTAAATACACGAAAGTTTACCCGTCTTCGGCGGCGCCAGAGGCGACCAGGGTTCAGCAAACAAATCGTTCATGTTCTATTTTTTTGGTAATGACAAACAGAATCTTGTCCTAATCCATTTCGTGCCTACTCTATTGGTTATCTTGTTTTTTGTGGCAGTTCCCAACGTTCAAGATATTAAATTGTTATTTATGAACACCACATCCCTCCACACCGAGCGCATGCGGCGATTTCAGCAGGCCGGGCTTTATTTAGTCACCTCGCAAGCGTTATCACGCGGACGAAGCACACTGGAAATTGTGGACGCCGCGCTGGCGGGGGGTGTGCGTCTGATCCAGCTCCGGGAAAAAGAAATGCCTATGCCGGATTTTTTGCGGCTGGCCGAGCGCACGCGCGCGCGGACGGCCCAGGCCAATGCATTGTTGATTATCAATGACCGGATAGACGTGGCCCTATCCGTTGGCGCGGACGGCGTCCACCTTGGCCAGGCCGATTTTCCGATAGCGGCGGCACGGCATTTAGCGCCCGACCTTATTATCGGCGCCTCGACGCATTCCCCAGCCGAAGCCCGGGCCGCTGAGCGCGCAGGCGCATCTTACATCAATATCGGCCCCTTATTCCCCACGCAAACCAAACAATGGTCCGGCGAGTTTCTTGGCTTGGGAGGTTTGCAGGAAATTGTCCCGCTTGTCAAGATCCCTTGGACAGTCATGGGCGGGATCAAGCCGGAACATGTGCCGGCGCTGATCCAGGCCGGAGCGCGCACCATTGCGGTTATCACGGCGATCACAGCGTCAGACGATCCCGCGCAGGCCACCCGGGAATTGCTGTCCACCATCAGAGGTCAGAAGTCAGAGGTCAGAAGTCAGAGTACAGAGGACTGACGCCGGACGACGGACGCCAGACTCAGCACAAAGAGAGGACGCCAAACTGGTTGGTGAAATGTCCCCAAGTGTCGCAGGGTTACTCTCAAAGCTCTCTCCGGTGTCTGTCTGCCGGGTCTGGTGTCCGGCGTCTGGCGTCCGGTGTCCGTCTTCCACCCTACCATTCCTTCATCTTCGGCAGGCGCGCAGGCGGCAACCCCTTGACGAGGCCGGCAATTTTGACCGATTGGCCGGTGCGCATGCTTTTGTTGGCGGCCGCGCCAATCAGGATGCTCATGGCGCCGCCGGCGTAATTGGCCGCACGCAGATACGGATCCTTGGCCGACTTGGCGCCGAAAATGTCAACCATGAGCCGGTCATCACCGCCCCAGTGGCCGCCTTTAAACTTCTCGAGCGGAATAGACTGCGCCGGTTTAAAATGCGGATACAGGCGAATACTCCAGCCACCGGGCAAATTTTTAGCGGGCAGCACTTTGCCTTGCGAAGTCATTGGCGGGCCAATATGCTCGAACTCCAGCCGGCCCTTGTTGCCGTTAAACGCGTAACGGAACCCCTCGTAAGGCGTGAACGCATTCAGCGAATAGGACAGGCATGCGCCGGTATCGTAACGAACGATTAGATTCATGGTGTCCATGATGTTTATCTTTTTGTGAAACACACAGCGGTCGCGGATATAACCATCATGTTTTTCACAATTTAGATACATTTCCTTAAGATCCGCGGATTTCCGGATGTCCATGAAAAACGGGCATTTGCCCCGGCATCGACAGGTCAGGCAACGCTCACCGTGCCCTTGCAGGCCGTAACGCTTGACTATCTCGCTTTGCGCGCCGTAAAAGCTCCGGTCGCCCATGGCAAAAACTTCCACCGGATTAGCCGAAAGAAACCAGTTCACCAAGTCAAGGTGATGGGTGGCCTTGTGAAGCAGTAAGCCCCCCGATTTACCAATCTCACCGTGCCAGCGCCGAAAATAACTGGCGCCGTGATTCACATCGAGTATCCAGTGCACATCCACCGATAAAATCTTGCCGATGACACCCTGCATGAGCAGGTCCTTGACCTGGACCATGGCGGGCATATAGCGGCAGTTGAACGTAACCTTCAAGTCGCGGCCGGTGCGGTTAACGGCATCCACGATGCGCTGGCATTTCTTCTCGTCAATCGTCATGGGTTTTTCGGAAACGACGTCACATCCCAGATCCATGGCGCGGATAATATATTTATCATGGGAACAATCCACCGAGGTGACCACCACGACGTCCGGTTTCAACTTCCGGATCATGGCGTCAAATTGCGTGTCCAAGAACATGGTCACGGCTTTGCCCTTCAAGTTTTTCACTATTTTTCGATTGCACAGTTCCATGCGGCCGCGGTTGTTGTCGCAGACACCGACCAGTTCGCACGTGGATTTCATGGTTTTGACAAGCGCCACCGTGTAACCCCATGACCGCGCGCCCACACCCACCTGCACATAACGTTTTCGACGTGTCACGATCTTGCCCCTTTCGTTTATATCTTTGAACCGTCAATCCTTGCACTGTTGAACTTCAGGCGTGGCTTTTAAATAACGATTGAAAAAATCCACGGATTTATGCCCGCCCCAGGAATGCCCGCCCGGGAAAAGATCCAATTCCAGATTTTCCCCGGCGCCGGCCGCCTTATATATTTTCTCCAGTTGCCGGAAACACATCATAGCTCCGTCAACCAAAAAACACGTGTCATAGATGCCGATATCAATCAACAATGGCTTTGGGGCGATGAGCCCCTGCAGATCGGGCAGGTCAACAAGTTTATATAATCCGGGCGCAACCTGCATCCCGCAATAATTAATATCGCGGATGCCGAAGCAAGCCCACAAGTCGCTATAACAGATTATTTCGACGGCCTTCATCCGCTTGTCGCACAACGCAGTCCATGTCGTCATCGTCCCGCCGCCGCTTAAGCCCATTACTCCCAGTTTGTTTTTATCAACAAACGGAAAAGTACAGGCAAAATCGGTTGTCGCCATGCCCTGGGTAACATTAATTGAAATTGAAGTCATGCCAAGCATGCTGGCATGGAGATAATATAAATTACACCAGTCCCGGCCGCCGTTCTGATTCCGGTGGTTTGGTTTTTGGCTGTCGTTTCGATCGCCGCATCCGATCCAGTCAATGGCATAGGTCACAAAACCGGCCTTGGCCATCTGGTGGCCATAATTATAATTGTGTTGCCTGATAGATTCGCGCATTTCCGGGCTGGAGTCGTCCCCCATGACGGGGGCTTTACCGAACGATCCGTGCCCATGCCAGCATAAAATGGCCGGCCGCTTTTCGCCCGGCTTGATATCGGCTGAACGATTGATCAGGAAAGTCGCCGAAATATGGGGGCCAACGTCAATCATCCAGCGTTGCTTCAACAGGCCATCGTGCTTGAATTCCGCGATTAATTCGGGATTTAAAGGAACCCTGGGCGGAAAATCGCCCAAGGCGGCCAACACCTTTGGCCGGGTTGATTTTTTCCATTGAGCGAAAGATTTGCGCTTGGCGCCAAAACGGCAAAGCGGTTTATGCTCCTGAGCCATCCGTTCAAACATCACCTGCGGACTGAGATTGCGCGGCATGACTTTCTCCTCCTCCTTTTGTAATGTTCCTGAAACTTCTTGTATATCCATTCCGAAGCTGTCATTCCCGCTCGCTCTGATGCTTCGGAACGAGCGAAAGCGGGAATCCAGATAAGAAAAACTGGATTCCGGGGCCAGCCCGGAATGACAATCAAACGCAAAGTTGCTTAGGTACACTACACTATTTTGCTACTTGGCCAGTTTAGCCGGTTCCATGAGCAGTTTTGCGCCGCCCAGTTCACCGAGCCCGGCTTTTTCCAAATCCGTCCAGAGCGTGCCGGTGCCGGCATGCAGAATCGTGATTTTCAGTTCATCGGTCAGGCCGCTCGCCAATTCCCACAGGCTGTAGGCTTGCGCGTCGCCAAACGCCTGCGTTTTCATGAGTTGGCCGCCGGCCTTTTCGCCCTCAACCATTTGAATGACCTTGGCATCGGCTTCCCCAAGCTTACGGACTTTATCGGCCCGGATGGCGGCCGAGTCTTTCTCGATTTCCGCCACGTTCTTCGAGGCCAAGGCGCGGGTTTCGGCCACCTGCTTCTCCTGATCGGCCTTGATTTCCGCCTTCAGCTTTTCGGTTTCCTGGACAACCTGCTCCCGTTTCTGCTCAATCAGGCCCGTATCCGTGTTCAACTCGGCCTGTTTTTTGGCCGTGTTCTGCATTTCCTTGTTGGTCAGGTCCTGCTCCACGGCAATGCTGGCCTGCTGAATCGGATCGAGGATTTGCATCGGCACACCCACATGCCGGATGAGTGCGTTATGGATGATGATGTTCTTGGTTTTCAAGGTATTGGCCAGAGTCTCGGTCAGGTCATTCTGGAATTTCTCGCGCCCCTCGCCGACGATGAAATCCTTGGCGCCGTAGGCCGAACCTTTGAGCCGCGACACGGACAGAATCTGAGGCAGAATGATCTTGTCCACGACGGCCGGCAAGTCGCCATATGTCCGGAACACCACGGCCACGGATTCCGGCAGGAGTTCGAATTCCACGGTCATGTCCAGGCTGATGGTAAATCCATCCTTTGAGGGGAACTCCACAAACTGGCTCAAGGCAAACGTCTGCAGGGTCTTTGCGTCATGGACTTTTGGTTCTACGCCGGCTTTTTTTTGCTTGTCTGCTGCCGTTGCGGCCGGTTTTCCCGGCGCACGGGCGAGCGTCTTGGATGCCGCGCCGAGGCTCTGCGATTGTTCGATGTAATCCTCGCGCTTTTCACGCTGTTCCATGAGTACGTTCCGCTGGAGTTCATCCGCCGCTTTGTTCTGGGTGGCGATCTGGCGCTTGGTAATGACCTCACTGCCCTTTACGCCCAAGAGCGACACCTGGTTCAGGCCGACCTCCAGCACGTCCACGGTAAATTCTTTCGGGTTGACGTAATAGAGCCCCGGCTGAAGAATATCCTGGCACACGCCCTTCTGGTTACGCGCGGCAAAGCCGCCGGAGGGCGCCTGGTCGCCCGAGAGCGAAGTAACCACGCCCACATAGCCCATCGGAATGCTGATGGCATCAATGATATCCACCTGGTACCCCTGCAGGTTCAGGCGGTACTTGCCCGGACCCAATACGCGGCGCCAAATGCCCTTTTGCCCTGGCATCGCCAAAAATTCGCCCTCCGGCAGTTCCGTGCCCACCTTTGAGGTCACGATGCCGATTTTGCCCGGCAGAATCGTTATCAGCGGCAGGACCTGCCACTCAAACAGGAACGGATTGCGGAAATGCCGGCCTTCGCCCAACACATCCTCCTGCACACCCTTTTGACCTTGCTTGGCCAGGATCTGTCCCGACGGCAGTAAATCGCCCGTCTTCGCCGTGACGATCGCCATGTATTCCGGCGGCACATAAAATCGGCAGAAACCCCATTCCCAGACGAACCACGCCAAAGCACACGGGATCACCAACCACATGATGGCGGCGGTTACGTTCTTCATTTGGCGCCTCCTTCCTTGGTCACCGGCAGGAGCGGTTGAAATAACGCCCCCCATCCGCCCGCTTCATCCGAACTGATCACATTCTTGATGTGCGGACCGACGCGCTGGTAAAATACGTAGCGCGCATAGTTCAGTCCCGTCCCGAACGCCTTGGCCTGGGCGGCGAACACATCCGCCTGGGCTTTGTTGTTCAGACGGATGACGTCGCGCTCGGCGCCGGCCTTAAGCAGGATGGACTGTGCCTGGAAGGCGGCCGCCTCGTTATCCAGTTTGGCCACTTCGAACTCCTTTTTGGCGGCGATCGTACGGACCTCCTGTTCCTGCTTGGCGGCGATCACGGCGCGGATGCGCGCCGTTTCCGCCATCACCTTCTCGCGGTTCTGCTCGGCCAGCATTTCCTGGCGGGTCAGTTCGGCCTTGGACCGGGCCTGTGTAATCTGTTGTTCGAACTTTTTGGCGTTCTGGACAGCCACTTCGCGATCGCGGATGATGCTGGCGATTTCCTCCGGCACGATTATGTTGCGGATCAGGACCGACTTGATGGCCACGCCCCATTCCTTGCACCGCTCGCGCAGGTGCACTTCCAGGCTATCTTGGAACTTCTGGCGCGTCTCACCTCCAATATAATTGATGGCCGGGTTTTTACTGCCCTCCAACCGGCTGAATCCGCGCGCGCGGGGCATGATCACCTTGCGCACGATATCATCCATGTCCCCAACACGATGGGTCAACAGGGCCGCCTTGTCGCGGTTGAGGGCAAACTCGATGGTGCCTTCCACGTTAACTGTAAACCCATCCATGGTGAGGAACGTGATGGCATCCTCGCCGCTCAGCTCAAACCGCTGACTTTGCAAGTTGACCTCGGCCACCGTGTAAAGGTAGGGATTGAGGTAATAGGTGCCGGGATCAAGCACCTCCGGTAAAACCCCCTTCATACCTTTGGCAACCAGGAACTGGTTGCGCTGTTCCGGCGGCAGGTTGTCGTTCAAGGAATCCAGACCGATCTGTGAATCCACAACACCCACCGCACCGGCCCGGATATTGATGGCATCGAACATTCTCACCTGATAGGCGTAGGGATTGATCCGATACTTGCCCGGGCGAAGCACATCGGCCAAAATGCCCTTACTACCCTCTTCCGCGATAATTTTTCCCGGTGGCAGGTCCTGGCCGTAGAGACGGGTCTGCACGCAGACCTTGCCGGCGGGAATATCCGTGATGGGCTTGATCTGCCAACCCCAGGAATAGGGATTCCGGAAATACCGGCCTTCCGGCAACACCTCCAGCCGGATGCCCTTCTGGTCCGGCTTAGTCGCCAGGATTTCGCCCGAAGGCAAGTCTTTGCCGGTCTTATGGATAAGGACCGCCATCTCGCCCGGCCCGGGCTCAATGCGGCAGAAAACCCAAAACCAGAGCGGAAAGATCACCACCAGGATCATTAACGCCAGAACGCCCCGGGATGCTGACATCCAAGGAGTAAATTTTCTGCGCGCTTCCACCAACGACATTTCGGGCACATCATTGTGAGGCATGTGATCTCCTTGCTTGGTTTTAAGTGTTCGGGGTTCGAACTACGTTCTTCATTCCTCATTCTGCATTCTTCATTCTGCATTCAGTTCAGTATTGACCCATTCCCGTCAATTGATTTAATATTGGCTTGTGGAACCGGGCATGACAAGACAAATCCTGCATCTGGCCGTCATCACGCTGTTAATCGGGTTGCTGATGGCCGGCGGCGCCGGCGTTGCCTTTTACTTTTACACCCACGCCTATGACAAGATTATCACCGAAACCGGCCGGGAATACGGGGTGGATCCGAAGCTGATCCGGGCGGTCATCTGGCGGGAAAGTCACTTCAACCGCCGGCATATCGGCAAGAACAGGGAAATCGGGCTCATGCAGGTTACGCCAAACGCGGCCCGCGATTGGGCAACGGCCGTGCGCAAACCAATCCCGCTCCGCCATGATCTGTTCAAGCCGGAGATCAATATTCGCGTCGGGACCTGGTATCTGCATCGCGCCATTCAGTATTGGTCGGCCAAATCCAAGGCCAATCCCCTGCCCTACGCCCTGGCGGAATACAATGCCGGGCGTTCAAATGCTTTGAGATGGGCCGCGCGCGACCAGAACGATCCCAACGTGTTCTGGAATGAAATCACTTACCCGTCCACGCGCCGCTACGTGCGGGACATCCTGTGCAACTACCGGCGTAACCGCTGATTACCACTCTATTCCGAATCGTCCCCTGCCGGCGCAAACTGCAGATCATAGAGCCGCCGATACATCCCGTTCCGGTCCAGCAGTTCCTGGTGCTTCCCGGATTCCACCAGGCGGCCCGCATCCAGCACGATAATCCGATCGCAGTGGATAACGGTTGACAGGCGATGGGCAATGGCAAAAACCGTGCGGCCTTCCATAAGGTCGTCAAGCGCCGTCTGAACCAGCCGTTCCGACTCCGTATCCAGCGCGCTGGTGGCCTCATCCAGGATCAGGATGGGTGGATTGCGCAAAATCGCCCGCGCGATGGCCAACCGCTGGCATTGTCCGCCCGAAAGGCGCACACCGCGTTCACCGATAACGGTATTGTAGCCCTCCGGCATCTCCAAAATGAATTCGTGCGCATGGGCCCGCCGGGCGGCCTGTTCAATTGCCGCGCGCGACGCTTCCGTATGCCCGTAAGCGATGTTGGCGGCCACGGTATCATTGAAAAGAATCGTCTCCTGGGTTACCATCCCGATCTGCGCCCGCAGGGATTTTAACGTAAAACTCCGGATATCAACACCATTGATCCGCAGGCTTCCATCGGTAACATCGTAAAAACGCGGGATCAAGTTGACCAAAGTCGTTTTACCCGCCCCGGATCCGCCCACGATGGCCACGCGCTCGCCGGCGGCCACGCTAAAAGAGACGTCATACAATACGCGCTGGGCATCATAGGCAAACTGGACATTGTCAAAACATAAACCAGCAATACGCTCACTCAGGACGCGGGCATCCGCCGTATCCTTGATTGCCACGGGCGTATCCATAATTTCGAAAATGCGGTCCGCCGCGGCCGAGGTCTGCTGGATATGCAGGTGAATTTTGCTGAGTTTTTTTACCGGCTCATAAAGCGCCATTGCGGCGATGGCAAAGGTAATAAAATCTTCCGCCGGCATATGCGCCCAGCGGGCATAGAGCAAAACCAGGGCCAGGCCGATAATTGAGATGAACACGATCAACGGTTCAATGCTGGCCTTGTCGCGGGTCACGCGCATGATGCGGTTAAAAAATAATTGACACTGCTCCGTAAACCGCGCCACCTCGTAACTTTCCATGCCAAATGCTTTGACGATGCGAATGCCCATCAATGCCTCCTGCATGATGGACACCAGCGCCGCTAACCGCTCCTGGCCGTGCCGGGCATAGCGCCGCACGCGTCGGCCAAAAATCGCAATGGGAACGATGCAGATGGGAAACAGCACCAGGCTGACGAAGGCCAGCATGGGATCCAGCCAGAACAGGAACCCGACCGCGCCCAGCAACACGAAGGGTTCCTTGACCAGGTCGCCCAGCACCACTGAGACCGCCCGTTCGATCATCATCGAGTCGTTGATCGTCCGTGAAATCAGTTCGCCGGTTTTACTTCTGGAAAAATACCGCATCGAAAGCTCCTGGAGATGCGCAAAAGCCGCCACGCGCATATCCATGACCACTTTGTTCCCAACCCATTGCATGAAATATTCGCTCAGAAACTGGCCTACGCCCCGTCCGGCCGCCAGGACCGGCAATAAAAGGGCGATCAGAATGACATTGGTCAGCGGCGCGTTTTGAAAGACATTGCGCAGAATGTCGCGCGCCGCCACCAGCAAGCCGGTGGTGGACCCGGCGAAAATGACGCCGCAGACGCCGCCTACAATCAACCGCGCCGCATAGGGCCGGGCGTAGCCGATCATGCGCTTATAGGAGGCCCACTGCTGGCCCACGTTTTTTGATGGAGGGTGATTGGTCATGACACCTTGGTTTTGCACGCATGAATGCTGATGCGCATTGCTCATCCTACTCGGTTACATTCCGCCTAAATCATTAATATTTTATCACTGGCGTCCCACAGGGACGCCATGGGCTGTGGACTGTAGGTCGTAGGCTGTGGGTCGGAACAGAATAAACACAGATGGGAAAAACCGGAACTGCGGTTTTGATAATGGTCCTTCATAGCCCTCGGTTTTATTGGGGTTT
>JBDRJR010000051.1:0-60966 GCA_043814705.1 Verrucomicrobiota bacterium | reverse complement strand
AAAATATTCTGAATTGCATTATCACCAGCAATCGGGGCGCCCGCGTCGGTGGGGCCTTAATTTCTGGCGGACAATATGGCGGCAATTTGGGCATAGTGAGTAATTGTGTTATTTCATACAATACCGCCACCATGGCCGGATCTCCCGGCGGTTTGGAACTTCAGCAGAAGGCGATATTTAATTCTGAAATTTCGTCCAATACCGGGCCGATCGGAGGTCTTTTGTCCGGCTGGTATAGTGATACGATTGATAACTGTAAAATCATCGGTAATCAGGGAATTGTCTGCGGCGGGGCAAGTCTCACAAAGGGTTATACCTGGCGGATGAAAAATTGCCTGATTTACGGTAACCATGCCACCACCGGTCCAGGTGGAATGATGATCAACGATGATTACTCGAGGAGCAAGGACATTGGCTATTTGCGAAATTGCGTGATCGTATCCAATTCCACCGCCTCCTTGACTAATACCGGTGGAATCTATTTTGGTTCATCAACGAACCTATATTATTTATACAATTCGATTGTGTCCCGTAATACCTCCGGCAGTGCAAACAGCAATGTTTGCAATACCGGCAAGACTAATATTTTTATTCAGAATTGTTGTATCGGGATGACGAACGGGGCGTTGTGGCCTTCGACGAACATCAACAATGTCATTTACGCCGATCCGTTATTGCTTGATCTGCCCGCGGGAAACTGCCGGTTAGATTCCAAATCGCCCTGCATCAACGCCGGTTACTACGAAAGCTGGATGGCGACGGGCGTTGACCTGGACGACCGCATTCGCATCCGTTACGGGACGGTGGACCTGGGTGCGTTCGAGTTTATCCGCAGTGGCGCCGTTTACGGGTTCCATTAGTCCGAATAGTGGCTCCTCCGCAAAATTCGCGGGTCATTAATTGCCAGATAATCACGCAAACTATTCATGCTCTGAGCTTTATAAACTTCAAATGCTCTCGTATTTCCTGTAACCATATTGTTACGCCCTGCTGAATGAGAAAAATTCACCACGGAGGCACGGAAACACGGAGATTTAAAAAGAGGAGATTTTGGCAAACTTGAGATTGGCCCGGCAGTTGCCGGACTAATCTCAAGTTTGCCAAAACTGACTGTTTTGTGGAGAAAGACGAGAGATTCGATCCGTTCAATCATGATAAATTGGCTCCCCTCCTTCTCCAATACAAATCGTTGCTTGAAATCAGATTTTGCCTTTGGCAAAACCTGATTTCAAGCAATCTCTCCTCCGTGTTTCCGTGCCTCCGTGGTGAATTTCCGCGGATCTTACCAATAGATTCCGCGGAAGACCCCGAATAGTTACTGCGCGGGTAGTCAGTCAGTATCTGGAATTAATGGATATGCGGTTGACGCGCGTTGAACGGGGTTTTATGCCGCTTGCGCGCGGCAAACTCAGGCGCTTCCTTAATGCATTCTGCCAGTATTTTCATTGCTTGGATATAATGGTTTTCACTTCCCTGCGCATGACCCTGTTCCGTGGCCGATGGCGCCGGGCCTACTTCTGGCCAGCCGGGTGCGGTCAGGTTGTCGGGCGGGATTGACAGCCGTTCCCAGTTGTGGAACAGCCGGCCCCAATTGCTTTGCAAAGCTTTTTGGCGCAGTTTGCGGTGTGCCGGATACCAGAAAAAGTCGTGATAAAGTACACTGGCAATATAGGCCCAGGGCGCCAGCACGGTTTTTAATGACCATTCCACGGGCTTTTTCAGCGGGCCCCAATAGATTTTATGTTGCATTCTGCTGGCAAAGGTCATTTTCCGGAAGGGGCCGACAAAATGCCAGTTTTCATTGGCCGCCGCTGTGTCGCCGACGATTTGAATGTCGCGCGGGTTTCCGCATCCCAAGCCCTGTTCGTGGGCTAAGCGGATGAATTTTATGTCGCGCAAGGGATCAAAGCCCATCAGCTTGGCCGCCACGGCGTCAATGGCCACCTGGTCAGCCGCGGCCAGAATGACGTTCTTGGTGTAAGGAGCCATGCAACGCGGGCCGGGGCCGTCGCCGGCAAACGTGCCGTCCATCACGGCAAACACGCCGCTGTGAATTTTGTTCTGGATCCTCAGCAAATCAACCAGGGTCTCGTGAATCACCGGGTGGGTCCAATGGCGCCGCTCGTTGAGCAGGCCGCCGAACGCGTTTTTCATGGCGCCCGTAGTCGTGGTAAACACATGGGTTTTAATCGTCGGCAAATGAATGATGTTCTCGCCGATGAAGTGTTTTGGGATCAGGAACCCGTCCGGATAGACCTGGTTCAGGCAGAGAAACTTGTCCGCCAGATCGCCCACGGCGTCGCGAATATGAATCCATTCCACATCCGGCTCATACAGGTGCACGTTCCGGAGCCCGTGGGACCGGATTACGTTTACCTGCTTGTTTTCCCGTTCGCCCAGGCGGGCATCAATAACCACCGTGCGATTATGGCAAGCATGAATTTTGGCGGGCGCATAACCATCCTGCTTTAAGGCGCGAATGACCCCGTCTAATTGCCAGGGCGTTGTGGAACTGCCCGGGAAGAAAAAATGCCAACTGATGTTGATCTTGAGCGCCGTTTCGCTGGTTTTCGGCAAAACATCCCGATACCCAGCCAGGTTCAACAGGCGGTGATAATCCTGCAGGACCGTGGCCGGCGTTGTCCGTAAAATTGCAACTGTTGATTTTTTGGCGTTCATTATACCCAACGCGGGCTGTGCCCGCAACCCAAACAAAACAAACCGCACCACAGAGACACGGAGGCACAGAGAGACTTCTCCTCACGTGTTCTCTTCCGATCAATCGTTGTCCGGCCACGGCCGGACAACACTTTGTGTGGAGATGGAAGGAGATCAAGGAGACGGATCACGCTCCGTGCCTCCGTGTAACTCCGTGGTGTCCTCCATAGGCGGATCCGCCTTCGGCGGAAATCCCCTCTTGTTTTACAATTTTCTTGTTTTTCATAGCGGTTTCTGATGTATCAGGTACTATCCGGAGCCCGGCGGCACTTTCAGGTTTTGCGCGATTCCGGCCTTGCCGCGTTCCGGCGTCATTCCGGAATCTGCCAATCTTCCGGACCGATGGCAACGGGCAAACCCGACCGCACGGATGCCAGAAGTTTGAGGGCAATCAGATTAACCGGCACCGCGCTTTCCACGTCATTGGGATTGGGACCATGCCCCTCAAGATGATCAAGGAACCGATCCATGTGCGCATAATGGCCTTTGTTGACATTAAGCCAACGCGGTTTTTCACCCGCCTTTTCCGCGCGCAGGTATTCGCCGGCTTGCTCATGGAAATAGCCGGTCATGCCCTGCTCCGCGGCCCAGTCACACCCTTCCGCATATGGGAAAGTTTGCAAATTCCGCTCGTCCTTCAATCCGCATTGGCGGACTTCGATATGTTGGTCCATGGCGATGGTAACATTATGCACCGTGGCTTCGATCAATTCCTTGGGATAGTCAAAATTGCCGACCATGCTATGAAACAAAGTTGTGATGGATCCATCCGCAAACCGCAGGATCATGGTAAAATTGCCGCGCGCGGAACCCTCGGCAAATACACGCACCGGCCAGCTATGGTTAAACAACAGCGCCAAGTCAATAAAATGCACCATTTCGGCAAAAAAAATGCCTTCTTCATCACGGAAGATCCAGCCCTTCCAACTGCGGATATCGTCATTGACCCGGATCAGCAACTGCGTTTGTTTCTCTTCCGCAATGCGCTTGCGCTCCGCCGACCGATCAACCGACGGCAGTGTCGCGGACTGGGTCTGCCGGGCCTTATCCAGCAGGCGTATAAATTCCAGGATGGCCGGACTGGAACGCCGGTTATGTCCCACGCAAACCGGCACTTTCGTTTCCCGGCTGGCATATACGATATCGAACATTTCCTTGTGGGATGGCGCCAGCGGTTTTTCCGTATAAACCGGCTTGCGGTGGTGTAACGCCGGAATAATGACTTCGCCGCGGATATTATGCTGGGTGCCCAGCACAATCAGGTCAATATCCTTGGCTTCCACCACCTTGTGCCAGTCGCTTTCCGCCCGCTGAGCGCCGAATTTGGCACAACACTGGTCCGCGACCGAACGGTTGATATCACAGGCGCAGACCAATTCAACCCGCGGATTTTTTTGCGCATTGGGCAAATGTACGCCCTGCGATAATGCGCCGCAACCGATAACGGCCATGCGATGTTTTTGCATGCCTTGTCCTTTCGTGATTACGATCTGGGTTTCTGACCGGAAAGATTACTCGGATATGAGTAATAATCCATGATCTTCTTGCCGTACGAATTCCATGGGAACGCGTTCAGCGCCTTTTCAAACACTGCGGTGATCGTTTGGCCCCTGACCGGTTTTTTCAGAACTCGCTTAAGCGGCGGGATATGCCGGGGACTATCGAGCAGATTCAGTGTTAATGGTCCCTTGACCCGATACGGTGGTATGGTCCGGCGTCGTTTAAGCCCGGCTTTTACGCCGGCCTCGATCAAGGCCTGCGCCTTTTTTGGGAGCAGGGACCGGCAGAAAAAAGGTCCGTAAGCGTGCTTGACCACGGCCGTCTGTATCGCCGGGTTTTTGGCATGCACTTCCGCGGTAATGACCTGGTCGCCGCTCACAAAAACGGCGGGGATGCCCAGGTCCCCAGCCAGCGCCATAGCCATTGAGGCTTCGCTCATATAAATCCTGCCGCCATTGACCTCCCATTTGCTATGCGGGCAGATGCCATTCAAGTCGCCGCCCATGGCGTGCATTCCGATCAGCACCATGGCGTCAAACGTATCATCCAGTGAGGTCAGCCAGGACGGGGAATGGTTGGAGCGCCCATGAATGATTTCACAGCCTTCCTCCAACTCTTCGAAAAGAATGTTATAGGCGGCGCCATGGCTGTCATTTACGTAAATCACATCCGCGCCGCAGGCTTTGGCCGCCCGGATGGCGGCATTGACCTCGCCCGTCAAAAGCCGGTACATCCGCAAGCGGTGCTGATAGTTTTCAAGCGTTTGTGTTTTGCGATCTTCAAACGATGCAAATCCCGCCACGCCTTCGATATCCGTCTGGATATACACTTTCATCGCCATGCCTCCCTTAGCCTTTCGGCAGATGGTTTAATGGTTACTCCGTTCTTTTGGCAAATGTCCGCCGTCATTCATCTGCGCTCTGGCCGGTCCCGCTGTCCCGGTTGCGCCCAGGGCGCGCGCGGCTGAACGCAGGCGGAAGCGCCTTGGCGCCCAAAAGTTCGTCCTCCGCCGATTACGATTTCCGACTGGCGGCTTCCTTGATCAGATTCATGCCGATGACTTCGCGCTGGATCTGGTTGGTGCCTTCATAGATTTGCGTGATCTTGGCGTCGCGCATCATTTTCTCGACCGGGTATTCCTTCATGTAGCCGTAGCCGCCCAGGACCTGGACGGCATCGGTCGTGACGCGCATGGCGGTGTCGGAAGCGAACAGCTTGCACATGGCGGAAATCTTGCTGACGTCCTTGGCGCCGCTGTCAATGTAACGGGCGGCGGCATAAACCAGCGCGCGGGCGGCCTCGACCTGCGTGGCCATGTCGGCCAGCATGAACTGGACGCCCTGGAAAGAACAGATCGGCTTGCCGAACTGGCGGCGTTCGCGGCTGTATCGGACGGCTTCATCCAGCGCGCCGGCGGCGATGCCCAGGGCCTGGGCGGCCACGCCCGGACGGGACATGTCGAAGGTCTTCATGGCCACGATGAAACCCAGGCCTTCCTTGCCGAGGATATTGGCTTTCGGCACACGGCAATCCTGGAAGACCAGTTCGCGCGTGGCGGAGGCGCGGATGCCCATTTTGTTTTCCTTCTTGCCGAAGGTGAAACCCGGCGTGTCTTTCTCCACGATGAAAGCGGTGGCGCCGCGCGAGCCTTTGGATTTATCGGTCTTGGTGATGACCGAGTAAATCTCGGCTTCGCCGCCGTTGGTGATCCATTGCTTGGTGCCGTTGAGGATGTAATCGTCGCCGTCCCTGGCGGCCGTGGTGGCAATGGCGCCGGCGTCACTGCCGGCATTGGCTTCCGTCAGGGCGAAGGCCGAAAGGGCCTGGCCGGAGGCGACGCGCGGCAGATATTTCTGCTTCTGCTCGTCATTGCCGTAAAGAATGATGGGGAAGGTGCCCAGCGCCGTGGCGGCCAAGCTCAGCGCAATGCCACTGCAAACTTTGGATAGTTCCTCGACGGCGATGCTCAGGTCCATGACCCCGCCGCCCAGTCCGCCGTATTTTTCCTCGATATAGAGTCCGCACAAATCCGCCTGGGCAAATACCTTCAGAATTTCATGCGGAAACTCATTGGCTTCATCATAGTGCTCGCGGATCGGCTTTATTTTTTCCTGGGCCACCTGGCGGCACAAGTCCCGGATCATTTCCTGCTGTTCAGTCAGACCGTAGTTCATAAAAATTTCTCCTTAAAGTTCCTGCTTTGCATTGGAAGCCGGCATTATAAGCGGAACATGGTCAATGGTCAATGGTTAACGTGGCGGCGCTCGCAATCGGCACGGCTGATTCGCCTGCCAGCGTAAGTGCTTGATCTTCAGGGGCGTTACCAGCAGTGTTGTTTCCTGAGAACCGCAGATTGACGAATAACGAACCGCAGAATCTCGAAGTTCTGAACTTCGCCGTTCGATATTCGCTATTTGATATTCTGCGGTTTCCGGTGTAGAGCAGGTTGCATTTATAGTCGCAAGGCCTGCGCGCGCTTCCATGCTTCTTGGAGACCGCGCTGTTGAATCAATGGCTCCAACTCGACAAGATTGATCAGGTCGCCGGAGGTGGCGAGCATGCCATGAATATCCTGCAAGTGTTTCTCAGCGCCACCCTCTTGGAAGTACTCCAATTTCCTAACAATGACGTACTCAGGCGGGGCCAACATGATCGCTTCGCCAAACATCTCCACTCGCCGACGGCGCGCCATGGCCCAGCGATGCAGTGGGTCGTTGCCCGTCGGGTAAAAATCGGCTTTGAAGCCCGTTTCCATGTGAATCACGTTGAAATGCCCGCGGGATGCGCGCTCTATTTCAATGCCAATCACTTCCCGCGGCGGACAGTAGAACTCTTTCGAGGGGAAGGCCAGCGGCAGAAGTCCGGTCTGAGCTGTCGTTAGTTCCACAACCATGTCAATGTCGAGCGTTACCCTGGGGATGCCATAGGCCATGCTGGCGGCGGATCCCGTCACCATGTAAGCGACGCCCATCCGATTAAGCGGACGGATGAAGATCAGGAATAAATCTTTATCTTCCGGCATGAAGGAAACTCCCTCGAACCGATTCCCTGATATTGTTTTCATTCCAATCCGGATGCAAGGAGCGCAACGCGCAGGCCTTCCATTCCCTGGCGGTGGCGTATAAACTTTGAGCCGTCCGCCAGCGTTGCTCCATGGTCATGGCGCGAATAACCTGCGTCTGCCCGGATTGTTCGCCACGATGTTTTTGTGCGCTTTGCATGGTTGCCTCGATTCCCATAGTCTTGGCGTCCTTGTGGGATGCCAGTGAGTAGCTTTTATTAAAATACTACAGTAGCATCCCATAGGATGCTTTGGCTGAGGGCTGTGGGCTATTGACTGTGGGAAAATCCCAATAAAACCGAGGGCTATGAAGGACCATTATCAAAACCGCAGTTCCGGTTTTTCCCATCTGTGTTTATTCTGTTCCGACCCACAGCCTACAGCCTACAGCCTACAGTCCACAGCCTACAGTCCACAGCCTACAGTCCACAGCCTACAGTCCACAGCCCATGGCGTCCCTGTGGGACGCCGGTGAAAATACTACAGCAATATGACGCAGAAGTCGAATCCTTTCCCATGATCCATCGGCCATCAACCATTCCATTCGCCATTCTTCCGTATTGCCGCCAAACGCTCTCGCAGGCGGGTGCGCCGCTCGATGGTGCAATTATTGCGGATGGCGATTGACACGGCCTTTTTCGAACCTATCAGGCACACTAATTTGCGCCCGCGCGTCAGCGCGGTATAGAGCAGATTGCGTTGCAGGAGCTTGTAATGCTGGGTGGTCATCAGGATGACCACGGCCGGGTGCTCACTGCCCTGCGCCTTATGGATGGAACTGGCATAGGCGATGCTAAGCTCATCCAGTTCGTAGAGCTGGTAAATCACCCGCCGGCCGTCGAAATCCACCTCAACTTCCTGATCCTCGTCGGAAATTGCCCTAATCTGCCCGATATCTCCGTTATAGACGTCCTTGTCGTAATTATTCCGCATCTGCATGACGCGGTCACCGGCGCGGTAGATGCGCCCGTAGCGCGTGACTGACTCGCCCCTGGGATTAAGTACGTCCTGCAGGATGGCATTCATATTCTCGGCGCCTAATTGGAACCGGCGCATGGGCGTCAGGAGCTGAATATCCGTGCGCGGGTTCAGGCCAAACCGCTGGGGGATGCGCTTGGTGATCAGTTCGATGGCGGCGCGGATGACCTTGTCAGGATCGTTCTCATCCACAAAATAAAAATCGGAATTTTCATCGGCCGGCGGCGCATCGAAAAACTGGCCCGTATTGACTTGATGGGCATTATGCACGATCCAGCTCCGTGCGCTTTGCCGGAAAATTACGTCCAGCTTGACCGCGGGTAGGGCGCCGGACGCAATCATGTCGCGCAATACGTTGCCCGGCCCCACGCTGGGCAATTGATCGGCATCCCCCACGATGACCAGCCGGGACGCGGGTGGGAGGGCCAGCAGAAAGTTCAGCATCAGGCTGACATCTATCATCGAAACTTCGTCCAGGACGAACACGTCACCGGCCAGGGGGCTGGACTGGTTGTGTGCGAAGCGGCCCGTGGTCGGCATGAATTTTAATAGCCGGTGGAGCGTCATGGCCGGGTGCCGGGTGGCTTCCTCCATACGTTTGGCGGCACGCCCGGTTGGCGCCGCTAAGCACACGCTCTGGCGTTTGGCCGAAAACATGTCCACCAGGGCGCGAATAATGGTGGTTTTGCCGACGCCGGGACCGCCTGTGATGATGCTTACTTTTTCCATCAGCGCCAACCGCAGTGCCTGGACCTGGCAGGGTGCGAAGGTGATGCGCATGCGGCCGGCGGCCCAGTGGATCGCTTTGGCGGTATCTTTTGGTATCCAGCGCGGCGGGGTTTTCAGCAGACGCGTGATCTGTGTGGCAATACCTGTTTCAGCATGAAACAGTGCGGCGATGTAAATAGCGGTATCTTCCTCAATCAAGGTGTGCTTGCCGAGTTCGAGCGCCAGTGCTTCTTCCAGGATGGCGGGTGGAATGGCCAGCAACTGTTCCGCCGTGGCCAGCAACTCCGCGCGTGGACAGTAACAATGGCCTTCATTCATCAGGGTTTGAAGCGTGTAAATGATGCCGGCCTGCGCCCGCACCACCGATTGCGGCGGGATACCGATATCCATGGCGATTTTATCGGCGGATTTGAAGCCAATGCCCCAGATATCCGCCGCCAGCCGGTAAGGGTTGGCGCGAACCAGGGCAATGGCATCATCCCCGTAAGCGCGGTAAATGCGCATGGCCTGGGATGCGCGCACGTTGTGGCCGTGCAGGAAAATCATGATGTCGCGCACTGTTTTCTGTTCGTTCCAGGATGCCTTGATCTGTTCCCGCCGCTTTCGGCCGATGCCTTCGACCGCTTCCAGGCGCGCCGATTCCCGTTCAATAATCCGCAAGGTATTCTCACCGAATTTCCTGACCAGCCGCCCGGCCAGGACCGGGCCGATCCCCTGAATGAGGCCGCTGGCCAAATATTTTTCGATGCCTGCGGCGGACTGCGGCTCGACACATACCATCTTGTGGGCGTTAAACTGGAGTCCGTGCGTTTTGTGGCGGATCCAGCGTCCTTCGGCCTGCAGGTTTTCACCCGCCCATATGGCCGCACACGTGCCGACAACCACAATGCCTTCCTTGTGGCCGGTGGTTTTTAGAACGCAAACGGTGTATCCGGACTCTTCCGAACGATACACAATGTGATCAATGATGCCCGTGATGGTTTCTTCCGGCGCGGCATTGGATGGGGCAGGGGTGGGCATTTGAATTCAGGGCGCGGGAATCGGCAGTCGAAGCGTGATGGCGTTAGTGGTTTTTATGGTCAGGCTATTGTCCGCTTTCTCTTCAATTGCCGCCGCCGACTCGGCTTTTTTTTCCGGTTGCGCTTCGGATGGCGCCGCGTTTATGATTTTGCGTTGCATTTCTTGCATGCGTTCGTGTAAAATTTTTAAATCACTGTCACGATTTTGTAAAAGGTCCTTGGTTTGCGCATCCTGGGATTGGAGCATATCAGCCAGCGCCTGCTTTTCAGCTTCCATGTCGGCCAGGATCCGTTTGATGTCGGCCTGGGCCTGGACAATATTAATGTCGGCGGCTGGAGCCGGAACGTTGCGCGCGGATGTATTGCTGATTTCTGACTTGCCCGGTTGCTGATTTCTGATTGCCGCCCCCTGTTCTCTGACCTCTGACCTCTGTCCTCTGTCCTCTGACCTCTGACCTCTGTCCCGAGTGTCACGCTGGAGTAAGGCTTGTAACGATCGCTCCGCTATTTGCCGCTCCGCGCGCAGTTGGTCCAGCAGGCTGGTGGCAAACCAGAGGCCGCCGCCGATGGCCGTGGCCAGAAACACGAGAAAAAGCAGGGTAATGCGGACATACTCATTGCGCAGGCGCCGGCGTTCGTTTTCCAGCATCTGCTCCAGGAGCTGTTTCAGCATTTCGGTCGTGGGCGAAGGAGCGGGCACGACCGGCAAATGCTCTCCCGCTTTCAAATGCACCACATCACTTTCGGTGTTATTTGGGAATGCGTTGGACATAGGGGCGGCAGATTTTTTGTTTTTTTTGCGCGTCATTAGCCTGACCTATTCATAGTCACTTGCAAATCATGCAATTATGTCAATTGTATGATTTGCAAGTTTCGACGCGGCGCAAGGCGCCTTGCTCAAGGCTAACCCTGAGCGAAGGCCTGTTTTCAGGCCGTAGTCGAAGCCCGAAGGGTGAATGATTCATGATCGTTCATGAATCATTCAGGTTAGATATATTCGTTCTTGATCTTTGGAGCGGACGGTTTATAGTAAACCACATTTATCAGTAAACCAACTTGTGTTGCACGGGTGGCGGAATGGCAGACGCGTTAGTTTAAGGGGCTAATGTCAGAAATGACGTGCGGGTTCAACTCCCGCCCCGTGCACTTTCTTCGCGTTGCTTCGTCTTCCCCGTGTAAATGCAAACACTGTCCGTAATACTGCCGTTCAGCGCGTGGCCTGTCAACTTCTTTATGTTGCCGCTTTGTGCCTTATAGTTATATTCCATGAAATTCCTGATTGCCAGCCGTAATTCCCATAAGCTCACGGAAATCCGCGCGATCTTCAACCTGCCCGGCATTGAAATCGTCGGCGTTCATGAATTTGAGAGTCTTCCGCAAGTCATTGAGGACGGTCAGACTTTTCACGCCAATGCCGTCAAAAAGGCGGTTTCGCTGGCGATGCTGACGAAACTCTGGACGCTGGCGGATGATTCCGGTTTGGAAGTTGACGCTCTAAACGGAGAACCGGGGGTTTGTTCGGCGCGTTTTGCCGGTGAACCGGCTAATTACACGGCCAACAATCTCAAGCTGTTAGGCCTGCTGGAAAATCAGGAAAACCGCATGGCACGATTCATTTGTGTCGTGGCGCTTTCAAGCCCCAGCGGTCGAGCCCAGATTGTCGAGGGTGTTTGCCATGGCCGGATTTTGCGCGCGAGCAGAGGCGAACAGGGATTTGGCTACGATCCGCTCTTTGTGCCTGATAATTACGAGCAGACATTCGCACAGATGGATGCCGCGCTCAAAAATAAAATTTCACACCGTGCCATGGCTCTCAAACGCGCTATGCAGACTTGGAGCGAACTGCTGGGCCAGTCGCCCGCCGATTGGCCGGCGCGCCGGCCGAAGCGGCCTGTTTCGGAAAACATAATTTGAGCCGGGAAAGTCGGGCAGGTTTTTGGGGGACACACGGCGGAGCGACGGGATGGATTGATGCGCACGAAAAATACCGGCGGGAGATCAAAAGAACGTGAAACGCGCGCCGCCGTGCTGGCCGGCGGGCTGGATATGGTCATTACCCTGACCGCATTGCTCGCGGCGCGGTCCACGGTGCTGATGGCGGACTTCTTCAAGACCTTCCTGGAACTGGTGGCGGTCCTGCTGGTCTGGTTAGTCATGCGCCGGATCAATCGCGGTTCGGATCCCCGGTTCGAATACGGGATCGGCAAACTTGAAAACCTGGCGAGCTTGTTTGTCGGTATCCTCATGGTCGGCTGTCTGATCATTGTGGCCGGGAATGCCGGGCTCCACATTTTTCATCCGGCGCACATTTCCGGGATTGGCATCTGGATCAGCATGGCGTCCCAAATCGTTTATACCGGGGTGAACGGCGCGCTTTACTGGACCAGTCGGCGCATGGCCGCGCGCAACGGCTCGCCGATTATGGCTTCGCAGGCGCGATTGTTTATCAGCAAGGCGTTTGCCAATGTGTTTATCCTGCTCTCGCTCACACTCAGCAAGGCGCTGGCCCAATATGCGTGGTCGCTGTATATTGATCCGATCGCGTCCCTGATCATTGCCGGGTTCATTCTCCTGGCCGCGCTAGGCATCGTTTCAAGTTCCTGCAACGACCTGCTCGATAGCACGCTTGAGGAGGAAACCCAGATCGTCATCCTGCGCGAACTGGCCCGCATGTTCAACGAGTATGAGGCCTTGCACGGCATCCGCTCGCGCCGGTCGGGTAATCGGGTTTTCATTGATATCTTCCTCGAGTTCGCCCCGCGCAAAACCATGGCCCAGGTTCAGCCGGTCATTGATGCAATTCGCAAGAACCTTGAACACCATATCCAGGGATGCCACGTGACGATCGGATTGGCTACGCGCCCGGTGGCTTGACCTGCGCAGGCATGCCGGGCGTCCGATACACGTTTTTGCGTGTATGTTTTTGGACAAATTGATGTGGGATGTTATTCAGAGTTCCGCCCGCGGACCGATTTCCACGCGCACAACCATGTTCGAACCTTCCGGTTCCATCCACAACGTGCAGGATTGGAGCGGGCGGATTCGATCCAGGAGCGTGCGCGCGGCCTTGATGGCGTGCGGTGTTGAAGGTGCGTCGGCCGTGCGCTGACTTAAGCCCCATAAGCTTAACGCCAGTTGGATGGCCTTGCCGCCGGCATCAAGATCCAGCCATGCCAGTCCCGCCGTATTTTTGGCCGACATTACGCCGTGCCGGCGCCCAGGCATCGGCGGAGTTTCGTTGCCCAGATTCTGAAATCGTCGCATCAGTTTGGCCAGACTGCCGGCCTGGCTGGATACAATCAGCCAATCGCCGATGAGGGTGTAGGCCGGCCGGTCTTCCGCTTCCAGCGTGGCGTGTGGTTTGTTGCCGGTGATTTCAATTGTCCAAATTGTTTGCGACCCCACGGCTATCGGGTTGGGATCCTGGATAAGCCCCAGCCGGTGCCGGGCGTTAAGCAGGTCAAGTTCACGGCCGATCAGGTGGCGCAAGTTTTCCGGTTGTTGTATGCGGGTAAAAGCCATGAGGACCGGGATGCTCAGGCGCAGTGGCTTGCGGCCATAACCGCCGCCGTATTCGCCGGTAAAAAGCGCCAGCGCCAGGCCGTTGGTATCCTGTGAAATCCAGTCGGATTGAAGAATGCGGCGGATTGTCTGGAGCCAGTCGGGGTTGGTTGATGTTGAGCGCAGTCCGTCCTGGAGCGTAGGCATTGGCAGTGCAATGACCAATGCCGGCAAATTGCCGAGGGTCTGTTCTACGGCAGCTATGCCCATACTGTCCGCCAACCGGGCGGGGCGGTATGGACTGGGCCGTAACCGGATGGTCGCGGAAAGTCCCTGGTTGTCAAAGCGGGTAAGCTCCCCGGTCAGCGTGAATTGTTGCGCGTTGGCGTGACCTTGCCACTGCCCCCACACGACATCCGGTGCAACCGGTTGCGGCATGGCCCGTAATTCGGCCAGTGCCCGCGTGGAAGGTATCAATCCGTCATAGGCCATGAGCACATAACGGATTGCGGCCGGATCGGGCGATAAGCAGGCCAGCAAGACGCCGTCACCACAGGCAAACGATAGTCGCTGGCTGTTAGCCAAGGGTGTTTGCAGACCCCACATGGTTCGCCCGCCGAAGGCGCCCAATTCTTTAATTCCCGGCCATTTGCCCCAAAACAGAGCCCAGCGCAAACAGGGACTCCAGCCGCCAATCCAGGATGCCGCCATCCAAGCGGGCTTGCCACCGCCTGGCGCCGGCAGATACGCGAGCAAGGTGTCGCGCCGGGCCAGTCGTATGAGACGTAAAAACTTCGATAGTTCCTGGCGGGATATGCCGGCGTTTTGGGGTTGCGCGGATGTTTCTTCGGCGCCGAGCAGTGGATGCAACCAGATGTTCGTGGCCAGCTGGTGCCGGCGTTGCGCCAGGTTATGGTGCGAACTGACCAGCACGGCATCGGCGGGAATGGCGCGGTACAAGACGACGGGATCATATGGGATCCAGAATAGATAGCTGATCGCGGCGATCATGAAAACCGCCAGCGTGCAGGATGTGAGCCATTGTCGTCGCAATGTCATACAGGTAGCCTTTGTCATGGAAATTTCAATTTTAATCCCTCTCCCTCGGGAGAGGTGAAACAGTTGCCGGGTCTAATTCAAGGTTTTTGTTTCCAGCGTGCCCGCCAGGGCGCGCACCGAAGGCAGACGATGCCGCACCAGATAGGCTTTGATGCCTTTGATGACGGCCAGTGTACATCGCGGCTCGCTGAAATTGGCCGTGCCGACGGCAACGGCGGAAGCCCCGGCAATGATGAAGGCTAAGGCCTCCCTGGCCGAGGTGATGCCACCCATGCCGATCACGGGAATTTTGACGGCACGCGCCGTTTCCCAGACCATCTTGAGCGCGATGGTGTGAATGGCCGGGCCGGTCAGTCCGCCCGTTATGTTGGCCAGGAGCGGACGCCGGGTCTCGACATCAATCGCCATGGCGGGAAACGAGTTAATCAGTGAGACGGCATCGGCCCCGCAGTCTTCGGCAATACGCGCAAATTCGGCGATTGCCCGCACGTTCGGCGAAAGCTTGGGAATCAGCGGCAGGCGGGTGCGCGCGCGCACGGCGGTGATGACCCGCCGCGCCATTTTGGGATCGGCGCCGAACGCGATGCCGCCACGCTTGATGTTGGGGCAGGAAATATTCAGTTCCAGACCATGCACGCCGGGCACATTACTGAAGCGTTCGGCGACAGCCGCGTATTCCGCAATCGTGCGGCCCCAGATGTTGACGATTACCGGTGTTCGGTATTGCCTGAGGAATGGGAGATAGTCGCGAACAAAGCCCTCAAACCCCGGATTCTGCAGGCCAATGGCATTCAAAAGTCCGCCCGGCACTTCCACCAAACGCGGGATGGGATTGCCTTGGACGGGCTGAAGGCTGATGCCCTTGACCACGATGGCGCCCAGCTGGTTGAGATCCATAAGCCGGGCAAATTCCGGCCCGTAGCCAAATGTGCCGGAAGCCGTCATGACCGGATTCTGCATGACAAGCCCGCCGATGCGGATGGAAAGATCTGGTTTGGTCTTATTCATGCAGGCACTTGCAAAACTTGTTTATTGACGCAAAAGGCATAAATTTTTCTGAGTTTTTCATTTTTCATTCTGCATTCTTCATTCTACATTTCCCCATATAATATCTCGGCATGCGAAAACCGGCCCCTCCGTGCAAACACGCGCCCAAGCCCATGTTTCCTTGCCGGCCGCATCCGGGGATCGCACTTTCTGCACGCAAGCCAGGCAGGCGCCCAAGCCACAACCCATGTGGCGGTCCATGGAAACCCAGCCCGGCCATTGGCCGCGTTCGGCGCGTTGGCATACCGCCTTTAACAGGCCGTTTGGGCCGCAGGCGAAAAACTCCGGGGTGCGCCCGCGCAGATTTTTGTCCAACCACGTGTCCAGAATACGCGTGACGAGTCCTTTTTTACCGGCGCTTCCATCTTCGGTAGCCACGCGCACGCTCCAGCCTATTTTCCGGAAATCTTCCGCGCACAGGATATCATCCGCGCATTTTCCGCCGACAAACACAATCCCTTTGACCCTCGCGCGTTGGGCCACCAGGTAAAGCGCGGCCATGCCATAGCCGCCAGCCACGAGCACCGGCAGGTTGTTCTGGCGCGCGTTGGGATATCCGTTGCCAAGCGGGCCTAAGATGTTGACTTCTTCGCCCGTGCGCAACAATTCCATGGCCTGTGTGCCTTTGCCGACGGTTTTATATAAGATTGCCAATTGTCCGGCCTGTGCCCGGAACACGCTGAAGGGGCGGCGCAAAATGGCATCCGCCGCAGGCGGCACGCGCAGGTGCACAAACTGGCCGGGTTGAACCATGGGCGCAATTTTCACGGACTTTAACGTCAGTAGCCGATATCCGCCCTTAATCCGGCGGTTACTGAGAATGGCGGCGTTTTCAATAAGCATGGCAAAAGTCCATGTGTCAGGTTGCGACTTGTGTAATTGCGCCTTTCGGGACGGCAAACTGCATTCAGCATGTGACAGGCCCGGGGCAGAGTCAAGTTTTTTCATATCCATCCGGGAATCATTTCGCGCTTGTGTGTTGCCCCGCCCCCGGATATACTGCAAATCATTTATAAGTATTTTGACGCTGGTTATACGTTCTGGGTAGAAAACCTAATTAATCGCAACTGCCCGCATAGTGCCGGACACATCAGGAACCGCTATAATAAACAAGCAAATCATGTCGGCAGACGTCCGGACGGGATGCCGGCCGCCATCTTTAAAGAACATTCGTGATAAATGCTTGCGGTGGCCGCCGGGCAACGGTAATTCTGGGTTGCGGATACAGACTGCGTTGGGCTAAAAGAGATTCAACATGCAGACAAAACAAATTAATATCCTGCTTGTCGAGGACAATCCCGACGAAGTGACGTTGATCAAGGAAAAATTGTGCAGTGTTAAAGATGTTAATTATAATGTATTTGCGGTTGGCCGGCTTGATCAGGCGCTTGCGCGGCTGGCCGAAGGACGTGTTGACCTGGTCATGCTGGATCTTACCCTGCCCGACAGCCGGGGGGCAGATACATTCCAAAAAATTTACAGGCGGTTTCCCGAAGTGCCGATTATTGCGTTGACGAGTATGGCGGATGAAACCCTGGCCGTTAGTTTGGTGCAGGAAGGCGCGCAGGATTATATTATCAAGGGACAAGGGAATATCAGCGCGTTGGCGCATTCCATCCGCTATGCCATTGAACGGCACCATGTAAGATTGTCCAGCGAGGATGCTTTAAAACGCCTGCGCGAGCTTAACGAGTCGAAATCCCAGTTTGTAGCGGAAGTCTCTCATGAAATCCGGACGCCGCTGGCCATTATGCGGGAATTCGCTTCGCTGGTCCGGGATGAAACCGTCGGCCCACTGAACGAGAAACAGAAACAATGCCTGGATGCGGTTCTGCGCAATAGCGACAGGCTCACGGAACTCGTCAACCAGATACTGGACTTGGCGCGGATTGAAGCCGGCAAGATGGATTTGCGCAAGACGAAAGTTGATTTAGCGGCCCTGCTGATTCAATTCCGCAACGATTTTCTCCCCGTGTGCCAAACCAAAGATCAGTCGCTGATACTGGATGTTCCCGACAACTTGCCGACAGCGCATTGCGACGTGAAAAGCGTCCAACATATCCTGACAAACCTGCTGGGCAACGCCCAGAAATTTACGCCGCAAGGCGGCGTTATCCATATACGCGTCAAAGAAGAAAACCGCTTTTTGCGCGTTGAAATTGAGGATAACGGCCCTGGCATTCCCGATGATGCGCACGACAAAATCTTTGAGGCGTTTGTCCAGATCAATCGCCAGAATGGTCCGGGGGCTAAGGGTACCGGGCTCGGGTTGAAAATTGCCAAGAGCCTGGTGGAATTTAACGGCGGGTGTATTTCCGTGGAAAGCGTGCCGGGCAAAGGCAGTTGTTTTTCGTTTACCATTCCGATGTTCGACAAAGAATTGCCCGCCCGGATTCTCATTGTTGATGATGAGGCATCCATTGTTCGCATGATCGAAAATGTGCTTCGGAATTCTGATTTGAAGCTGGAGGTCAAGTCATCGTTAAGCGGGTTTGAGGCGCTGGTCATTGCCGGGGAGTTCAAGCCGAACCTGGTTATTCTCGACATTCATCTGGCGGACGTGCGCGGCGAACAGGTGTTGCTTTCCTTGCGACCGTGGGCCTTCAAGATTCTCGCGATTTCGGGAGATGCGCCGTTGTTAAACGAGGTTGCCAAACAGGGGGCCGACGACTATCTGGCCAAACCGTTTATGCCCGGCGACCTGTTGGATAAAGTGCAATTTTTGCTGGGCATTGGCCCGAAAGACTATGTGGAACCCGTCGAGGAAAAGACGGCTGACACCGGTCGGCCTGGGATAAAGGAATAAAACAATGGCGTCTGCAAAAAAGATTCTTGTGATTGAAGATGAGCCGGAATTCCGAATGGCGCTACGCATGCGGTTGGAAGCCAACGGTTACGAGGTTATTGAAGCGGAGGATGGTGTCGCGGGACTGGATATGGCCCGGAACAAAAATCCGGACTTGATCATGCTCGACATTATGTTGCCGAAAATGGATGGATACAAGGTTGCCCGTCTGCTGAAATTCGATGAAAAGCATCGTAAAATCCCGATCATCATGCTCACGGCGCGGGCCCAGCAGTCTGATCGGGAGATCGGAATGTCCGTCGGGGGCGATGCCTATCTGTCCAAGCCCTATAAGCCTCAGGAGATGCTGGATATGATAGCCAAGTTTCTTGCCGAAGGGGCCGGTTGAGCGTATAGGAATTTCAAGGGTAGATAAAGAAACGCCGACAGGGACGTCGGCGTCCACCTTAAGCGTTGATCTCCAAGGTGGCTCGCGACCTCCGGGCGCGAGTAGTTGCGGCTTTGGCCGCCTAATTGAAAGGCATCGAGGATTGCCATGAACCAGGATATCAGCCGGCCGATGCTGGCGCAGACGAACGAGGAGCTGGCCAAGCGCCTCGTCGCCAAGGGGTTACTGACGGAAGATGTCGTCAAAAAAGCCCTGGCGCTCAGCGCGGAAACCCATGAACTGCTGGTTGAAGTAATCGTCAATCTGGAGTTTTTATCCAAGCGCACGGCTTACGAGGAACAGGCCGCTATTTTCAACGTACCCTTCGTTGATCTTGAGGCTTACATATATAACCCGGCGGTGGTTGCCCTGATTGACGAGAAAATGGCGCGGGAACTGGAAATGTTTCCCTTGTTTTCCATCGGCGATTCCCTCACCGTTGCGGTGACCGATCCCAGCGACATTACGGTGATTGATTGCCTGACGAACGCGTTGGGCAAATTCACGATTGAGCCGTGCCTGGCCGCCCGCAGGGATATTCATGAGATGATCAACCGGGTCTATTCCGGGCACGAGGAGTTCAAGGAATTACTGGACCAGATGGGCGAAGATTCCGTGCCGGGCACAATGGCCGTGAAATCGCAGGAAAACGTCCTGCAGAACAGTAAGTCGCCGGTAAGCCGTCTGGTGGACATGATTCTGTCCCAAGCCGTTCGCGACCGGGCCAGCGATATTCACATTGACCCCGGCGAAGGGCAACTCAAGATTCGCTTTCGCATTGACGGTGTGCTTTATGATATTCCACCGCCACCGCAATATCTGCACCCTTTCATAATTTCCCGCATCAAGGTGATCAGTAGCATGAACATTGCGGAAAGCCGCCTTCCTCAGGATGGCCATTTTCAGGTCACGATTGATAATCGCACGGTGGAGGCCCGTGTGTCCAGCATGCCCACGACCAACGGCGAAAACATGGCCATCCGTCTGTTCGATGCCCGGTCCATGACTATTCCTTTGGAGAGCATGGGCATATCCGATGCCCTCCTGCCCAAGGTCGAAAAACTTATCCGCCGTCCGCACGGCATGGTCGTGATCACTGGTCCCACCGGCAGTGGTAAATCCACCACGCTTTACGCGATGCTCTCCAAGGCCAGGTCGCCGGAACGTAACATCATTACCATCGAGGACCCGGTCGAGCGGCGCATTAATATGGTCACTCAGGTGCAGGTCAATGAAAAGGCGGGGCTCACTTTTGCATCCGCGTTGCGCAATATTTTGCGCCAGGATCCCGATGTCATTATGGTGGGGGAAATCCGTGACCAGGAAACCGCCCAATTGGCCGTCCGGGCGGCCTTGACGGGGCACTTGCTGTTCTCAACCATCCATACCAATGATGCCCCCGGTGCGGTCATCCGGCTGATCAACATGAATATTGAAGCGTTTTTGTTGTCGTCCTCGATGGCGGGTGCGATGGCCCAGCGCTTAGTGCGCTGTATCTGCGCGGAGTGCAAGAAACCCTATGCGATTGCCGACCGTTTGCGCCAGCGGTTGACGGCCGCCGGCATTGTCTTGCCGCCTCAGTTGTGGCATGGCAAAGGCTGTGCCAAGTGCCGCGATACCGGTTACTGGGGGCGTATTGCCGTTTTTGAGGTGATGACCGTGACCGCGGAGCTGGCCGAATTGATTGCCGCCGGTGTTTCGACCGATGCCTTGCGGGTCCAGGCGCGCAAGGACGGCATGGTCAGCATGCTGGAAGACGGCATTGAAAAAGCAGGGCGGGGCGTCACGACTCTTGAGGAGGTGCTCCGTATCGCCGTCTTGGAAAATGTTGCCGACATGCCCATGCCGATGTCTGTGCCCCTGGAGGAAAAACCGGAAGCTCAGGCGGCGCAAGAAGGCGTGCCCGCCGTGGCGACGGTGGAAAATGTCAGTTTGGATCTTGATGGTTACCGGCAGCAGATGACAAGCTGGCTGGCACAGAAAAAACGATAAGCGTTCGCGGAACGCTGAAATTGGAAATTTGAAATTCGAAATTTGGGCGCCGAAGTCTATAAGTTGCGGGCTGTGAAAGCCAAATTTCTAATTTCCAGTTTCAAATTTCAAGCCGTGAACGGCTGAAAAAAAGGTAATGTATGTACGAGGAATACTGGAAACTAAATTCGCGCCCATTTCATAACACCCCGGACCCCAAGTTTTTTTATCACTCGCCGCAACACGATGAGGCGCTGATGAAATTGACTTATGCCGTCACCGAAAACATGGGCGGCGCGCTGTTGACCGGTGCCTACGGATGCGGCAAAACACTGCTGTCCCGTGTACTGCTCCAGCAGATCGGAAAATCCAACGTTTCGAAAACATGCGCAGTTCAACCGGGCATGACGCCGTTGGATCTGCTCCGCAGCATTGCGCGCGCAATGACCGAGGGCGCGCTGTCGGCGGATCGCTCAAGTCTGGTGGCCGATGCGCTTTTGGAAATCATCGAGAAGGCATTGACGGAGAATAAGCGCGACGGCAAGCACACCGTGCTGGTAATTGACGAGGCTCACATGCTTGATAATCAGGCGGCGCTGGAAATGTGTCGTTTGCTGTTGAATTTTCAAAGCCACGATGAATTTCTGCTGACCTTGCTTTTTCTGGGACACCTGGAACTGGCGGAGCGCGTGGCCGGTCTAAAACAGTTGGCCCAGCGCGTTCCCATTACGTGCACGTTGAATCATTTTGACAACACCGATACGGCCAGGTACATTCAAGCCCGGCTCGCGGTTGCCGGACGGGAGGAACCGCTCTTTCAGGACGAGGCCCTGAATCTTATTTTTCGCAATTCGGGCGGCATTCCCCGACGGATCAACACCCTTTGTGATGTGAGCCTGGCCCTGGGCTATGCCCAAAAAGCCGGGCGGATTGATACCAATTTGGTTTTGGAGGCATCGGAAAAATTTGGCGTCACCTGACAAGCCAAAGCATTTGTCTCTCGCAAAGTCACAAAGGACGCCAAGTGAAGAAATTAAGAAAGGAGGGGAAAGGAAAAATTCAAAGCAATAATTAATTCTGCATTCTGCATTTTTCATTCTGCATTTTCTTGGGAGATTAACATGCCCGTGATTGCTGTCTCGTATAAAATGATCGCGCTCTGGTTCGCTCTGGTTTGCCTGATCTTGTCGGCCTTCCTGCTGATCTGGCCAAATGTTTTCAAGGCGGCCAATCGCGTGTCGAAAAAATGGGTTTCAACGGATGCCATTGAAAAAGCATTGAACCGGACCCATGATATTGACGATAAATTGCTGGGTATGCGCAAAATCATGGGCGTAATCCTGCTGTTGCTTGCCGTGATTTTTATTTTAATACTGTTCCGATGAGAAATTACACCTATCGCGCGCGCAACTTGACTGGCCGAATTGTCGAAGGGACGATCCAGGCGAACGATCAGAACGCCGCCTATGAGCAGTTGACAAAAGACTCGCTAATCCCCGTTGAAATTATTCCAGCAACCACGTCTGCGGAAAGTGCGCTGTCCGGCCTGTTTTTCGAGCGGATTCGGGATGAAGATGTCATTTTGTTTACCCGCCAGTTGGGCGCCATGTTGAAAGCAGGTATCCCCATTGTCCAGACCATTGAGATTTTGCGGGATCAGGTCGAGAATAAAAGGTTCAAACAGATTCTCTCCGGCGTGAGTCGGACCCTGACCGCCGGATCCCGCCTGTCGGAGGCCATGGCGGAATACCCCACAGTCTTTGCGCGGGAATACGTAAGCATTGTCGTGTCCGGCGAAACCGGCGGTGATTTGGTCAAGGCGCTGTCCAGCATTGCGCAGTGGATGGAACGCGAATTGGAAATCCGCACGGCAATCAAGTCGGCCTTGCGCTATCCGCTCATGGTTTGCACCGCCTTGATCCTGGCCGCCATCATCATGCTGGCCTTCGTGATTCCCAAGTTCGCGGCGTTTTTCGCCAATTCCACCGTTGCCTTGCCCTTGCCAACGCGCATGCTCCTGGCCGGCAGTAACCTGCTCCAGCATTCCTGGCCGATTCTCCTCGGCATGGCCGTTGTAATCGGGGTTGGCACGCTGTTCCTTATGCGGGTTAAGACGATTCGCCTGCAGATTGATCAAGCGAAATTTCATGTGCGCCTCTTTGGCCCGGTCTATACCAAGATCGTCGTGGCCCGGTTTGGCCGGATATTCGCGATGCTGGTGCGCAATGGCGTGCCCGTGCTGAAGGCGCTGGAAATCGCCCCCACTGTTGTGGCTAACACCTTTTTCAATAAACTGCTGGTTAATGTGAGGCAATTCATCCAGGATGGCAATACCATCGCCGACGCCTTTTTAAACGAAATGCCCATATTGCCGCCGATGGTGACCAGCCTCATTGCCGTGGGCGAAAAAACCGGCAGTCTGGACGACATGCTGGACCAGGTGGTTGATTTTTACGACATTGAAATCAATTACACGCTGAAAAACATGACGACCATGATTGAACCGATCATTACCGTCATCATAGGCGCGGGCGCGCTCTTCCTGGCCCTTTCAATTTTCCTTCCCATTTGGAATATGTCCCAAGCCTTGACCAGCCAGGTGCGGTAATGGGTCATTATGTGAAAAGGGGGCGCGTGCTTGTCATTTCCGACCTGACCCGGCCTCACGCCTTCGCGAAGCCCTCGCTTCGGTGGGCGTAGGAAGGTCGTAGTCCGGCCTTCGCAGTCCGGCCTTCGCAGCAGGAGCTTTGCTCCGGCGGAGTAGGCCCAAGAGCTTTACTACGGCGGAGTAGGCTCGGGAATCCAGTGTTTTCAGTCGCCGCCTATGAAGGCATAATCCGTTTATAATAATGTTGTTATGATATTTGTTTTTTGTTGTTGACATATTTGCGTAATATGCCAGTATGTTTCTATAAAGAGTAACAGTATAAACGGTGTCCTTATGTATCGTGGATGCCAATGAAAGGAGGATGTATCGTCGGTAATTTTGTTCCGAGGGATGGCTCAGTCAAGGATCAAGTGCGGCTTAAACCAGGCCATGTGCCATACCAGGGTCGCATGAAGGATCCGCTCGCGGGACTGAACTGTTCAGGTCCGAAGCCATAAACAAGGTGGCCGGTCGCAAGATCAGGAATGATTTGCGTAACACCGGTCGAAGGGAAACATCATGAAATCGAATGCATTCACACTGATCGAGTTAGTGGTCGTGATCGTTATTTTGGGTGTCTTGGCGGCCATCGCCATTCCAAAGTATATCGACATAACCGCGCGAGCCAAAGAGGCAGCGGACCGCAGCATGCTGGGCTCTCTACGAAGCTCAACGCATATGCTGTATGCTGAGAATATTCTAAGCACCAACGGCTTGACCGGCACGAATCTCTGGCCGGCGGCGAGCAACATATGGGCCAACCTGACTGTATCGAACGCTTGGAAATCGGATAAATTCAAGACGAACGATGTCATGTACATTCAGAGCAATGGCCAATGGGTTGTATATGCTAAAGGCACGACGAACAACATTGAGAACGACTGATGAGGTTGTTGTCAGCTTATTTTAGGTTTGACGTGAAGGGGAGCATTTCTCCCCTTCACGTCGTTTTTTTAGCGAAGAATGGTTGGGCCAAGCGTAATGCAGCCTGGTAAAAAAATCCTGATAGTCGAGGACGAGCCTGATTTTAGAGTGGCGCTGCGTTTGCGTCTGGAAGCCAATGGCTACGATATCGTTGAGGCCGGCGATGGAATAGAAGGTCTTGATGCGGTCAGGCATCAAGACCCCGATCTGGTTATTCTCGATGTAATGATGCCCAAAATGGATGGGTTCAAAGTGGCGCGACTATTGAAGTATTCCGCAAAATACAAGCATGTTCCCGTGATGATGTTGACCGTCATGTCCCAGGCTAATGACCGGCAGAAGGGGCAGGCGATCGGTGTGGATGCCTATTTAACAAAACCCTATCAGCCGCAGAAATTGCTCGATACGATCTCGTCCCTTATCTCCCGGTAACCTGCCTGCACAAGGTGTTTAGACTGTAGGCTGAAGGCTGTTAGGAAAAGCCGTTATCGTCAGTAAGGGTCATCCCGAGCGTAGTCGAGGGATCTCAAAAATGGCCCAAATCTGCGATTTGGAGATTCTTTCCGCCACAGGCGGACCCGCCTCCGGAGGGCGCTCCGCTCTGAATGACCGGAGAAGCAGTTTTTCAACAGCCTCTGAACACTGAACCCCGAACACTGAACACCTGTGTAGTTCCCATGACTATGTTTCAATTTAATTCCGAGCGCAACACCGGTTTGGAGTGCGGGTCAACCGGCGCCAAGATGGTCGTACTGGTCCGTCGTCCCGACTCTCCAGAGGTCGGGAGCGCCTTCCAGGTCGAGCATATCTTTCTTGAAGAAGTCCTCTTTGAGTCGCGGATCAAAGGCAAAACTCGCCCGCCTCTGGACGTCACCCGTCAGCTTCTCATTCATAAAAATCTTTCCGGATGTAAAACAATCTTTATCGCCAACGGCGCGCTGGAAAGCTGTTTTGTCATTTTGCCGAAGATGGGCAAGGCCGAAACTGACGGCGCAATATTGCTGCAGGCCAGAAAACTCGTTTCCTGGGAAAGCGAAAAGCCGATGATGGCTTTTGTCGGATCCGATTTTCTCCGGGAGCGCGTAGGGTATCTGGTCGGATTGGCCGATTGGAGAGCCGTCAAAGCCTGGGGGCGGTTGATTGAAGCCAGCGGCGGATTGATCGACGATGTTACCTTGGCTGCATGTGCTTACCAGTCCTTGGCCCGGCACCAACGCTGGGCCGATGAATTCCCTGTTTTCCTGGTAGCCGACCTGGGCGCCACGACTTCTAATTTCTATATCCTGGATCGTCAATCCGTAAAATTCATGCGTAAAGTGCCGGTAGGCGGGGATGCCATAACCAAGATTCTAACGACCGTAGTGTCAACCGACGACGGGCCGATTCAATTGACTGAGCTGGAAGCCGAAGATGTAAAAATCACCGGCTATCTCCCCCTGGACGGACGACAAAGACCAGACGACGGACGACGGACGACAGACGACGGAATGCGGAGGACGAACGCAGAACCAACGGATGGAGGACGGCAGACGGCAAACGACGGAGGGCAAGCGACGGATGCAAGCCAACCGGCGCCCAAACGGATCGAGCAGATGGAGGTATTGGCCCGGCCAGTGATCGAGCGGATAACCTCCGAAATCATGCGATCCATTCAGTTTTTTACGGATAACGTGGGGCAGAAAGTAAATGCCGTGTTTCTTACCGGCGGCACAGCAGAACTGCAAATTTTGCGCACGCACTTAGAAAAGTCGGTTGGCATGCCCGTGCGATTGATTGACCCTTTTGCCGACATGGCGTTCACAAACCCGGGCACCCGGAATTACGCCGAAAAACATGGCGCCCGCCTGGCCTTGGCCACGGGACTGGCGTTGACGGAAAAACCGGCCATCAGTCTTCTGCCCCGGCACGTGCATTTAGTTAAGCGCGTGGCCGCGTTTATGCCCAAGGCCGTTGCGGCCATGCTGATCCTGGGCTTTTTACCCCTGCTTATAGCCGGAACTTTCCAGGCTGTTCAAATCAAATTGGTTCAATTAGATATGCGTCAATATCAACCCTCGCTTCAGCAGGCCGTGATGGAACGCGCGCGGCGGGATACGCTTCAAAAGCAGTGCCTGGAATCGTCAGAATATATTCGGATCCTCCAAAACATGGTTGGGCGCAATCTGCTCTGGCCAGGCATGCTTAACGCATTGGCCGATGCGATCCCCCCTGATGTTGTCCTGACCCGTTGCGGGGCCGGGGTTGACCCGAATCACCCCGACACGATCCTGCTCGAAGGCAATGTGCTTGCGTCGGCCGTGCGATTTGACGATGCTATGGCGTCAATGCTGTCGGCCCTGGGAGCATCGGTATTTTTCAAAAAGGTCTGTATTGTCAATGCCCAGGCGGCCCGGACAGAATCATTGCTGGGGACGTTTGCAATTCAGTGTGAGCTGGTTCATTAAGCCGGAGGATGAGTAACCACGAAACACACGGAACACACGAAATGGGTGCGACATTAAGATCAAATTCTGTTTGTCATTACCAAAAAAAACAGAACATGCAAAATTTGTTCGCTGAACTTTCGTGTATTTAGTGTGTTTCGTGGTTAAAAAAAAGACCTAAGTAGTTACGGGAAAATGCCATGTCGAGTTACACCAAATCGCTGATGGCCCTGGGAATCGCGTTTGTAGCCGTGATTTGCGCCGCTTTCTGGCTCCGCAGCCGGGTCGTTGCGCTCGACGATTTGTCCAAGACGCGCGATGATATGAAAATCCAGATAGCAGGGATCCAGGGGAATGCCGCCCTGATTGCCGACTTTGAGCAACGGTTGGAAACGTTCCAACACGACATCAAACAGATCACGGACAAGTTTGTGGGGAAGGATTACGAAACCCCCCAATTGGTCAAGGCCGTGGTGAAGTCAGCCTCGCTGTCCGGCATGGAAATGATCAATGCCTTTAAGCTGGAACGCAAGGCCGATGGGTCAGCCGCCCCGATCCGTGCTGATCGTGGCCAGGCCGTGAATGTAATTTCGCACGAGATTATCTTAACGGGATCCTATCCGGGATTTGTAAAATTTTTACAGAGCATGACCGCATGGGAGATTGGGGCAAAGATCGAATCAATGGAAATCGAGCCAGCGAAAGACGGGACCTCGCCGGACGAGATTGATGTGACGTTGCATCTGTCCGTGTTTTCACTCGCGCAGTAGTCGCTTGGCTGATTGACACAGACATTGAATTGGGTCGGCAACTATTTTACCTCTCCCTCGGGAGAGGTCGATCCCGCGTTGCGGGATCGGGTGAGGGGTAGCCACCAGGAAGCCCTCACACTAACCCTCTCCCAAGGGAGAGGGAATAACCTTGAAATTCCTATGCGTCAGGGTGCAGGAGTAGCTATGGACCAAAAACAACGAGATAAAATCGCCTGGGTGCTGGCCATTGTTTTGGGACTTGTCCTGATTTATCTCTTGGTAGTCAATGTCTTCAAGGTAGGGAAAAAAAGCGCGCCGCCTCCGCCGTCCACCATTGCCCCAGCCCTCCCCGCCCAACCAGTGTCTCCCTCAGCCGGCGAACAGGTTCAAAGCCAGGCGCCGGATGCGGCTTTGGATCCTGAAGTGCTGGCCGAACAGCAACAGATTGCGGCGCGACTGCCGCGCCGCAATCCGTTCAGCGCGGCGGAGGCCGGGCGACAGCCTGCCTACCGTAGTCCGGCACTGCCGGACGAAGTCGGGACGACGGATGGTGGACAATTGACGAGCAATAACGAAATTAAGCTCAAAGTCACCGCCATTATATCGCGTCCGGGTTCCAACAAGCGGATCGCCATGATCAATGGCAAAATGCTCGAGGAAGGCGATCGCATCGGTGAGTGGACCATTCTCAAGGTGAATCCCAATAACGTTGTCCTGGGCAACGGCGCCCAGCAGATGGTCGTCGGAGTGAAGTGAGTGCAGAATGAACCGTCTCAAGTCTAACGTCAAAAGTCAAAGGTCAGAACTTGCGACCTGTGACTTGCGACCTTCGACCTCTTATCTCCGACCTGCGACTTGCGACCTGCGACTTGCGACTAATAAGATTGGTTTTACGCTGATTGAGCTGATTGTCGTTTTGCTTGTCATCAGCATCCTGGCGGTGTGGGGAATCGAAAAAATAAACACGATCTTATCCTCGACCCGCTCCCGGTTGGCCGCCAATGAGCTTAGCGTCAACCTGCGCTACATTCGCAACATGGCCATGGATCGGGAACGGACCATGCAGGTGATCTTCGCCTCGAACTCATATGCGGTGGCGATCTCCGACACGAATGCGCCGGGGGGCTACACGGCGGTTGCGAGCCCGGTTACACAATCTCCGTGGCTGGTGAATGTGGGCGCGCGGTTTTCAGGCGTGGTTTTTTCCTTGAGTAATATTCCCGGCAATACGCTTTACTTCAGCGCAACCAACGGTGTCCCCTGCTACAATACAAATTCGCCGCTGACGACCAATGGAAGCATTGCATTTAATTCGGGCTTAACCGTGACGATTGCGCGTGAAACCGGATATATTGGGCTTGAATAAGAAATGCAGAATGAATCCGCCGTCGCTGCAACGGCTATGGCGGACGCGAAGCGCGGAATGTAGAATGCAGAAACATTTCAGTTTAAGGAATACAATAATGTGAAAAAAGCGTGTCATTCTGCCGTGGAAAAAGCCGTATTTTGCAGAAATAATTCTGCATTTTGCATTCTGCATTCTGCATTTACTTTGATCGAATTGCTCATCACCATTGTCCTGGTCGGCATTGCCCTCCTGGCCCTGATCATGGGTTTCCATGAATCGCTGAAAAGCATGGAAAGACAGCAATATCTCCTGTCAGCCAATCTGTTGTGCGAGGATCTGATGAATGAAATCAGGTCCAAACAATATGCGAATCCTCAATATTCCACTAATTTCGGCCCGGAGGCGGGCGAATCTAATCGCAGGTTATATAATGATGTGGATGATTATGACAACTGGTTCGAAACGCCTCCAAAGACCATAGAGGGCTCGAACCTGCCGAATTGCGCCGGGTTCACCCGGCGTGTCATCGTTGTGAATGTGCCCGCCACGAATTTCAATTCCCCCCCGTTGCCGGATTATTACACGAATGATTTCAAGCGCATTACAGTGGTGGTCAGTAATCTTGCGTGGGCCGTCTCCAATGTGTCGGTGGTGAGCCGGGATTACTGAGAAATGCAGAATGAATCCGCCGTCGCCGTAGCGGCTATGGCGGACGCGAAGCGCGGAATGCAGAATGCAGAAACATTTTCCGCCAAAGCGGATCCGCTTCAGGCGGACAGTTGCAGGAATTTAATGCTAAGGAATTTTAAAGTTTGCCCAGCGCTATCCGAGGTTGTAGCCGGGGGCGTTGACCCCGGATCCGCGATCTGCGATCGCGGCTACAGTTAAAAGTTGCCCGGCAACTGCCGAGCTTAATTTAATGTCATGAAAAAAGCATGTCATCATAATTCTGCATTTAGTCTGATCGAGCTGGTGGTAACCATGGTGATCATGGCGATTATTGCGCTGGTTACGATGGATTATCTTGTCAATGCCGGCCGGACATATACGCTCCTGCTGGCGCAGCGCCAGGCCGACAGCGATGCCATGGCAGTCGTGCAACGCATGCGGCGCGAAGCGCGTGTTTGGCGGGCCAACATCACGAACACAAGCGCAGAATGGGCTTTTACCACGCCGGAAGGCGCCACCAATTCATTCAAAAGGCTGGGAGAGACCGTATTTTTAAATAATAACACCTTGGCCAGGAACGTGCAAACATTCCAGTTGTATTATTATAATGCCACGAACACGACTACGACCAACTTGGCCCTTATTCGCCGCGTGGCCCTGGACTTGCGCGTGACCAATAATCTGGCGGCCTCGGAATTAAAGGTCAATTTCTTCCTGCGGGAGGGATTGTTAAAGTGAAACTCGAAATTGGAAACTTGAAATTCGGGAAGAAAGATGAGCGGAATGAAACTGGAAATTGGAGCGTGCCATGAAAGAGGTCTACGAGTTGGATGTTTACAATCTATCGGAAGATTTGTCGGATATGATCTGGTATGACTTTGACAAATGGAGTAATAAAATCCAAATGACTATAGGATATCAGATTAACAGTACAAAAACGTGAAGGCCAAATTTCCAGTTTCCAGTTTCCAGTGTCGGCGTTCGAAGAACGCCTGTTCCGGCCTCACCCTGATCGGGATCATCGCCGCGATTGTGGTTATGGGGTTACTGGGCGCCGGCATGCTAATGCTCGTTTCGACCGGATCAATGGAAAGTATTCAGTCGTTGAATTGGGGCCAGGCATTTTTCGCCGCCGAGAGCGGTGTCAGCGCCGCGCGCGCCTATATGTCCACCAATGCAACCTGGAGAACCAATTCTAATTTGACTACCATTACGGGAGCAGTAGGGCAGGCTTCCTTTGTCGCGGTTTTGGATACAAATGGCGTGATTAAGTCCGTTGGTTCCAAAGATGAGGCGCAATGGACCAGTATGTGGCATTGGCGGCCATTTGACGGTCAATTTGGCGGCCAGCATGGATGGGCCATACTGGTTTACGGAACCAGAACCGCCCCCGGTACTCCCAAATACAGATTCTGGGGCGGCACGAATTGGTCGTCACCGTCGGATGCGGTAAATGTCGGAACGCGAAACATCAACTGGGTGGTTGTCAAAGCCTGCCCGAAAAGAGACGAATACATTGCGGCTACCATAGATGACCGCCGGGTGGTCAAGGCCCAGGTGTACCGCGGCGAAAGCTGGGGCAATCTCCAGACAATAGCCACAAATGCCAATGCCGCCAACCGGGGCGTGGATATCGCCTACGAGACCCTTTCCGGCGATGCCATGGTCGTGGCCTCTGATAGCGATGCCGATCCTACCTACTATGTCTGGAACGGCTCCGCGTGGACCGGTCCCGGGACAATTAATATTTCCAGGACTGGAATTGCCCGGTGGATTAAACTCGCCTCGGATCCCGTTTCCGATGAGATTGTCGTGATGGTTCAAGATGCCAACCGGAACTATACCGCGCAGGTCTGGAACGGCAGTAATGCATGGGGAAACGAGTTGTTGTGCACCGGCCGCTCGGTTAATGTGGCCTACGAAGCCATGGATGTCGAATATGAAACCAGCGGCGGCCAGGGAATTATCGTGAACAATTCCGGTATTAAAAATCGAGGCAGATTTAATTGGTGTGCTTGGAACGGGACCAACTGGAGCGCGCAAAGCACGAATAATGCCCTTGGCGATTACTTCCGTTTCGGGACTCTGGCGAACGACCCCCATTCGGATAAATTGCTCTTCACCTATGTTGATAATGACTCTGATATCGGCAAAGTCTTCTGGAACGGATCAGCCTGGGGGCCATTTACTGAGCTTGAGACTTCGGCAAACTCCGCTGTTGATCGGCCTGTTCAGGGACAGTTTGAAACCATTTCCGGACACGCGGGCCATGCGCTGGTGGTCTACAGCGATACGGCGAGAGGCCGCTCACGGCATTCTGTGAATCCTTCCGACTCTTCCTGGGATGCCGAAATCAGTGTCAGCACGATTCAGGACTCATCTACGGTTCAGGCCAGGAGAACCGGCGACGGAAAGATCCTGGCGCTGTTTTTTGATGATCAAAGCAAACCGAAGCGTTATGACTTTTCCTGGCACGATGGGACCAATTGGTCCGCCAAAGAAACTTTAGAAACCAATCCCTCGGTCACGGCTTCGCCCTACAAAGAGCCCTTCATGATGGCGCCCCAACTCTGGGTCCTGCCTTAAGGATTCAGTTGAAAAATCGCCTTTGCCCATGACGGCGGTCTTTAGTTTCTCACATCTGTTTTGACGGCCGCACGAATGGATGTTAGGTTGTTTTGGCGTTCATTCGAGCTGACCGGCTAGTTCCCCCAGCAGACGCCGATGCCAGGCGATAACCTCTGCCCCACGGTATCCGCCCGGCCACAAGGCTTTAGGCAACAACGGATCCAGCGCCATGACGGCCCGAAATGCCCGGTTTGTTTCCCGGGCGCAAACCCACAACGATTTTTGCGGCAATTGTTTCAATCGCAAGGCATCCATATTTCGTTGCGCGTTATCGCAATACCATCGCTGGCATTGTTCCAGCAAATCCGTGGGCCAAGCCGAGCGAACCACCTGCTCCGCGGACAATCCCAATACGGTGCGCGTTTCAAAGAGATAGGCATAAGATTCAATTCCCGCGGCCTTGACCAGATCATCATATTCCGGTCGGATATCGCGGGGTGTGATCCAAACGCTCCCCTGCAAACGCCCGATTCGCAGTCGGCGCAAGAACTGCCTTAAAACATTCCGATAGCTCCGTTGTGTCTCGGGAATATCATAGACCATTAAATACCAGCATCCCGGCCAGCGCCGTTGCCACCAGCGTTCCGGACGAAAAATATCATCTTTGGCGTTCGCGCCTTTGGCGGTTAAACGCAATACCGGGTTTTTCCCACTCTCGCGTCGATAGGCCACCAAGCCGGCCTGGTACAATCGCCGCCGCGCTCCGTCATAAGCCAGGGTGCTGGGAAAGGAGCGGTTCCACATAAAGGAGCGGCCCTGAGTTGCCAGCAGTTCGGCCGTCATTTGCAGGAGGTCCATCAATTCCTCGCCCAGCCGACGACGGACCACCGGCAGGCTAAATCCCGGATGATCAAACCACTGCCACATAACACGTCCTCCTTGCAAGTTGTTCGTGCAACCATCCTTTAACTTGCTCGCATCTGCATACCACAGCCATTGTTTCCATGTTACATCTGTTTGTGCGGCCGTCAATACAGAAAATAGCATGATATAAGTGAATTTGAGGAAAGTCTGGTCTTTTGAACCAAATCATTTGTCGACGAGGCGGTAACTTTGATGTTATTTCTATCATGACGGCCGCACGAACGGATATTAGGGTTAATGCGCGAGGAATGTCGGGGGAAAAGCATTTAAAGGCGTCAAGTATTACGGGGGGGGGGCACACGGAAGCCATGATTGTGCCACGTGTCTTCAGTTAGTTTGCATTGTGTCTTTAATTTTGCCCAGCACCCGTTTGGCCAGCAAATTTATTTCCCATTTCAAGCCGAACTGGTTTTGGGATTGCGTGGCAAGCGACCAGACCAACTTCTCGTTTTTGGCATCAAAGAGTCTGGATTCCACAATCATGACTGCATTCGTCATCAGATCCGGCGGATCATAATTATCCTTCCATGAGTATTGTAAAAAACCCGACAGATTCATGGGAACGGGAAATGCATTGGCGTCCGTGGTTTTAGCATTCTGTTTGCTGTTGACCATGCGGATCACCAGGATGCCATCGGCGCCCACGGCCTGCGCAATGGTGGCGATCTGGCCGCTGGCGCGTTCGTCCAGGCCGGGTATCGGGTTATAACTGCGGGTCACCATCGTCCCCAGGTTGCTTATTTGCCAGGCGAATTCATCTTCGAACATGCGGCGGGTCTGCTCCTGCGTGAAGAGCGCCGCTACCATGAGATGACCGAAGCGGGTATCAGCGCCATCCGTGTTGCGCCACTCATTAAGCGTTTGTGTGGTGGTGCAGGCGGCGAGCAAAAAAAGACCCGCGGCCAGGCTGAATAATTTTGGGGTCATTTGTGTTTTCATAAGTCCGGTCGAATGATTGTCAGCGTTCCTTGGTTCCGTATAGGAGGATATCGAAGCCTATCGATAGACTGTAGTCAGCCGCCCAATCATTTTCATGCTGCCAGCTTATACCCGGTTTGATTAAATAGTAAAGCCATTGCTTGTAAAGGTGGCCGCGGTAAAGAAACGTCAAATTGTAAGACTCGACAATGTGCAGACTGCCGAGCACCGAAAAACGAAAGCCGCCGCCACGGGCGACGTCACTGCCATCTGCCAGACGCCCGTAAACGGTTTCATCAAACAGTTCGTGCGCATACCCGCTAAGCAAGGTTAATTCCCAATCCCAGCCTTTCAGGTAATTTCCGTCGGGCGGAGGGAGTCCGGCGGCTTCGGCGGCCTGCCTTTCCTGATCCAGCTGATCCATATCGCGCTTGTACCGGTCACGGCTCAGCTTCAGCGAGGCGACGGGGCGGATCACCCAGCGGTTAACCCAACGATTCAGCATCAAACTGCTGATTTCATAGATGCCGTCATCGCTTTCCCAGCCGGCTTTCTGTTCCGGATATATATCCCAGGCGTCCAGCTTATAACGGGGTTCCCAGGCGATGTTAGCGTAAATGGACGGCAGCCATTTCAGGCGCACGCCAAAGGAGGTGTCAATATGCTTGAAAAGCCACTTTTTTAGTCCAACGCGAAAACCGCTTATGCCCTGGTTGGAGTCCTGACCGGGCAAAGCCATGGGATCGAGCGTCGAGATTGTCAGCCGGAACCGTTTTTCGGCGTTCAGCATGTGAACTTCGCACTCGGTGTCGGCCAGGGGCTTGAGTGCAAATTTATTGGTATGCGCAAAATAATCCGCTTCAATCTGCAGGCCGAGCCTGAACTTGGGCGGTTCAAATGGCACGCGATTTGCCGGATCATCAATGAACCAGTAATCTGCGTACTGGATATTCTGGTTAATTGTAGCATTGACCGTGTCGTGGAACCAGTCCAATCTTTGAGACCAGTTAGTGGCCGCGAACCAGCAGTTGGTGCTGGCCACAATGAGGGGGACATGCGAATTGGATGTCACGCCCACGACTTGTATCGCCGCCGTAGCGCTCACGGTCTCAGGCGTCAATGCCGACGATGGCGCGGCCTGATGATCAGGCGTTGTATTTGTGCAATGAACATTAGGCGCCGCGATCATGAACAAAAAGATATGCAGCAAGAGCGGCTTGGGCACGCAACGCCGGGACGGAAAAGAACACATGTGGTTTATCGGCCTGCGGTGATAAGGGACAACCACTTCCTTCGTGCCGCCGTGTCTTTGTGGCTGGACTTGTTTTGTTTGGTGTGTGGGCATAGCCCGCGCTAACGCCGATCTTAAAAACGGTTGCCGACGGACAACCAGTATTGATTACTGTTGTATTCACCCCGGGCGTAGGCCAGGTAAATCGGCCCGATAATCGAGTCAATTCCCAGCATTGCCGCGGCGCCGGGATGAACATCGCCCAGATCAATGTCGCTCGCGGATTGCCAGGTGTTGCCTGCATTTAGCATGCCGCCAAGATAGACACCCTGACCGAAGCTCGGCGCAAGCTTAAAAAGGCGATAGAAATATCCGATTCGACCAACGGCCGCATATGGACCACGGAAGCGGTATTGTGAATAACCGGCCAAACTGGTAAAACCACCGATGGTAAATTGATCAAAAAGCGGCACATCCGAGCCGAAACTTGTGCCGCCCATGGCGCTCAGAAAGATTGTGTGATTGCCGAATGACTTGAAAAAGTTGCCGCGCATTGACAATTGCTCGTAATTATTGCTGGCCCCGTTGCCCAGATAATCCTGCGCAAGAAAAGCAAGCGCTTCAAAATAATACCCGTTGCGCGGAAAAGTCGAGCTATCCACCTGGTCAAGCGTCAGGCTTGCCTGCCATTTGCCTTCATCCTGGTTAAAGTCGGGAAATTCGCTCGAACCGACATTGTTCCGGGCCGAAAGCCTGCCCCGGTAGATTCCGACGCGGGCTTCGCCGTAATTGTCAAATTGCAGGCCGGCATCGAATTGCCCGCCATAGCGTGTGACATCGTAACGCGCCACGCTGGTGTTGGCCTCATAATAATTCTGGTAAGTCTGATTATAGAGGACCCGCGGTGCAACAAAAACCCGGTTTTTATAATCAAGGGGCTGAAAAAATTCGCTCATGACCCCCTGCTCATTTCCGAGCACGAGGTCGTTACGCCACTCGGCGCCGAGGGCGTTGACGGCCAGCCGATTAAAATTGAGCAAAAGCGCAAACGGGGTGTTATTGTCCATATCTGTTTCCAGGCGGAACCCGAAGTGAAAATAATTGGGCCCCCATGGTTTTTTCATGACGCGATATTCGACACTGCCATGCGTGCCGTCGTTTTCCGGATGTATCAAATAATCCACCCACTCGAAATCACCCAGGCAGAAGATGCGGTCAATATCTTTTTGCAAAGCCCGGGGATCAAGTTGTGTGTTGGTGCGGGTATGGATATGACTGCGGATATACTCTTCGCTGGCGCGGTGATTGCCGCTGATCGTGATGGACGTCACTTGCATGGGGATTGCCGGCTTGCGCCGTTGATGCCGCAGGTATTGCTGAAATTCAATGGCGCTGACGCTGAACTTCTTCAGATTGTCGGCCATGGTCCGGGCCGCGGCTTCGCCGCGTTCGATAAACTCGTTTACACGGTAAAATTCGCCGGCGCCCAGATCGGATTCCTGGGGCGCAATGATTATATCGGCGTTGGCCAGTTGCTTCTCTTCCTCAGGCCGTTTGAGCAGTGTGTAGGAGCGCGATAGAATGGCGCTGATTGTTTCCAACGGAATTTTTTTCTGTGCTTCGACGTCGGAGGCGCCAACGTCCACGGCGATAATCGTGTCGGCGCCCATGGCGCGGACAACGTCAACCGGGATGTTGTTTACAAGTCCGCCGTCAACCAGCAGGCGTTCTTCGATGGTAATGGGCGTAAAAAGACCGGGAACGGCCATGCTGGCGCGCATGGACTCGGCCAATGAACCATGGTCGAGAATAACGGCCTTACCCGTTTGGATATCCGTGGCCACGCACCGGAACGGCAGGTAGAGTTGATCAAAATTTGTGATGGCCGCCGTGGCGAGCGTATGGGTTTCCAGCACGTAGTTCAATTTCTGCCCGGCCACGGCTGAGCGCGGCAACATGATGGCCCAATGTTTCAGGCCCATTTCAAAATTGAGAAAGTAACGTTGGCTTTCGATCTTGCGGCGATAGATTTGATCGCGCCGCGGGGGCTGATCCTTCATTGCATCCCACCAGTCCATGGATTCCAAAATAACGGCAATTTCATCGGGCGCCAGGCCCGCGGCATAAAAACCGCCGACGATTGCGCCCATGCTGGTGCCGCCGACATAAGCGATGGGGATGCGCATTTCCTCTAAAACCCGGAGTACGCCGATATGGGCAATCCCTTTGGCGCCGCCGCCGCCCAAAACCAGCCCAATCCGCGGTTGCCGGGCCGTGGCGGTGTCCGGATTAATCGCCGGCGGCGAGTCCGCGGCCATGCCGGCCGGGAGCATACCGGCGCAGAAAAAGATGGCGCCGACGATATAATAACGGAAAAAGCCACTCATCATTGAATAATTGCCCGGTTCCGATTGCTGTTTGTTAAATCAGAAATCAAAAATCAGCAGTCATAAATGGATTTGCGCTTGCCTGACATGTATAGCTCTGATAAATACCAGATGGTATCTAACACGTCGATATCATAAAATTGGCAACCTCAATTACGTGGGGGAAGATATGCGCATAACAGGATTGGGCATCGCGAATCAGGTGTAGCTGCCGTTCGCCAGAACGGCAATCTGCGGTTCTACCGAACCGCATTTACACCCCCACGCAACTGGGCATTACTAAAACCACCTCAAAGGAATATAATCCATGGCCGATAAACAAACCACCGCAATTTCACCCACCCGGGCGGAAGACTATCCGGAATGGTACCAGCAGGTCATTCGCGCCGCCGACCTGGCGGAGCTTTCGCCGGTGCGCGGATGCATGGTGATCAAACCCTGGGGCTACAGCATTTGGGAAAATATCCAGCGCGTGCTGGACGGCCGGTTCAAGGCCACCGGGCATCGCAATGCCTATTTCCCGCTTTTCATTCCGCTGAGTTTTCTGGAAAAGGAAGCCAAACACGTTGAGGGCTTTGCCAAGGAATGCGCGGTGGTCACGCATCACCGCCTGGAGCTTTCGCCGGAAGGCAAGCTGGTGCCGGTGGGCGAACTTGACGAACCGCTGGTGGTGCGCCCGACCTCGGAAACCATCATTGGCGCCATGTTTGCCAAGTGGGTGCAGTCCTATCGTGATTTGCCGCTGTTGATCAACCAGTGGGCCAACATCGTGCGCTGGGAGATGCGCACGCGCATGTTTTTACGGACCACGGAATTCCTGTGGCAGGAAGGCCATACCGCCCACGCCGGCGAGGCGGAAGCCAGGGAAGAAACGGCGCGGATGCTGAAAGTCTATGCCGAGTTCGCCGAACATACCATGGCCATGCCGGTTGTTATGGGCGAAAAAACCGAATCCGAACGCTTTCCCGGCGCGGTGGCCACTTACAGCATTGAGGCCATGATGCAGGACCGCAAAGCCCTGCAGGCGGGCACATCCCATTTCCTGGGCCAGAATTTTGCGCGCGCCTGCGAAATCAAATTCCTGGATGCCAATGGGCAGGAAAGCCTGGCCTGGACCACTTCCTGGGGGGTCTCCACGCGCCTGATTGGCGGACTCATCATGACCCATAGCGACGATGATGGACTTATCCTGCCGCCGCGTCTGGCGCCTGCCCACGTTGTGATCCTGCCGGTAATTCATAAGGAAGCCGACCGCGCCGGCGTTCTGACGTATTGCGACCGTGTGGCCGCGGAACTGCGCGCCGTTTCCTATGATGGCCGGGCGCTGGCAGTGGAAGTGGATGCGCGCGAAGGGCGGGGTGGGGACAAGGTGTGGGGCTGGATCAAGAAGGGCATTCCCATGCGCTTGGAAGTCGGTCCGCGCGATATGGCCGCCGACGCCGTTTTCATGGGGCGGCGCGACAAACCGCACAAGGAGCGCCGGAGCGTGCCGCGCGCCGAGCTGATAGCGACCATCGGCACACTGCTGGATGAAATCCAGTCTGCGATCCTGGCACGGGCGCGCGCCTTGCGCGAGGCGCATACCCGTCAGATTGACAGCCGCCAGGAATTTTACGAGTTTTTCACGCCGCGCAATGCCGCGAAGCCGGAAATCCACGGCGGTTTTGCGATGGCCCATTGGGGCGGCGATGCGGCGGCGGAAGCAGTACTGAAAAACGATCTGGGTGTCACCGTCCGCTGTATTCCCCTGGATTCTCCGCAGGAACGGGGAGTTTGTCCCTTCACCGGCAAAGCCAGTTTCCGCCGTGTGCTGTTTGCAAAGGCGTATTGAAGTCCGCACGCCATGTTCGCTTTATGGAATCCTTGCGGTGAAGCGGTCAGCATCAAAGTTTTTGTTACTTCTCCCATTGCAGTGTGAAATACGCGTCATGTTGGTGGAAATTATTGCCGAGAATTGAAAGGCCGGAACTCTGGCGATTTGCCGCCGTGCCGTCTATCACGCGGTTTCGGAAGGCGTTGAATTTCCATTGGTTCGGACTGGTTCCTTCCGGAAAGTGGTGGAGCGGCACTTTCAGCTCGATCGAATATCCGTTTTCGCCGCGTTTAACTTTTGCCGTTTCCACGATTTCCAGCTTGTCGTCGCGCTTGCCGCCGGGCTGGTAATGGAACACGCGGTAGAAGCCGGATGCGTTTACAATTATCTGGTAATAGGGATATTTTGCTTCAGAGGGAACGAGCATGACCTCAAACGAATCGTCGCCCCAGATGGCGCCTTTCCCGTTTGTGCCGCACACGACGGAAAGCCGGTCCATTTTCGTTTCATCGGCTGTCAGAGCGATATAAAGCGCCTTGCCATCATGCATAATACGGACGCTGGATGTCTGAAAGGGATCGCCTTTTTGCAGGTCGCGCATATCGAGCGCGGGTTGGAATTGATATTCGCCGGCGCCGGCCCATTCGTCAGCGCCGATTTCGCCGTCAATGGCGATGGCGCCCCGCGCGCGCTTTACGAGCATCGGCTTTTCGAGAAGCTTTTTGCGGGCGTTATATTCCCTTCGCCCGGCCGGATCGGCGTTTTCTGATTGCCGGCAGAATTCTTCGAACGCCGGCTCCATTTTATCAAGAAGAACGGATTTGCCGGCAAGTTTTTTGCGCGCCTCCTTGAGTAGCCGGCGGGGGTCGGAAAGGTTTTCCGGACAATAAATGGTCTGGAGAGGATCCCCCGAAAAATTGGAGTTGGATGCCCAGATGCGCTCCATCCCGTTATAGAACGCGATCATTTCCGTTTCCGCCCCGGGGTAACAGTATGATACGAACCGGCGGACAATTCCGTCAACGTCTTCGGAAAGATCGAAGAGAAGCCTGCCCTGCACGTAATTATTCAGCGCGCTGAAGACGAATGGGGCATTCGGCGACATGTCCGAGCGGATAACACCCAGCACATGTCCTTTTAATAACCCGAGATAGCGCGCCGTATAGTGATGCGTCATCAGGGGGTAGTCCTTGAAGTGGGGATACCGGTTGTAGTCTTTGACATAAATGGGATTGCCGTTTTTCCGCCATTCGTCAATAAGCGCGATTTGCGCTTTCAGAAGATCGGGATAGGCGTTCGGATCGGATCGGCGCGTGAGATAGTCAATTATCACCCGGCGATCAAGTTTTACGGTTGCAGGCGGCCTGTCATAAAGGTTCGGCTTCGTGTTACAGATGAAAAAACAATCAGGATGGACGCGGAAAACGATTTCCGCGACACGCTGGACAAATGCGAAATACTCTTCGCTGTAGTGCTCCTGTGCGTTCGATATTCTCCGGACTTCCGCGGCACTGCATTTTTTGCACAGGCAGGGGCTGTAATTGTTGTCGCTCAGGAAGCGCACTGTTTTGATGCCGGGATTCTTGTTGAAAATTTCGATAATGTCGCCCGCGGCCTGTCGGACAACCGCCGGATTCATGTAGCACATGTTGCCGTTATGGTAATGATGAAATACGCGCCGGCCGTCAACCTCGGCGAAATATTCCGGCTTTGTCTCGAAAAAGCGCTTTTCCCAGTCCTCGAAATAATATGACTTGGCATTCTGCCGTCGGGGTTGTGAACACAGCATTCGGTGATAAAAGGCCCTGTTTTCCGCGCCGGTAAATTCTTTCGTATCGAAAGAAAAACCGCGCATGGAAAATGAAGGTACGGGCACGGCGTTTCCTTGTTTCAACGCGAGCGGGGTGTTTTTCGTCAGCGCCATCCCGGCTTCGCCCTGGAAGAAAAAATCAACCCCCATTTCCCTGGTGAGAAGATAATAGACGGCATGCAATGTTCCCGCGCGGCCGATGGCCTCAAAGGGCGCCGTGGCGTCGTCGTATCCATGGAGAAGTATTCCCCGCTCATGCGCGAATACACCGAAGGCCTCGTCCTTGGCCATGTCGGGAATGTCGGTGAACCCGGCCATTACCGCATCAAGTCCCACGCCGACAAAAAACGTCAAAGGCTCGTCCGATCCGTTAAAGACGATCGGCTGGTCGTAGATTTTTTCCAGGAATTTAGCAAGTTCTTCGGCCGCGGTTTTCTGGATTTCAGTTTGGCCTTCGGGAAGAACTATTTTATAATTTAGCCGCTTGGCGCAAGGTTCCGACACATTGGCGGCCTGCAGTAAAAGTCCGGGAGACAACAACATCATGCCCGCGATTGATTTCCAGCGCATAATTCATCCTTTCTAATTTCATTTCATGATTATTCCGTTTGATTTTCGTTGAAATATTGTTTTGTCTCGCGGCAGATAACTGGCGTAAGGACAATGAGTGCAATAAGGTTGGGGACGGCCATCAGGCCATTGGCGATATCGGCAAACGACCACACTGCCGGCATGGTTGCAACCGAACCGATCATTACGGCCGCAATCCAAACATAGCGATACGGCCTCACGGCTCTGATGCCAAACAGATATTCCACGGCCTTTTCGCCGTAATAAGACCATCCCAATATTGTGGAAAAAACAAATGTCAGCAGACCCACCGTCAGAACAAACGGGCCAATACAAGGGATGGCGTTAAATGCGCTTTGCGTCAATGCCGGCCCGGATAGACCGGAAGTCCAGTCTCCGGAACTGATAATGACAAGTCCCGTCAACGCACAAACGACCACGGTATCCCAGAATGTTCCGGTGGATGAGACAAGCCCTTGACGGGCCGGTGTCTTTGTTTGCGCCGCCGCCGCGACAATCGGTGCCGAGCCCAGCCCTGATTCGTTGGAGAACAGACCGCGCGCCACGCCGTATCGCACGGTTTCCTTCACGCCTGCTCCCAGAAAACCGCCAATGGCCGCCTGCCCGGTAAATGCGGAATTTAAAATCAGCATAATACTTGACGGGATTGCCTTATAATTAATTGCCAGGATCACCAGACAGCCAACAACGTAAAAAACGGCCATGAAGGGGACAAGCGCACCGCAGGTCCTGGCAATGGATTTGATGCCTCCCAAAATTACCACGGCCGTGAGGATTGTCATAACTACGCCGCTGATCCACGGCGCGACATGAAAAGTGTTGTTTAAAAGCACTGATATGGAATTGGCCTGCACCATGTTCCCGATGCCGAACGCGGCTATGGCCGTGAATACCGCAAATATAACGGCAAGCCATTTCTGTCCCATGCCGCGCTCAAGAACATACATCGGACCGCCCGCCATTGTGCCGTCAGAATCGGTTATGCGGTATTTCACCGCCAGCAGTGCTTCGGAATATTTTGTCGCGATGCCAAACACGCCGGTAAGCCACATCCATAAAACGGCGCCTGGTCCGCCCAGCGCAACGGCCGTGGACACACCGACAATATTACCGGTCCCGATTGTAGCGGCAAGCGCGGTCATAAGCGACCCGAACTGGCTGATGTCGCCTTGTCCTTCCCGTTTCTGACTGAACGAGATTTTGATCGCGCGGCCTATGTAACGCTGGATAAACTTCAAGCGGATGGTGAGATAAATATGCGTGCCGAAGAGCAGGATAATCAGCGGCCAACTCCAGACAAAATCAGAGACTTTATTTAGGATGGGTTCAAATTCCTGCATAAACCGTCCGAACCGTTAGACACTGAATAATTTTTAGATGGCGCAGATGCCTGTCTTAAAAAAGGGAGTAAACGACACCAAATTGGATGCGCCAATCGGCGCCGGTGGCGCCGCTTTGCACCGTTTTGTGGCCATAGAGCCCTTCCATGCCTAAGGTCAGCAATTTAAACGGCTGCCACATGAGGTTCAAACTGGCATAGTGGGTCTGGTGACAAGCGTTGGGACCTTGCGACGTTTCGTTGTTGATGTTGACTAAGCCGTAGCTGGCCGTCGAACGCCATTTTTCGGTCCAACCATGTGTCCAGCCAACCATGACGGCCATGAAAGGCAGGGCCTTCAGGTCGCCCGCTTGATTATAGGCGGCATCGTTATTAAAGCAGTTGTCATTATTATAGCGGGCAATTCCCAGGCCGAGAGTTCCCTGAAACTGAATTGAATCGCGCTTAAAAAGCGACTTCACCGCTGACAGGTTTACCCCGCTGCCGAGAACGGTCTGATTGCCGTTGGTTTCGCCGTCGGCGCCGATGACACGGCCAATGGCGGCCAACTGAACATGGCCAAACGCTGGGTCTTCCCAGCGGGTATTCACCCCGATATCGGGCACCCGGTTGACCGAAACCGCCGTCGGGTCGCCGCTGGTATCCACTTCGGATGAAGGCTTTTCGACGCCGAAATTTATCTGCCATTGCTTGTTTAAGGGGAGTTGATAGCGTAACAGCGGTTGACGCAAGGAAACTGCGGCATTTGGCCCTTCGTAATCCAGTGTATCAGGCCAGGCGTCCGCGTCTTCAAAGACGCTGAAAGTCTGTCCGAGAATGATATTGTAATACTGTCCATAGAGATGGCGGATGCGAAAATTCATGGTAGAACTACCGGACCCGAAAAAGTCGTTTTCATAATAGAATCTCGGCGTTCCTCCCAGTGTGGGAGCGCGAACATCAAGCATGAGCCGCGAGCCTTTGGCTGAAACATTGAAGCGGCTCCCGCCGCCCTTGGCGGGATCGCCTGCCACCGGGATTTTCGCGGTAACAAATTGGTCGGGGTCGCCCGGATTGCCCGTGTCAAAAATAAAGTCCACGCGCGGCTTGGCGTTGAACCTGATTATCGCCATGGTGTGGGGTATGGGGATGAAGCCCCTATATTGCGGGTCGAGTGTGAGGTCGTCCGGTCGGGGTGCCGCCGCCTGGTTATCAACATACGTTTGGCGATAGATCACCTGGCTTACATGCCCCGTTGGCTGTTCGGCCAATACATAGGCCTTCTGTTTCTCAAGGTCGGCGATTCGCAGTTTCAGTTCCTGAATGACCTGATCGTGCGACTTCATGGTGGCCTTGAGCTGGTCGGTTTCCGCGGACTGCGCATACAGTTCCGATGCAACGGATGCCAGCGCCAGAATGCCGGCGAGCATCAGATTTGCGCATGCCTTCCGGTTCATAAACTTTCCTTTGTGCTAATATTTTAGAAACTTATCCTGAATCTCCTTTGGATTATCGGTTTTCATCAGCGCCAGCATGAGGAGCACGCGGGACTTTTGGGGATTTAACTCCATGGCCGCGACCGTACCCATCTTGTCGTCGTCGATCTCGACGTTGCGAACCACGAGGCCGCTGCCGGTGCGGGAACTGCGCACGACCACAACACCCTTCTTTACCGCGTCACTCAATGCGGCCAGCGTCGGATCCGTGCTGTTGCCATCGCCAACCCCCGCCAGCACCAGGCCTTTAGCGCCCTTCGCCACGGCACAGTCGATAAAATCACGACCAGAATTGGCATAGGAATAGATGATCTCCACGCGGGGCAGGGTGTCAACGCCTTCGACCGAAAACTCTGTGGCGGTTGTATGCGGCGCCGACGGCCTATTGAAGAAATGCACTGCGCCGGTATTGACCACGCCGGCACGGCCGCGGTTGGGCGACTTGAATGTGTCCAGCTGGGTGCTGTTCTGTTTCTCGATTTCCCGGGCATAATGGATTTCGTCATTAAGCACCACCAGCACTCCGCGCCCCATGGCGTCCGGGTGGATGGCCACGGCCACGGCATTATAAAGATTTGCCGGGCCATCGGCGCTGGTGGCGGTTGCCGGCCGCATGGATCCGACCATAACGACCGGCTTGGCGCTCTTTACCACCAGATTCAGGAACCAGGCTGTCTCCTCCATCGTGTCGGTTCCATGCGTAATGACTACGCCGGCGACATCCTTCTGTTTGAGCGTTATGTTAACCCGTTCGGCGAGCTTCAGCCAGACCTCGTTATTCATGTTCTGGCTGCCGATATTGACGATCTGCTCGCCGGTCAGGTCGGCCAGTTCCGTGATTTGGGGAACGGCCTTGATCAGGTCAGTGACATTAAACGTGCCGGACTTGTAGCCCACTTCCTTCGTGCTGGCTTGCGCGCCGGCAATTGTGCCGCCGGTCGCCAGAACCACGATTTTCGGCTTGGCCGATGCAACGGATGCCAGCACCAGCATTACAGCGGCAATCACCGCCAGGGCCAATGACATTTTACATTTCATTGTGTATTCCTTTCTTGGTTGGCCGGCAGACGTCCCGGCGGCGGCAATTCCGGGTTGCGGGTATAGCCCGCGTTGGTTAAAATCCAAGGCGGGCTATGCCCGCAACCCAAAGATATTTTCACCACGAAACACACTAAACGACACGAAAGTTATTTTTGGGTAATGAAAAACAGAATCTAATCTTTATCCATTTCGTGTGTTCCGTGTATTTCGTGGTTAATCGGTTTTAGTATTTTCTTGTTTTTCTTAACGGTTTCTGATGGTTGAGGTACTATTACCACCCCAATAACTGACGCATTGCAGATGGTTTAATGGCTACCTTCCAATAGCATCCCACAAGAAGAATGCTTAAACCGCAGGCTGTAGACCGTAGACTGGAGGAAGATTCAGTCCGGGAACTGCAATTTAACGATGGAAAAATCATCGTCGAGCGGACCGGCGCCGTGCATATTGCGCACGGTTTTTGCCAGTTCCTCGATTTCCGGCTTGCCGGCGCCGGCGGAGGCGGCCATCAGCCGGGTAAACTCGCTGAACGTCCACATGGTTCCGTCCGATTGGGCAATTTCATACACTCCATCACTCATCATAAACAGGATACTACCGGGCGGCACGGGCTGGGTTTCGGTGCGGTAAGCCGTGCCCGCCATGCCGCCCAGCACCATGCCGGGCTTGCCTAATTCACTTGTAATTGTATTGCCCGCAGGATTCTTGTTGATCAACAGGGATGGCGGATGCCCGGCGCTGGCATAGCGCAGAGTTCGCGTGGAACGCGCATACACGCCATACCAGATCGTGAAATACATGTTGTTATGGTTTTCCATGAGGAAGGCCTCGTTGAGCGCGGTCAGCATGGCGCCCGGTTCACCGAAATCCGTGTTCGGCAGGGACTGGGATCGAAGCACATTCATGGCTGAAATGGAAAGCAACGCCGCGCCCACACCGTGCCCGCAAACATCCAATAAGAACATGCAAAAACGATCATCATCCAGCCAGTGATATCCAAAGGCGTCGCCACCCAGCGAGGTGGAGGGGATGAACTGCCAGTTCGTGCGCACGGGACCACTGTCCAGTGGCGCCGGCAGGAGCGATTGTACATAGGCCGCCGCTTCGGCCAGTTCATCTGCCAGCGCCTTTTGACTGGCCAGCAAGGCCTGGTAGGCTTCATTACGTTCAAGCAAATTAATATAGCCCTGTGAGTGATGTCGAATACGCGCCACCAGCTCAATCCGGTCCGGAAGTTTGACTAAGTAATCATTGGCGCCCAGCGCAAAGGCCTCGGCCTTAGTGGAGGGTTCCTCCTTGGTCGAAAGCACAATTAACGGGGTATCCCGCAGGGTGGGTTCGGCGCGGTAGCATTTTACCAGCGTCAAGCCGTCAATTTCCGGCATAACCAGGTCCTGGAGAATGACGGTAGGCGCCAGCGCGCGCGCCATTTTCAACGCGCCGGAAGGGTCACTGCAGTAATGGAAGTGAATATCGGCTTCGGGCGCCAGCATGCGGCGCACGGCTTCGCCGATCATGGCCTGATCATCCACCAGCAGGACCTTGATCGCATGCCGGGGCAACTCGGTTTTTAACGGGCTATTTTTGGTGTTTTCCATGGTCGTCCTTAATGAGTCACTTCCGTTCCGCGAGCATCTGCATGATGGCGTCCGCAATGGCGCTCAGCGGCAGGATTTTTTCCGCGGCGCCGAGTTCCGCCGCCGCCCGTGGCATCCCGTATACGATGGAGGTAGCTTTGTCCTGTGCCAGGGTGCGCCAGCCGCTGTGCCGCAAAGCCAGCAACCCTTCACCGCCATCCCGCCCCATGCCGGTCAACAACACGGCCACGCCCGGTGGCGGCCAATGCGCCGCTACGCTTTTGAAAAACACATCTACCGAAGGGCGATAGAAACATTTAACCGGTTCGATCCGATATTCAAACGTGCCGTGTTTCGTCAGCACCAGGTGGTCATTGGTGCCGGCCAGCCAAACCGTGCCGGTCTCCGGACGGCATCCCGGCGCGGCCACCTTGATCTTGAGCCGGCAATGTGTGCCCAGCCAGAGAGCCAGATCAGGCGCAAATTTTTTGTCAACGTGCTGGATTACCACCATAGCCGCGTCAACCACCGCCGGCAAGTGTGACAAAATATCCGCCAGCGCCGCGGGGCCGCCGGTTGAGGCGCCCAGCACGATGAGCGGCAGGTGATCCTTGGTCGGTGGCGGTGTGTCAAACTCCATTGCCGGCGGGTTCATCAGCGCCGGGCGTGCGATCAAATGACCGATGATTTCGATCTTGCGTAATAATGCCTGAGCGCCGTTCAGCTTGCCATCCGTTCCAAGCACGGGAGTATTAACGGCGTCCAGCGCGCCGTAGCCCATGGCTTCGAACACCAGGCTTATATTGCCGTCCACGGTGGCGGTCACCACCAGGATGGGGCAGGGTGAATCCCGCATAATGTGCCGTGTGGCTTCGGCGCCATTCATTAGCGGCATGATCAGATCCATGAGAATCATGTCGGGATGGTCTTCCGCGCACTTTTTGACAGCTTCGGCGCCGTCGTGTGCTACCCAGGCAATCGTATAATCCGGGCGACTGCACACCACGCGCCGCAGTGCTTCCACGGCCATCAGCATGTCGTTGACGATCGCGATTTTCATGGATCTCCGATCACATCCGCCACGGTTTTCAAAAATGTTTCATCGTGAAAACTGCTTTTCGTCAGGTAATGGGTGGCCCCCGCCTCGAGCCCGCTCAAGCGATCTTTTTCGCTATCCTTGTAGGATACGATGATCACAGGCAGTGTCTGTAACCGGGCATCCTGCTTGATGTGCCGCACGAGCTCAATGCCGTTCATCCGCGGCATGTCAATGTCACTGACAACCAAATCGTAACGGCCCATGCGCACCGTGTTCCAGGCATCCATGCCGTCCACGGCCACATCCACGGTGTAACCCCGGTTTTCCAACAGCTTGCGTTCCATCTCGCGGACCGTGATCGAGTCGTCAGCGACCAGGATATGCTTGCGGGTTTTGGCGGTCGTTGCCGCACCTGAGGCCTGAAATTGCTTCAGGCGTCCGCCGGACAGCAGTTTTTCGACGCCGCGCACCAGGTCCTCCGTATCAATAATCATCACGGGCGTGCCGTCATCCAGCAGGGAAACCGCGCTGATGTCCTGGACCTTGCCCAGCCGCGCATCCAGTGTGCGCACCACCAGCTTGCTTTCCCCGATAAACCGATCAACAACCAGACCGTAAGCGTTGGCGCGGTCCCCGATAATTACGATTGGCCATGCCGCCGGGCGGCCGGCGCCACCGCTCAGTTCCAATACGTCGCGCGCATCCACCAGTCCAATATGCCGCTGGTTCAATGTCAGGTACCGCCGGCCTTCCAGGGTCTGAATTTCATCCGGCAAGGCTGTGACCAGGTGGTCAATCCGTGTCAGTGGAATGGCATACGCCTCACCCGCGATTTCCACAAGCAGGGTGCGTAAGACGGAAAGTGTAATCGGGAGCTGTAAATGGAACTGCGCGCCGGCGCCGACAACTCGGCCGGTGCCGGGGCGGTTTTCCACCCGCACGGAACCGCCTACTTCCTGGGTCAGATTGCGGACGATATCCAGACCCACTCCCCGTCCTGAAATTTCAGTTACCGTTTCGCGCGTTGAAAATCCTGGTAAAAAAAGAAAGTCCAGCAGTTCGGCCTCGGTAAGGCGGCTGACCATCTCATCGGTGCTGAGTCCGCGGGCAACCACTTTGCGGCGGATGCGTTCCAGGTCAATGCCTTGCCCGTCATCTGACACAATAATATGCAACTGCCCGGCTTGATGGCGCGCTTCCAGTTTCAGTAATCCTTCCGGATTCTTTCCCGCCGCCTGCCGTTCCGCAGGGGGTTCCAGACCATGGTCCAGTGCATTGCGTAAAATGTGCGTCAGCGGCGCCTCCAGTTTATCCAGGATTTCACGATCCACCCCGGTGGCCTGACCGATTATCTCGAATTTGACTTTTTTGTTCAACTGGCGCGCCAGGTCCCGAACCATGCGCGGGAAACCCTGCACGCCGTCAGCAAACGGCCGCATACGGCTGATCAGACCTTCCCGGTAAAGCCGTTCGGCCAAGTCCGAGAACTGCTGTGCGAAGAAGTCAAATTCTTCCAAGTGCCTGGCGGTGGCCTGGCGGCAGGCATCCAGTTTATGACGCAGGTCGGCGACCTGTTCTGCCATGCGGCTGTTCCGCCGGCTCTCATTTTGTGCCGCGCAGATTTGTTCCAACAAGCGGGCCAATTCGCTCTGCCGTTTTTTAAGCGTCTGTAATCCGGCGGCAAACGGCTCAAACCAGCGCGTCTGCACCATGTATTCGCCCATCATGCCGAGCATGCGATTCAGGTTGTCGGATGAGACCCGCACGGCCCGGTCCTTGCTCGCGATGCCGACGGCCGAAGCCGGCACCTCGGCGGGCGCCGATGACTCGATGCCAGGAAATTTCAAAGACGCATTCCGGATTTCCGCTCCCCGATCAAAATCGGGGACAAACTTTGCGGGAATGACAGAATGGGCGGGACATTGTTTGTCATTCCCGACCTGATTCACTCTGACGCTTCGGAACGAGTCGGGAATCCAGGATTTTTGTTGCGGCCTTTGGTTGCCTAATTCAACTGTCGGTTTGGCGACCTTCACGCTTGGCGTTGTCTGACCGGAGCGGATTACTGCCAAACGCCCCACCAGCTCATCAATTGCCGCCTGATGCCCGGTCCGCCAGGCGGCGGCTTCCGCCTCCGGTACGCGGGCAATTTGCGTCAACATATCCACGCCGCTCAATAGGCCGTCCACTGCTTCCGGTTGAATGACGATCTCGCCCTTCTGGGCGGCAACGAAACAATCTTCCAGCGCGTGGGCGACTTTCACGGCGGGATCGAGGTTGACAATGCGCGCCGCGCCCTTCAGCGAATGGGCGGCGCGCATCATGGTCGCCAGCCGTTCGATATTACCGGGGTCCTGTTCAAGGGCCAACAAGCTCTCGTTCAGGATGGCCGTCTGGGCCTCCGTCTCCTGCCGGAACAGATCCAGCATGGAAAAAGCGCTTAAATCCTGTCCGTCGTTTGCCATATGGGAACCAATTAAGTGTTCAATGTTCGGGATAAGTATGGGGGTATGGGAGTGTGGGTGTATGGGCGTCAAGAAATTTCATTATGCTCGTTTACTCCGATACTCCCATACTCCCATACTCCGATACGTCCATACGACATTGTCATGCCAATACTTTTGTCAGCGCGTGAAATACCAGGTCGTCGTCGAGCAATCCGATTTTGCGTCCATCGGCCGTGAGCATGCCGCGGCTGAATTGCGGCACGGCATGGGCCACGGTTGCCGGAATTGCCCGGATGGTGTCGCGATGGAACCGATGTAAACCCATGACCTCATCCACGGGAAAGGCCAGGTTAAAGCGTTCCTTGCGGGCCACCAGCAGGCGCGGCATGACCTGGGCGGCAGTATTTGCTGACGGTTCCAACCCCAGCAAATTGGCCAGCGAAAAACATAACAGTAGTTCCCCGCGCACACTAGTCAATCCCATGAGCATCCGGTCGGAACGATGCGGTATGCGCCGGATGGGGCGCAGGGGCACAATTTCCACGCACGCGCGCGCGCCAAACGCCAGCCATTCCGATCCGATGCGGAACACGCAAACCGTATCGGTGAACCCGGCTTCGGTCTCTTTGGCGCGCGCCAGGAACCGGGTCCATTCCTCAATATAGCCGGAGGGCGGCGCGCGATTCAGCAAGGCATGTGCGCCCTGTTCAAACGTCGGGCAGTTCCGGCAGTGAATGTGGCGGCGCAATTCGGGGCAGGACTTGTCGCCCTGGACGCCGATCCGGTTCCAGCAATCCTGGATAGTGGTTGCGTTCATATTTTCACCTGTGTTTGATCACGCACGCGCTCGGCGTGCCGGCGCATGCGCTCGGCGCCGGCTTCGTCACCGCGGCGGGACTTCAGCAGGGCAAGATGAACCAAGGCCTCGTAGAAATCCGCATCCAAGTATAGTGCGCGGCCCAGGCATTCTTCCGCCGCTTGAACTTGTCCCGCCGCTACCTGGATAACGCCCATGAGGAAATGGGCTTCCGCCAGCCGATGATTTTCATTCAGCAGGTCCCGGCACATTGCGGCGGCCTTGTCCAATTGGCCCTGGTCTGCCAGGGCGCGGATACAATCCAGCCGGGATGATGGCGAATGCAAGGAGTGTGCCGCCGGATCGAGTTGAACCCGGATGGCAGGCGACCGCGGCAGATCGCTGTTCGGGGAATGGCTTTGGCCGGGCGCGGCCCCGCTTTGGGCGCGGCAAACAGCCGGCGCGCCCGGCCATGGGCGCGGCCCCGCCATTTTTGTGACTGCAGGATGCTCCGATTCAATAAGATCGGAGCAAGTCCGGTTGCTTCGCAAATTCGTGTTTTTTATTTTGCAATAGGCGAAGGCGCCGCTGTGATGGACCGGCTCATAGCGTTCCGCCAGCTGAGGCATCATTTCGGCATGCCCCACAAACAGCAGGCCTTCGGGTTTCAACAGACCATCCAGCTTGGCAGTAATATGTTGGCGCGCCTCCGTATGCTGGTAAATCAGCAGATTGCGGCAAAAAATGATGTCATATTTTTGTTCCGCGGCGAACGCCGGCGGATCCATAAGATTGCCGTGAATGAATCGGATGCCGGCGCGGATCTCGGGGCTGACAATTCTCATCACGCCTTCAAGTTTGAAATAGCGCTCGCAATCTGTCAGCAACCCGCTCCGAAACGAATTGTGCCCATAAACGCCTTTTTCGGCCTTGCGCAACAAAACAGGATTGAGATCCACGGCATCTATCCGGTAACGAGCCGGTGTGAGGCCCGCTGACTGAAGCGCCATGGCAATGGAATATGGTTCCTCACCGGAAGAGCAGGGAGCGCTCAATATCTGCAGACGGTCGCGGGGATGTGCGGGCAACCAGGTTGCATGCACGTGCCGGGCCAGAAAAATAAAAGGTTCGCGATCGCGAAAAAACCAGGTTTCCGGCACCGTAATCATTTCGATCAGCGCCGGGAGTTCATCCGGCCCCGACGATTTGGCGGGCTTCATGGCCAAGCGCTTCAAGTAATCGCTTTCCTTTGTCAAGCCGCATGCGGTCATTCGCCGTTTTACAGCATCAGCCACGGTCTGCGGACCCAGGGCGTGCGCATCCAACCCGATTGCCTCGGACAGCCATTGTTCTACGGTGTTTACAGTCATGATGCAGGCTTCCCCGGCTCCGCGAACAGCATTGGTTCTAATTCCTTCGGCACCAGCTGGTCGGCCGCAATGCGCTGGATAAATCCGGCGCCATTGACGGCCAACTTGCCGAGACAGGCCGTTCCGGGAACGGCCACATTGTTCTGGCCAAAATCGGTTTCTTCCCGTTCCACGGTGTTCGTCACCGTTTCGGCCAAAAGCCCAATGACACGCTGTTGGCCGCCTCCTCCGGCATAGGGCGTCAGAATGATTCGGGTACTAAGGTAAACGGCGCAGGGTGCGCCGCCAACCAGACGGCCGAGATCCACGACCGGCACACTGGTTCCGCGATAATTAGCCAGGCCGGTTATATAATCAGGCGCACCCGGACAGGTCCGCAAGGCCACGCGTGGAACCACCTCAATGACCCGGCGCGCCTCCAGGGCGTAATCGGCCTTTCCCGCTTTAAAGACGATAAACAGCATATTACACTTTAAATTTCGTCACTTCCGCTTGCAGGCGCTGGGCGGCATCGCGTAACTGCGCAGTGACTTCGTTAAATTGCCGCAGTGACTCCGCTGTTTTGACGGCGCCTTTACTTACCTGTGCCAGGGACTGGCTGATCTGCTGGGCGCCTTGCGACTGCGCGTACATACCGTCATTGACCGTTTCAAATTTAGGTGCGAGATCTTTAACCTGTGCAATGATGCCCGCCAGAGGGCGGCTGATGGTCTCCATTGCCTCCGTGCCGCGGCCGACTTCTTTGCTGAACGTGTCCATCTCCATGACGCCGGCGGCCACGGCCGACTGCATTTCCTTTACCATGTGTTCGATATCAAGCGTGGCTACGGCGGTCTGATCCGCCAGCCGGCGAATTTCACGGGCGACAACTGCGAAACCCTGGCCGTATTGACCGGCCTTTTCGGCCTCAATCGCGGCATTCAGCGACAGCAGGTTGGTCTGATCGGCCACTTTGGTGATTGTGGTCACTACCCCGCTGATCGTGCCGGCTTTCAGGTTGATGGCCGCCAGCTTGCCGGAAATGGAATTGGCGGCCTTCATCAATTGCCGGATGGAAATCTCCATGCCGGTCAAGCTTGCGCGGCCGGTATCGGCCAGCGTGACGGTGCCTTCAGCCACATTTTTCACCGTTTCCATGGTTTTGGAAAGCTCCTGGGACGTGGCCGATATTTGCGTGGCCGCCGTGACCACCTGCGTGGTCGAGGCGCTGAAAGCGGTGGTGACCGACTCCTGTTCCCGCGCGGCGATTTCAATTTCCGCGGCGGTTGATACCAGCTGGACGCTTAACTGTTGAACCTGGCCTACCAGCGAATTCAGGCTGTCGGCCATGGCCGACATGGAATGCCAGAGCTGGCCCGTTTCATCCCGTGGCGGGCGGCGGCGCCGATTGATTTGCGCGATTGCCTGGCGGGCATCGGCGAGGCGGCCGTGCGTGATCAAGCCGGCTACGCCTGCCAGGTCCGTGATCGTGTGCGAGATGGATTTGGACAGCACCAGCAGAACCAGGGTCGTCAGCAGAATGGCGGACAATCCCACCATTAAATTCAGGTTGCGGATGGTATGCGTCGAGGTCATAACCTCGCTTGCCAGCGCGCGCGCGACCACGATCCAGCCGAAGACCGGATCGGTGCGATAGGCCGCCAAGACCTCTTCGCGCTTATAGGTATAGCGCATACTGCCGTTTTTATTCTTCATGATTTCCGGGCCGAAAGCCAGGCTGGCCAGGTTAGTCGCCATGACCAGGGCGGAATCCGGATGCGAGCAGATGACGCCCCGGCGATCGGTCACAAAGACATAGCCCGAAGGCCCGATTTTAACCGGTTTTACAAACTTGTCCGTGAATGATTTCAAGTCCAATGCGCCCAGGAGTACGCCGCAGGGCTTCTTGCCGACCAGCACGGGCACGGCCACAACAATTACCGGATTGTCGGAAACCTTACTGCGAATGACTTCAGAGACGGCAACTGCGCCGAGCATGGCCTGTTGAAAATAATCACGCTCGGCGACGTTGAACGTCTGGGCGTCCTGCGGGGCGGTCGAGCAGATGGCATTGCCCTGCCGGTCCACGAGCACGAGTGTTTCATAATAGGGGGCATTAAGGTTGAATCGTTTGAGCAGTTCCATGCCATCGGAAACCATATTGGGAGTGGGTGCGGCCGCGCCAACGATGTTCTTGCATAACGCTACGTCGCTCCACAACAGCAAGTCGCGTTGGCGTTCGCCGATCCAGGCTGAAATGCTTTTGATCGTGGAATCGGCCATCCGATTCATGGAATCCACGGCGGCCTGTTCCATGGCATCGCGCGACACACGATAGGTCAGCCATGTTGAGGCGCCCAGGCTGAGGATGAACAACAGGATGGTCGGGACGACAATCTTGGTCCGCACGCTGATGGTTTTCATGGCCGTATCCCTGCTTGCGTTTTCGTATGGGAGTTTGAGCGTAGTGGGGTATGGGAGTAACGGAAAAATATTTGTACCCCGATACACCCAAACACCCATACCCCCATACTCTTAGTTACACTTTAAACTGGGCCGCTTCCTGCTGGAGGCCGCGGGCGGCTTCCTTCAATTGCTCCGTGGCCTCGTTAAACTGGCGGAGTGATTCCCTGGTTTGGTGCGCGCCTTCGCTTAACTGGGTCATGGCTTCGCTGATTTGGCGCGCCCCCGATGATTGCGCTTGCATGCCTTCATTGACCGATTCAAACCGCGGGGTCAGCACCTTGACCTGTTCGATGATCCGGCCCATCTGCACGCCGATCTCGCTGACCGCGTGAACCCCCTGCGTGACTTCGCCGGTGAACTTGTCCATTTCCATGACCCCGGCGGTCACGGAAGTCTGCATTTCGCGGACGGTCTGATCAATTTCCAGCGAAGCGACTGCGGTCTGGTCAGCCAGGCGCCGGATTTCGCGCGCCACAACCGAGAATCCGAGTCCATATTCGCCGGCCTTTTCCGCCTCAATGGCGGCGTTGAGCGACAACAGGTTGGTCTGATCGGCCACCTTGGTGATCGTGGTTACCATGCTGTTGATGGCGTTGGCCTTCTCGTTAATCACCGCCAGGCGCGCGGAAATGGCGGCAGTCGCCTCGGCGAGCTGGCGCATGGAAACTTCCATGCCGGTCAGCCCGGTGCGGCCGGTATCGGCCAGGCCTTCCGTTTCGGCGGATACGGTCTTGACATCCTGCATAGTCCGGACCAGTTCCTGCGAGGTGGCCGAGATTTCCTTGACGGCGGCCGTAACTTCCGTGGTGGATGCGCCGAATTCCGTCACGGAGGCTTCTTGCTGGCGGGCGGCGGCGGCAATTTCCGTGGCGGTGGACACCAATTGCACGCTCGACCGTTGAACCTGGCCAACCAGCGAAGTCAGGCGCTTGGTCATGAGGCAGACGGCGTCAAACAACCGGGAAGGTTCATCCTTCGTTTTTTGCTGCATGGCCGATTGCATGGCCGCGATGGTGTGGCCGGCTTCGGCCAGGTTGCCTTCGGCAATAACCTTGGCCACGGCAATAATTTTATTGATTGGTTTGGCGATGGCCGTGCCGATCAACACAGCCAGTCCGATCGCCAGCAACAGGACGATGAGGCCGCCCAGGGGGCCGACCAGCAGGAGACGATCCACGGCGGCATCAAGCTGATCCAGCACGCCGTGGTAGTCATCTTCATACATGCCGGCGGCAATGACCCAGTCCCAAGCCGGAAAATACGTTGCGGCGGCCACTTTCATGCGCGGCGCCGATTCGTCCTTGTTCTGCCAAGGATAACGCTGATAGGCTATGGAACCATTGGTGGTTTCCAAGCCATGGGCAATGATTGCCCGGATGAAATAATTGCCATGCGGGTCTTTGGAATCCCAGATATCCGTGCCATCGCTTGCGCCGTCCTTGGAAATGATGTAATGCCCGCGATGTTCACCCTTGCCGCCGAGCACGTAAACATAACCGGTTTTACCCACGATAATTGACAGAATGGCCTCGCGCAGTTCCTGGTTGACCTTGTCAAGGTTGAAGCCCACGTAGAGCATGCCAACCACCCGCTTTTTGGCCGGGGAATCCCAGATTGGTTCGTAGGCGGCGGCATGCCATTGGTCAAGCACCCGGGCGCGACCGACGTAAGTTTCACCTTTTAACACGGCGGCCAGCACCGGCGTCTCTTCGCCCTGGGCGTTGTGGTGTGCGATAAACGTGCCGATCGCCCGCGTGCCGTCAGCCCCCGGCACCGTCGTGGCTACCCGCAACATGTCGCCTTCTTCGTTCATGCGCTGGAAAATGGTGCAGTAACATTGCGCAAACTTAGTGACCACATCCACAACCGGGCTTGGCACCTTGAAATCGGTGTTCGGCGCCAGCGCCAAGGTGCCCAACATCATCAAAGGCAGGGACACATTGGTGGCCTGCCGGTTGAATTGGTTGTGCGCGGCCCAGGCCACCTGGTTGGTGTCAAACGCAATCGGCCCCTGTGCCTTTAGTTCGGCCCCCGCGGCTTCCATGTGTTCGCGTAAACGCCGCTCCGTGCGGTAGTTGGCCATGGCGCACATTCGATAAACTAATTTCGCGATCTGGCCGGTATCGCTCTTGGAGATCAGGTTCATGTCGTTAATAATATTTGTCATCAGGTCCTGCTTCTGGATCAGGATAAGCAGGGACATCACGAGCACCGGCAATGCGGCCGCCAGCGCGGCGAGCCAGACGATTTTATGTTTTAACGTCAATTGCATAACATCCCTCCGGAGAAATGGACTGCGGATCGTTTCGATCCAGGCATGATACGGGCTTTGCGCGTGAACGGCAAGCTGTTTTTACCGGCTGTTTTTACCGGCCTTTCAGCCGTGCCGGGGTCAAGCAAAGAAGTCTTGAAATTTTATTCCGGCAAACGCATAATTATAAAATCGGTGCAACTATATTTTACGGTATGCCCTTGAATATTAAACGCATGCGGGTTGAAGTGACGGGACGTGTCCAGGGGGTTGGATTCCGGCCGACGGTCTATCGCCAGGCGGTGGCCCTGGGTCTCTCCGGTTTTGTCCGCAACACACCGTTGGGCGTGGTGATTGAAGCGGAAGGGGATGCCGTGGCGATGGACCGATTTGTGGTTCAATTGCAGGCGGAACCGCCCCGGCAGGCGCGGATCGAAGCGCTCCAGATCAGCGAGATTCCCGCATGCGGCCGGCACGCGCCCTTTGAGATCAAGCCCAGCGGACGATCCGGCAATCGCCGATCCGGCAATCGCCGGTCCGGCGATTGCCGGTCCGGCGATTTGCAGGCCGGGATGCCGCCGGACCTGGCCATCTGCCCGGACTGTCGCGCGGAACTGTTTGATCCCAATGACCGCCGGTTCGGGTATCCGTTCATCAACTGCACGAATTGCGGGCCGCGTTGGACCATTATCCGCGATTTGCCCTATGACCGTGAGCGGACCAGCATGCGTGAATTTAAGATGTGTCCGGATTGCAAGCAGGAATTTGAAGAGCCGGTTGATCGCCGGTTCGATGCCCAGCCGAACGCCTGCGCGGTGTGCGGGCCGAGGGTGGAGCTGATTGCAAAGCAAATGCAGAATGCAGAATGCAGAATGCAGAATGGGCAGAGGGCTGAGGACGGAGAGCGGGAAGGAGAAGAAAGCGAAAGCAAACATTCAACATCGAACATCCAACATCGAACATCGAACGAAGCGAAGGCAATACAGGAAGCGGCCAAACTTCTCAAGGCGGGAAAAATTCTCGCGGTCAAAGGGGTGGGGGGCTATCATTTATGCTGTGACGCCATGAACGACGATGTGCTCGGCCGTTTGCGCGCGCGCAAACATCGGCCGGCCAAGTCGCTGGCCGTCATGTTCGCCGGTTTGGATCAGATCCGCCAGTATTGTGAAGTCGGCGCCAACGAGGAACGGGAACTGACCGGTCCCGTAGCGCCCATTGTCGTGGTGCGCCGGAAACCGGGCGGTGGTTTATCACGACTGATATCACCGGATACGGATGACCTGGGCGCCTTTCTGCCGTATACGCCCCTGCATTACCTTTTGCTGGCGCAGATAAGTCCGCTGATTATGACCAGCGGCAACCTGGCGGAAGAACCGATCGTCAAAGACGAACAGGAATTGAACGCTATTTTGGGGTCCGTGGCCGATGCCGCGCTCATTCACAACCGTGCCATCGTGCGGCGGAGCGATGATTCGGTGCTGAAGATTGTCGCGGGGCAAAGCTTATTTCTGCGGCGCTCGCGCGGGGTTGTGCCCGATGCCATTCGTCTTCCCCTGGAAGGGCCGATGGTATTAGCTTGCGGCGCGGAACTGAAAAACACAGTGTGCGTGACACGCGGCGACCAGGCTTTTCTTTCCCAGCATATCGGGGACTTAAATGATTACCGGGCGTATCGGTTTTTCCGGGAAACCGTGGCTGATTTTTTAACCCTGTTGAAGGTAAAACCGAAAATCATAGCTCACGATTTGCACCCGGATTACCTGGCAACCAGATATGCATTGGCCCTGGCAGACGTCCGCCGGATTGGCGTCCAGCATCACCACGCGCACATTGCCGCCTGTATTGCGGAACACGGGCTCACGGGAAAAGTCATCGGCGTGGCGTTGGATGGAACAGGCTACGGGCTGGACGGAACGATCTGGGGTGGTGAATTCCTGGCGGCCGATTTGGCCGGATTCCGCAGGGTCGGTCATTTTAAATCTTATCGGATGCCGGGCGGGGATGAGGCGGTTCGTCAGCCCGCGCGCATGGCGTTCAGTTATGGGCTGGCCGAACTGACGGAAAACAACCGTCGTGATCTGCCGGCCTTACTGCCCGGTCTGGCTGAAAACGAATGCAGGGTGTTGGCCGGAATGATTGCGCAGGGGATCAATGCTCCCTGGACTTCCAGCGCCGGGCGCTTGTTCGATGCCGTGGCCGCGCTACTCGGGTTGGGGGAGAACATTACTTACGAGGCCCAGGCGGCCATTCGCCTGCAAACCCTGGCTCGGCCGGATGGAGTTCCACCATATCCCTATGAAATCGCAATTCAAACTGACGGGATCCAGCTTTCGTTCGGCCCGGCCATCCGGGCGATTATCGCCGATCGGCGCGCAAACGTCGCTATTGGCCGCATCGCGGGCGGGTTCTACCAAACGATAACGGATGCGGTTGGCGAGATGTGTAACCGGATTCGGGATCGCGAGCGGCTGGAGCCGACATCTCGGCTGGAGCCGGCATCCCGGCTGGAGCCGGCATCCCGGCTGGAGCCGGCATCCCGGCTGGAGCGGGTGGCGTTGTCCGGCGGCGTGTTCCAGAATGACTTGATACTGACGCTTATCACAAATGATTTGCGTCGGCGCGGGTTCCAGGTTTATAGTCATCATCTTGTGCCGCCTAATGACGGCGGGATTGCACTCGGCCAGGCGGCGGTGGCGCTTAAGAAAATGCAGAATGCAGAATGCAGAATGCAGAATGAAGAATAAAGTAGACTGTAGGCTGTAGACTGAAGGCGGAGGGAGGACAGAGGACGGACGACAGACGCCGGACCGGAGAAGACAAAAGACGGATGAATGGTAATTTGTAAGAAAGCAAGCAACATTTTCGCGCAATACCGTTCCGGCGGATAAGTCGGCAATCGGCAATCGAAAATCGAAAATTCAAAAATGTGTTTAGCAGTTCCAGCAAAAATCATCGCAATTAACGGCGAGGAGGCCGTCGTCGAGATGGACGGCGTGCGCCGGACGGCGGTGGTGTCGTTTATCAAGGACCCGCAAATCGGCGATTATGTCCTGCTGCATGCCGGTTTCGCCATCCGCAAATGGTCCGAAGAGGATGTGCGGGAATACAATGAAATCATTGGTGTCCCATAGGTGCGCCGAGACTGTAGCAGTTTGGGCCGTAGGTTGTGGGTCGGAATCAATCAAACACATTGGCGAAAAACCGAAACTATAGTTTATGAAACATTAGCATCCCATAGGATGCTTGGGCTGAGGGCTGTGGGCTATTGACTGTGGGAAAACCCCAATAAAACCGAGGGCTATGAAGGACCATTATCAAAACCGCAGTTCCGGTTTTTCCCATCTGTGTTTATTCTGTTCCGACCC
>JBDRJR010000050.1:0-18359 GCA_043814705.1 Verrucomicrobiota bacterium | reverse complement strand
GGAACAGAATAAACACAGATGGGAAAAACCGGAACTGCGGTTTTGATAATGGTCCTTCATAGCCCTCGGTTTTATTGGGGTTTTCCCACAGTCAATAGCCCACAGCCCTCAGCCAAAGCATCCTATGGGATGCTACTGAATATGATAAATTAATGTTCTTTTCTGTGGCACTGCCTTTTTGATTTGTAATGCTGATATCTTTATGCCACATTTTGGGCATAACCACAGTTGGGTAGGGGGAGAGCGCTTAAATCGCAGTAATAGTGAGGATTTTACCATGGCGCCAAAATCAATATTTGTTGTGATTGTCACTGTCTGGATGCTTGGCTGTCTGCCGGTTGTGGCGGCTACGCTGTCCAGCTCAGATTCCCGCGACACGATATTTACCCAGCAAAGTCTCGATAACCTCAGCATTGGCGGCGTGTTCGAGGCGCTGAAACGCGACTTGCAATACGACGATGGCGGGAAAACGAAACTGGAGGCCCGTAATTATTACGGGTATGCGGGCTACGATTTTTTACAGTGGTTGACGGTTTTCGGCACATTGGGCGGATGCCAGGCAAAAACCACAGAATATGACACGTTTGGCAGTGCCAAGATTAAATGGTCGGCCGGATTAAGCCTTAAAATCTGGCACTTTGACCTTGATGACCCGTCGTGGTTGGCGGGGCGATGCAGTCTTCGCGCCATGGGTGAATATTCGCAATATCAGTCAGGCGATACGGGAACAACGAAACTAAAATGGCAAGATATTTATGCGTCCGTGACGTTCAATTATGAGGTTTTTGTGAGGCAAATGGATGATATTGATGCATATCCGTATAGCTTGTTATTATATGTGGGACCGGCCTTCTCCAAGGTGGACGGCAAGCGGGAAACAGCGATGCGAAGCTATGATTTCAGCGAAGTGCACAATATAGGTATTGCGGCTGGCGCCGAGGTGTTTGCGTCGCACAATCTATCTATTGGCGGCCAGCTCCAATACTTCTTCGACCAGCCCACTTTGAGCGCCAGCGCGATGTATAATTTTTAGTCAGCCTTCGACATGGTGCGCTACCGTCAGAATTGCACGGTGGTTAAACCAGCGTTTAGCCGGTATTTCCAACGTTCCTAACAAGGCAAATCCTGGTCTATAATCACGTCGCATAATATATCTTATGTCTACTAATATATATAATCAGGCACAAGTTGTGGTTGTTTCTGTTCTTTGGCGGCGGTTCGTGCCACAAGCGGGATTTACCGTTTTTTGAGGGGCTTGCACCGCGCTGTGCGGTGACGCTTGAAATTCTCCTAAAATTTTATCGGACTAAATAAATCATTTTCTCCGGCTTTGTTTCACGCTCGATATCAATGACAAAGCCATTGACGCGATTTTTGACAAATTCATTGATGAAATATTCCGCCCGCGACTGGCTGATCATGGGCATGGAATTGACCTGCCGGATGACATCGCCCTGTTTTAGCCCGAATGCGCGAAAAACTTCGCCTTCGCCCTCAATATCCAGCGTATATCCGGCAATCTTACCGGCCTGATAAACCGGCTTCAAGGATTCAAAAACCTTAGCCAGCCGGTCGGGATTATTGAGCAATTCCTGATAGTACCGTAGCACGGCATTGCGTTCCAGCATCCAGCGCCGTTCCCCAGTCCTTTTACCGAATCGAACGAGGGTTGCGTCGGCCTGGCCCTGGGCAGAATCGGTTTCCGAACGGTTGGCGGATGTGGCCGGCTTATTACCCCCGGCGAAACTGAGCCATAACTGCTCATCCCGGCTTTCTGCCAAGCCAGGATTGCTGTCCCGTAAAACAACACGATCCCTGAATATGGTAACCACCATAATATTCTGATCAAGATTATCGCCCTCGCCTACCAGGCACTGGGTCTTTTGCCGAATATCATCAATGATGGCCTTGCGGGACTGTTGATAACTGCTGGCGGCAAAAAACGTGCCTGCCAAGCGGAATCGCTGTGCCAGCGGTCCCAAATTGGCGGCGGCCTGTTCGCCTGCCTGTTTTTTAAACGTGTTGCCGTCAAAACGGAGCGTTTGCGCGTCAATCGGCGGCCAAGTCGGTGGCGCAATAATCTGCGCCTGATTATTTGGAAGATCGGGAAGCTGAAGATTCTGGTAAATAAATAAACCGCCTGCCGCCAGGGCCGCGGCGACGAACACCGGACTCAGGCGTTGGAACAACGGATTTATGGTTGAAAAATCCACGAGAATCAGTTCCTTGTTCTTCGTTCTTTGTTCTTGGTTGCAATTCACGAGGAACCAAGAACGAAGAACTTAGAACGCCTTCGTTCTTTAAGAATGGATCTCAGGCGGCCAGGCTATAAGCCGGATTTTGTATGCCGGCAGGCCTGCCCGCCATAGCCTTGGCGACGGAGGGAACGAGCCAAACCGGCACGATGGTCATTTATCTTGCCTGTCCGGCATTCGCCGGACGGGACTTATTGCGATCAACCCGATACTGATCCGGCATTTGCCGGATAAAGGCGGGTCGCCTTGCCAGTATCATATTTGATCTTGCTCCAGGCGGGGTTTGCCTTGCCTCAAGACCTTGCGGTCCGGAGCGGTGGTCTCTTACACCGCCGTTTCACCCTTACCCCGTGGCAAGCCAACGCTGCACGGGGCGGTTTGTTTCTGTGGCACTATCCGTTTCTTTCGATTAATCGAAAGACCTCCCAGCATTACACCAGGACACCCTACCCTGCGGAGTCCGGACTTTCCTCCCGGGACGCGCCGTTCCGATTGTCCTGACATCGGTCAGAACTGAACCGGGGAAAGCGGCACCGAGCGACCATCCGCCTGACCACCCAAGACCCGGGAATACGGTATACGATTACGCGTGCCAATACAAGAGGCGGCCACAGAACGAGCAGATAATGATGGAATCAGCCCGCTTAATGTCCTGGAGGACATGGGGCGGCAGTTTCATGTGGCATCCGCCGCATGATTTTTTTTCCACGCTAACCAACGCCACATCCTTGCGATTTTCCATAACGCGGTTATAGCGGGTGAGCCAGTCTTCGGGGATACCGGCGGCCAAGCCTTGACGATCCAGCTGGAGCTGTTGCACTTCGGCTTCCAGATTTTTCAGGCGCTCATCCAACTGCTGAAAATCGCCGTGCATAACGCCTTCCGCTTTGGCCAATTCATCTTTCAAGCCACGCTCTTCGCGCTGGGCCTGTTCGACTGTTTCCATAAGCTCGATTGCGCGATCTTCCAGTCCCCGGATATTTTCCTGCAGAACGTCAATTTCTCGATTTAAGACCTTGAACTCCTCGTTGGACTTGATTTGAAACTGCTGTTCGCGGAATTTGGCGATTTGTTGACGGAGGGATTCGATTTCGACTTCGCTCTGCTTGACGGCCACCAACCGCGTTTTAATCGTTGTTTTGGCATTTTCCAATGCCGTCTTATGCTGATTCAAATTGGTTGCAATGTTCTGTTTCCGGTTTGGAATATCGTTCAGTTCCTGCTGGCACCGCGCGATACGGCAATCTCGCTCCTGGATAACAAGCAACTTGTCAATAATGCCGAGAACCGTTTGTTTATCCATTAAAAAATTCCAATCAGTTTCCAATCGGCCGATAGCCGGGACCGCCCCATTGACTGGCCCACGCCAGGATGTTTCCGTCCAACGTCCGGATATACCACAATCCCGTTGTCTCATGATACACGCCCAGGTCCCATTTGCCGTCCCCGTCGTAATCTCCCATGACGGGTTCAAACCCCAAATCGCCCCACGCAATTTCCCATCCCAGGACCCGGCCATCCAATGCAACAATATACCACTTTCCGGTTGCCCGCGCGTAGATGGCTACATCCCAGCACCCATCGCCATCATAATCACCGGCTACGGGACTACATCCCGGCCATCCAAACGGCGCGCCTGATACCAGTAATTGTCCGTTCAGCGTCCGGATGTACCATAATCCCGTCGCCTCCTGATACACGGCCATATCCCAGCGCCCATCACCGTCATAATCGCCTATCACCGGCACATATCCAGCCTCGCCCCAATTCCATTCCGTCAATCCGCCATCCTTTGTTAAAACACACCAACGGCCATTACCTTCATGAAATACCGATGCATCCCCATGCCCAAGCCCTTCATAATCTGCCACCAGTCCGCGATATCCGGAAATACCAAAAACCCCGCTCACCCACTTATAGCCGCTCCCCGACAACAAAACCTGCCATATCCCGCTTGCGCTGTCATGCACCATCGGATCCGATTGCCGGTCACCATCCAGGTCACCCAATACCGGCCGGCCGGCGCCGCTAAAAACATTGAACTTGGAGACCAGCACACGCTCATCCACCGACCGGATACTCCATTCCATGCCCCGATAGACCCCCAGATCCGACATCCCATCGCCATCATAGTCATTGAAGGCCTGGTAATTCAAAGCCCCGCTTGAACGCACCCGAACACTGCCGTTGCGCATCGCCACATTGTCATCCGGGTTTGTATCTGCCAGCAACGACGGAAACTCCGGCAATACCCGCACGAAAATGTAATAGTCCCCCTCAGTCGCCGGCGCCACCAACTGACTGCCGGCCACTTTTATCACCATGTCCTGTCCAACTCCCAGTGTTATTTCGCTCACCACCTTGCCGATTAAAATTTCACTGCCAGCACCAAGGACTTGGTTTGTGGACGCAAAAAACTCCATGCCCACAGTCCCATTCGCGCCCGCCATATTTGTTCCCCCGCTATTGCCCATCCGGAACGATACGATTACCGGCGAACCGCTCAACCCCACCTGCACCGGTAATACCACCAAGTCTTTAACCCATAGGTCCACCCCGGACGACGCCCCATACCCGCGATCCATCTCCGACCAGCATCCGTTCGTCCAACCGTCCGCCAGACTATTAGCGCGCACCCAGTAATAATACATTGTCCCCGCTGAAACGCTTGTATCATCATACATGGGGGCAAGCACCGTGGTCAGCTTAACTGCCGCCCCGCCCGGTGTTAGCGGCAATACAGCGCGCGCACTGCGCCACACCTCGTATTCCAAGGCTGATTCCACGGCATGCCACGTTACCCGCACCTTTCCCACGTATGTTCCATCGCTGGCGGTTAATCCCCCGGGTGATCCGAAGGCATAGCCCGTATCTCCTACGCTCAGCGCGCTCCCAAACACACCGTTGGTCGCCATTACTTTATACTCGTAATGCACACCGCCCAACACGGACACATCATTAAATACCCCGTCCGCCGTAAAATAAATCGGCGCCAGTGTATCTCCGGCAACCCCGCGATACAACTGATATCCAGTGGCGCCATCCACCAGCGGCCAGGTTACGCGCACCTTGTTTGTGTAGGCACCATCTGTCGCAAAAATGCCGCCCGGCGCCGATAATGCACGATAGCCGGTTTCCCGGTTGGTGCTCTTCGCCCCTTCGCCCCCATCACTGTTGACCGAACTCACCCAGTAATAATACCGCATGCCAGCCATCCCGGTCAGATCATTGAAACTCGTTCCAACAGATCCGCCGATCGGTTCGGCCATTGACGAGTCAAAGGTTGTGGAGCGATATATGATATAATTGTATGCATTTGCCACGGGATTCCAGTCAACCACCACCTGGTTGGTGAATGTGCCGTCACTCGCAGTCACCCCCGTGGGCGCATCCAGTGCCGTCACGGTCACCTGCACTACCACCGTTGTGCTTAATTGCACTGTTCCTGTCGGGGCGTAAGTGCTTCCCGCATCCCAAGCCGCTATCTGCACCCAGGCGGTGTAGACCCCTGCCGTCGCATCAGAAATATCCATATAATTAATCATCACTGAATTCATCTGGCCCGAACTCACGCCCGCACCGGAATCCAGCAGACTCTGGATCAGTTCCGGTGATCCATTCGAGATTGTCAATGTGTAAGCCATCGGCACTACCGGCGATGTGCTCCCATTCCAGATTGAAAAATGATTGGTTATCGGATAAGCGCCCCTGGCCATTGTTTGTGTCACACAGGATGGCGTCAATCCAAGCACCGGGCGCGCCACAATTGTGGCCGCCACACTTACACAATCCGTTGCACCCCCACCCTCGGAACTGGCGACATTAACAGTTTCCGTGTAAATTCCCGGCGACATGTTCGTTGCATATTGCACCGTAATGGTATTCGAACCCGCCACGCCGGCATTGGTGCTCAGACTCAGCCAGTTTGTCGTATCTCCCTGCTGTTGAGCCACATAGCTAAACGTCCCGCTCCCTGCGTTCCAGACCGAAAATGTTTGTGAAGAAATGGCTAAACTATTGCTATACATGAAGCCGTTCGTCAGCACCAGATTGGTCGGCGCCACTTGCAGGTCCATGACATTCATGGTTACCGTCACCGTCCCCGTCTGGGCCGGATACATAGTTGAAAGACTGTTTGTGACCACCACCGTTATCGTGGAATTGCTGGCGCTTCCCGGCCAATTGGTAATCGAGCTTGCGAAATGCACGGCAATTGCACTGTTGCTGTAGGGCTCCAGCGCCCCGTTGGTTGAGGTGTCCGACAACCATTCGGTATTAGTCACCGTGAAATACAATGTATCCGCGCCCTGATTAGAGATGACGAAACTCTGGTTCGTTGGGAGCAGTCCGATCATGACTTGGTTGGTTAAGGCGCTGGGGGTGATTATCCAACTCAGCGGGGTTTCATATGCACCCATATCAACGCTGAGTCCAACGATCCTGGGATTGCCGTCCAAGTCCACGGCATTGGTCATCCAGGCCTGATTAGTACCGGTATTAATGCAGGGCGACCCCTGGGACAGCCGGCAATTGCCGGTGATGACATTGGCGAAAAGCGGGGCATTGGTGATGTTGTTAAGTCCATAGGCGCCGTTGGTTGGCGCCATGCAAGCGTTGCTGAAAATCATGATCGCATTGCCGGCCGTGCCCCAGTTTGAGTATGCCCCTCCCGCTGAATTCTGATACACCACGGCATTAACACACAAGCCTGTCATGTTCGTGCTGGTGTATAATCCGCCGCCGGATTGGACGGCGTAATTACTCGCAATCGTACAGCTTTCCACTATTCCATTGGAGCCGCCGATCATGCCGGCCATGTCGTAATAAACACCGCCGCCATTGGTCGCCGTGTTGCCCCAAATCAAGCAATTGCGCACCACACCGCCGGCACCCACGGCCGCGCCGCCGCCATTGGTCGCCGCGTTATTCAACAGGCGGCAGTTCACGACCAAACCAGTCGAAACAAACACCGCGCCGCCATTTGTTTCATCACCCGCGATGCAATTCGTGATGGTGAGACCGTTCAGCGTCGCGCCGGTATGAACCAGATTAAATCCACGGAAGCCCCCGCCGTTCAGCATTACGCTGCCGGCCCCATTCACACTGCGAACCGTGACATTCGACAGCGTCACCTCGCCCGGTAGATTATACACCCCGTTGGAAATCCAGACAACCGAGCCTACGTTAGTGTAGAAATTTGCCTTATCCACAGCCGAGGTCAGGTTGTTCGCCGCATCTAACCAGTTTGTATAAGGAAATACATTGCCGCCATTGGTCGCCACGTAATAATTCGTGGCCGCCGGTTGAACAGTCAGCGCCACCGCCACCAACTGCGTCACCCCGCATCCTTCGGCGGATGATACTATTGCCGTAGCATTACTCAGTCCCGCGGTCCAATCCCACGTGGCAGAGTAAGTATTCGTGACCGTGTGCGTGCCCTGCGCGGCGAGCGTTCCGCCCGTCGTCGAACACGCGATCCACGCTTCCGTCGTGCTAACTTGATATACCAGACTTGCGTCGCTGCCGTTATTCACGGTAAACGTCTGTTGTGTCGGCGTATCCCCGATCCAGATTGTGTTGGCAAAAGACATGGGTGTCACCGTCAACACATTTGAGATATCATCCACGTTCACCGTCACCGTCACATCTTGCGTTGTCCCTGCGCTCGCCACCTTCACCCAGGACGAACTGCCCGATCCCGACCACAACAGCGTATTTCCGTATGTCTGTGTAACCACTATTCCGCTCTGCGCGGCGAGCGTTCCGCCCGTCGTCGAACACGCGATCCAGGCGGCGCCCGTGGCAACATCATAAACAAAACTTGCGTCGCTCTTGTTTGAAACGATAAACGCCTGGTTGGTCGGCGTGGCGCCGCGCCAGACTGTGTTGGAAAAAGATGCCGGCGTCACCTCCAGCACATTTGAGATATCCACCACGTTCACCCACACATCCACTCTTTGCGTCACCAGGACGCCGTTGTTCGACGCCACCACATCCACCCAGGTGTTACTCAATCCCACATCCCACCCCGCCGTGCTCTCAGTATTCGTCAGCGTCAGATTGGTCTCCGCATACGCGCCCAACGTTCCCGCGCTCAATGAACTTGCGATCCAGGATGCGCCCGTCGTTACCCTGTAATCGAAACTATCATTCATGTCATATAAATTCCGCACCACAAACGTCCGGTTCGTCGGCGTCGCCCCCTTCCACACGCTGTTGCTGAACTGGGTCGGCGTTACATTAAGGACATTGGAAAGTGCGATCATGTTTAGCGCCACCTGGACGGTCTGCGTTCCCCATTCTGCGGGGGTGTCGTTCGTGGCCACTACCATTATCGTCGCGTTGCTCACCCCGGCCCCCCATCCCTGAACATCCGCAAACGTCAACTTCAGATAGTTGGTGCTGTTGTGCGGCACCACCGCCGTTGGCGACACATCGCCCGCCGCATTCACCACCGTGGTTGTAACCCAATCCTGATTCGTTGCCACCCGGAACCCGATATCCTCTGACCACACGTTTATTACCTTCACCGTTTGAACGAGCGGATATACGCTTTCAAGCGTGTGTGCATACAAACTTTGCGACAGTGCCGATGGAACCACGACCAGCGGCGGCTGGGTATTCGTCGCGGGCACCGTCACGGAAACATTGTCCAGGTAACTTGTCGTGGCGCCGTTATAAACATCAAATCCCACAAAATTCGTCAGATTTATGTTGATAAACCCGATATTGTTGGTAACCAGGACGCCGTCCGCATACAGCGACCAGTTTGTATTCGCAAAATCTTCGTAAATATTGATCCGCACCCAGGTTGGAACGTTCGTGGCAATTGCGAAGCTTGGCACCATCACCCAGCTCTGTGAATTGGTTGGGGATGGATTAGTTGCCGGCCCATTATGCACGACGAAGTTGCCGCTGGTGTTGATGTAGAACATCACCGCCACGTTAGTATCAACCATCGGGTGGTTGGTCAGATCATACAGGCAGGGCCGCAGATCCATCTGGATCCAGACGTTGGTGGGAACAGTGCTCTCGAACCGGTTGGAGAGCGTGCATTCCTCCGGAATCATGGCGGCATTTGTTCCTGCACGAACCGTATTGGTTTGCACAATGATGGCGCTGGAATCACCATACCATCCATTCGTGCCGTCAATCAGGGGCGTGCCGTTGGCGTAGTTTTCAAAGTTGTCTGAATACGGGATCGTGTTCGTGGTTCCCGCGAACACGCCGCCGATTACGGCAAACACGATGGTTGCCGCCATGATTGCTGACGTAATGGATGCTTTGGGCATAAAAAATATTCCGTTCAACGCGGCCTAACGCCCGCAATCTGATTTAAGGCAAAACCGGGAAACAACCCAGGCGTCCCATGGGATAACCCCATGCCAGCGGCACACCGTCAAGCGTCATGATATACCAGCACCATGTGGTTGTATCATATAACCCAAGGTCGGCACCCCCTGCCCCGTCATAATTTCCGGGCGCCGGCACCAATGTTGACGACATCGCCGTGCCGCCAAATTGATAAGTCGCGAAACTTGAAGTGTCAGACAGTAATATGGACCAGTATCCGGTTTCCGTCTCATAAATTGCCGGGTCCGTTATGCTGTCGCCGTCGTAGTCCGTCGGCACGGTGACAAATCCGCTTCCGCCGAATGTTCCCGACACCACATCGGAATAAACAGGTCTGGCGCTTGATAACAGCAACACCCATAATCCTGACGCGCGATTATACACCCCCGGATCCACCAGACAGTCGCCATCATAATCCCCCGCCAGCAAGGCCGTCCATCCCGGGCCGCCAAATGTTCCGGATACCTGCTGGTAGCCGTTTCCACTCAACAGCAACATCCATAACCCGCTTTGTTCCAGATAAACGCCCGGATCAGTTTTCCCGTCCCCGTCATAATCGCCCGGCACGCCCACATACTCCGCTCCGGCCCATTGATTCATCTCAAGGACTTGCGCGCTTCCCGCACCCGCCTGTTGCGCATACCAGCTTCCGCTTGCCGGCCGATAGACCCCCATCCACGTGACGCCCTCGCCGGTGTAATCCCCGGGCACCGCCTGATAACCCGCACCCCCCAGAAACTGGGTCGTTGCGTAGTTACTCATCAGATTCCTGATTTCCCACGCCCCGTCAGCTTCGCGATACAATACCAGGTCCGATGCCCCCGAAAGCCCACCCTGAAAATCAAATCCTTTGAACTCGCGCAGGACGACGGCAATCGTGAACGTGGAAGGTGATCCGTAAGCGACGGCGCCTGATTCCGCATCAATCGCATTAATCTGCACCGTGCCTTCATAAACCACCCCCGGCTTCATATCGGCGGCATCTGCCTGTACGCGAAGTTCCGCCAAGTTGCCCGTGCTTGTTCCCGATGACGGTGTCACACTCAACCAGCTCGCGGAAGGACTAACCGTAAAATACATGGAATTTGGCGGATTTCCACTGTTCCAGACCGAAAACACCGTATCCGGAGGCGTGGATCCCTTGCGCACAGTATATGCGTACTCCGATTCTGCATCTGTCGTCAAAGTTGCAAAAGGCGTTACTGAAAGCGCCACATCAATTGTTTGGGTCTCAACGATGCTCTTTGCGTGCACACCATCCCACGCCCAGCCCACAACGGTTATCGTCGCATTCGTTCGTCCTGCCGGCAGGTTCGCCGTGCTGTATTGCACTTCGATGCGCTGATGCTGTCCCGTGCTGGTGCCGCTTACCGGCGTAAGCATCAGCCACGGTGTTACGCCCTTGGAAATCGTATATTCCAACGTATAATATCCATTTGAATTCCAAATATCAAACCCCTGGCTCACCGCATCCTTGCCCTGCAATATCGTTTGCGATAAATTGGTGGGGTTAAAAGCCAGACGCGGTTTTGGGTTCACTCTTACGGTAACCGGAATGGTGACCGGTGAACCATCGGCCCGGTTTGTCGCCGTTATGGTAATCGCACCGGTATAATTGGACGGGACATCACCGGCTGACGTCAATGAACCAACCGTTATCGCCAAAGTGTTCGTTGTCAGCGGCGCCAAATAGTTGTTGGTCACCTGCGCATACAGCCACGCCACGTTTGTCGTAACCCGATAGCCAATCCCATAATTCGTGCTCCCGTTCCAGATTTGTAACGTCTGCCCATCCAGATCCTGTCCGGCCATCACCGTGTTGGTCACCAGCGTGGGACTGACGCTCAGCATCGGCGGCGCTTGCACGGTTAAAGTCACGTTTATTGGCACACTCGGACATCCCGTCCCGCTGATCGTAATCATACCGTAATGCGCGCCTACCGTCAGTGCCGTAGTATTCGTGTAGGTGACCGCGATCGTATTGGTTACCCCATATACGTCCCCCGTCAAACTGCCGGCCGACGGACTGACTACCAGCCAGGCATGGCTTGTTCCAACGGCATAATTCGCAATTCCCTGGTTGGTTGACCATACCTGGAAATTTGTGCTCGCCGTCTCGCCTTGCATGACCACATTTGCCAACTGGGCGGGCACTGTTTGGAGCGTCATGCTCGGGGTCAACGCCACATTCAACGTCAGCGTTGCCCCGCCGCTGTCGGTGGAAACAATTGTAATTGTGGTGTTACTCGTCACGCCCGGCGTCCACCAGGCCGTATTGGAGTAAGTTAATGTCAGCGTGTTCGTGCTGAATGCGCTGACTGTTCCGTTTGTTGCCGATAGGCCTGAAAAACTCAGCCAGTCATTGGTTATCGTCGCAATATAAGAAAAAGAGCCTCCCCCCGCATTAATGATGCCAAAATCCCGATTGGTTGGTGTTGCGCCCGCTACCACCGTATTGCTGACGAGCGACGGCGATACCCGCAGATCCATGATATTCAAGACCACGGCCACTGTTTGGGTGCCCCAACGGTCCGTTCCGTTGGTTGCCACCACCGTCACGATCGCATTGCTGATGCCGCCCTGCCATGATGTCGTGGATGCGAACGTCAATGTGACATCATTCGTAGTCCCGGGATCCACGCTACCATTTATCGGCGAGGCTGAAATCCACGCCTGATTTGTGGTGATCTCGAAACCAATCGGACCCGACCATATATTACATAACTTAACCGTTTGCACCGACGGCGTCTCATCCACGAAGAAATTCCGCACCGACGGCGTGGGCGGTATCACAATCAACGGATACTGATTCGTATTGACGGCCGACACGGAAACATTATCCATGTAACTTGTCATTGTGCCGTTATCAACATTAAATCCCCAGAAATTTGTCAGGCTCGTGTTGACGAATCCAATATTATTAGTCACCAGGACGCCGTCCGCATACAAATCCCAATTGGTCTGCGTATATTTTTCGTAAATGTTGATCCGGACCCAGTTTGTCCCGCTTGTTCCTATCCCGACATTCGTCAGCACCACCCAGTTTGTTGAGTCGTAGGGATTGGTTACCGATCCGTGATGCACCACAAAATTGCCGTTGCTGTTTACAAAAAACAATCCCGCCTGGTTTGTATCCACCCACATGCTGTTTGTCACATCCAAGAGGCCGGGCCGCAGATCCATCTGAATCCAGACATTGGTGGAAGAACTGCTTTGAAACCGGTTGGAAAGCACACAGCCATTCGGAATGACGGCGGCATTTGTTCCCGTGCGGACGGTATGGTTCTGCACCACAATGGCGCTGGAATCACCGTACCATCCGTTCGTGCCGTTAATCAGGGGCGTGCCGTTGGCGTAGTTTTCAAAGTTGTCTGAATACGGGAGCGTGTTCGTGGTCCCCGCAAACGCGCCGCCATTGACGGCAAACACGGCGGCTGTCATCGTGATCACTAACATCCAGGATGATTTGCGCATAATCAACAGGCCCTTTATATTAGGGCAATTAACTCCGCCTTGCGCGTTTCTGCCAATGGCACGGTAAAACGCAGATTAGAACCATCCGTTTACATCAAAATACAATTAAAAAACAGTATATCAAACAGCTTCCGGCCGTCAATGATATTTTTGCCTGTTTTGAAAATAATTTTAGGCGGAATTTCAGGGATGAATACGGAAGTGCAACTTCCCGATGCGCGTGTCCGGCCGCAGTCGGCAGGCGGAATTCGGCAGGCGGAATTGGTGTTGAATCCTGCGCAAACATGCCATACTATGGCAACCATGAAAACACACCCTGCTCCACGGCTAAACAAAAAACCGCATCCCGGGCTGACACTCCTGCGGCACAGTCGCGCGCCCATCCCCCGTTCGCCTGCCAAGGCCCGACTGGAAACGTTCCGCAACGCCTATCCTCGCCGGGATTACTGGATTCATTTTGAGTGTCCGGAATTTACCGCACTTTGCCCGATCACAGGCCAGCCCGATTTCGGCAACATCACGATTGATTATATTCCCGAGCGCGTGTGCATCGAAAGCAAGTCATTGAAGCTTTATCTTTTTTCCTTCCGTAACCACGGGGCCTTTCACGAGGCAGTGGTCAACCGCATCATGGATGACCTCGTCAGCATCTGCCGGCCGCGGCGACTGCGCGTGACGGGCCGCTTTAATCCGCGCGGCGGGATCGCCATTACCGTGACCGCGGAGCACCCCAAGGAAATGGTCAATGGATAATGGTCGCTGGTAGGCGAAGAAATGGTTGACGGGAGGCAACTATTTAGCTATCTGCATAAGAAATTTGACAGGATAACAGGATGGTTTTAACCACTGGCGTCCCACAGGGACGCCGAGGACTGTGGACTTTTCCGCCTGAGGCGGATCCGCCTACGGCGGAAGACCGTGGACTGTTGGTCCGAACAAGCATAATGCGTATGGGCCAAACCGGAACTGTAAATTTGGTAATTGTCTAAAATATCACGCTTTTTCCGTTTGTTTTCCTACAGTCAACGGTCCACAGCCTTCAGCCCAAGCATCCCATGGGATGCTAATGACCATCAACCATGCTTCAAGCGACCATTCTTCAGTTCTTGTCCAGTTCGCGACGAACAGCACGGCCCAGGTCGTCGAAATCATAAGGCTTCTGAATATATTGTCCCACCCCCAGCTTCAGTGCCTCCTTGATCCGGTCGGTCGCGGCGAAGCCGCTGACCATAATCGCTTTCTGGCGCGGATTGAATTCCAGCATTTTCTTATAAGTATCCAACCCATCAAAATCATCCGCCATAATCATGTCCAGGAGAACCAGGTCAATGGCCGGCCCCTGTTCCCGTGTCGTGGAATCAAGCAGTTCAATGGCGGTCTGGCCGTTATGGGCGGTCAACACCTTATAGCCGCCCGTGCGTAACCAGCGTGCAACAATATGGCGTTGGTTTTCGTCATCATCCACAACCAGCACGGTTTCGTTGCCGCGGAAATCGGAAGGGGCAAACGACTCACGAATTTCCGGCAGGACGCCCGAAACTGGAAAATAAATGACAAAATCCGATCCTTTATTACCGGGGAGCGCACGCACGTCAATGAATCCATTATGTTCTTTAAGAACCGCATACACGATGGCAAGCTCCAAGCCGCTACGCTTTTGCAGACGGGTTTTATCACCGGTATAAAACGGTTCAAACATCCGGTTCAATTCCTGTTCCGTGATAACCGGCCCCGTGTTCATGACATGCAGGACCACGTATGTGTCCGGGTTAATCAATTCGTAGCCGGCCACCGGCGCGTGTACCTGTTCCACGGTAGTTGCCAAAGTCAGACGGCCGCCCTGCGGCATGGCATCAAATGCATGGATCAGCAGATTTTCAACCAATTTCTGCAAAAGGTCCGCGGATCCCTGGATTGCCGGCTGGTCGGCATCCCATTGCAGGTCAACGACCACCAGCGGCGCGTCCTGTTGTAGTTTAATATAAACGCTTGAATGCACAACCAGTTCGATAATCCGGTTCAGGACAAGCGGCTCCATGGGGAAATGCCCGATCCGTCCGAGCGTGAGCAGGTCACGGATTATATCCACTGCCTTGCAAGCGGAATTCCGGATAATTTCCAGATCCTGGCGCAAAGCGCTGTCGGCGGGCAAGTTTTTGATGATCAGATCGGGATAATTGACCATCGGTCCCAGGATATTGTTCAAATTGTGTGCGACCCCCCCGGCCAAACTCCCCAGCGATTCCATGCGTTGCGAGCGGAAGAGACGATCCTGAAGCTGGCATTCGCGGGTTTTGGCGTTCTTCTGCTCCGTAATGTCCCGAAAACTGGCCACCACGCCGAGAACGGCTCCGTGTTCGTCGCGGATAGGCGCCGTGCTGTGATCAATGGGTATCTGCCGGCCATCCTTGGAAATCAGGCTGGCATCCGTATCCGCGTGCAACACGGCGCCATTTTCCAGGATTGCGGTTAAATTGTTTTCATAGTCAGCCGTCGCGTTGGCCTTCATCAGACAAAAAACATCGGTCAGCTTGCGACCGATGGCATCCGCCGACTTCCAACCAGTCAGGGTTTCAGCTTTTGTGTTCATGAACTGAATGCATCCGACAGCATTAGTGGCAATGACAGCGTCACTAATACAGCGCAGGGTGGTTTCCATCCATTCCCGACTTTCGCACAGTTTGCGCTCCATAGTATGCTTGTAGAGCGCCATTTCAATCGTCGTGCGCAGTTCGCGATCTTCAAATGGTTTCAGCAGATATCCGAATGCCTCGGTTGCCTTGGCACGCCGCAGGGTGTCATCATCCGTATAGGCCGTAAGATAAATTATGGGAACGGAATGCTTCCGTCGGATGCGCTCGGCCGCCTCGATGCCATCCATGGCTCCCTTAAGCATGACATCCATGAGAATCAAATCGGGCTTCAAAACGCCGGCGCGCTCCACCGCTTCCGCGCCGGAGTCCGCCACGCCTGCCACCGTGTAACCCAGACCAGTCAGGCTGTTCTGGATATCCTTGGCCACGATGATTTCATCTTCCACAATCAGGATACGCGCGTTTGCCATTGTGATAATTCCTTGTAACGATGTAATTATACGGATATTCAGTATGCCATGGGCGGCATGCGGTTTTCACCGGTGTTTTACCAGAATGTCAAATTAGGCCGCAGACCGCCCCGCTATTTTTTACAGCCATAGCGGCCTATTTCCCGGCATTCTTCATTTTGCGTTTTCCATAATCGCCCGCAGGAAATCCAACAGGTCCGCGCGCATGTCATCGCGCTTGAGGCCGAAAATGATGTTGGTTTTGATAAAGTCCAGCTTGTTTCCGATATCGTAACGGACCCCATCAAACCGCAGACCATAGACGGCGCGGGTTTTAACCATCAGGCGCAAAGCATCGGTTAATTGAAGTTCATTGTTTTTACCGGGCTTCAGGCGGCTGATACAATCGAAAATATCCGGTGTGAGAATATAGCGGCCGGCAATGGCCAGGTTGGATGGCGCTTCGTCTATATCCGGTTTTTCAACAAAATCCGAGATAAGGTATAAGTTCTTCGAAATTGCACTGCCCGCCATGATGCCATAGCGGCTGACCTTGGCACGCTCCACTTCCTCAAGGGCCACCACGGATTCCTGGTACCGGTCAAACACATCCATCAACTGGCTGGTAACGGTGGACGCCGATTCCAACAGGGTGTCGCCCAATAGAAGCGCAAACGGTTCATCCCCAACGTGGCATCGGGCACAAGCCACGGCATCGCCGAGCCCGTTCAGCTGTTTCTGCCACACAAAATGCACGTTGGCCATGTCGGAAATGTGCCGCAAGAGTTCGCGCTCGGTGGATTTGCCCTTGGCGTCCAGCTCCGATTCCAGCTCAAAGTTGCGGTCAAAATGCTCCTCAATCGCGCGCTTGCCTTTGCCGATGATCATGAGGATATCCGTAATACCTGCCGCCACCGCCTCTTCCACCACGCATTGGATGACAGGCGTATCCACGATGGGTAGCATTTCCTTCGGCTGGGACTTGGCCGCCGGCAGGAAACGGGTGCCGAAACCGGCGGCGGGAATAACGGCTTTACGAATCATGGACATCCTCCCGGGTGGGTGAAAAATCAGGTTTCAAAACCTTGACATTGATTTTTTCAAGCACCTTTACCAGGCGCTGGAACATGGCCTCGTCCGCGTAGACGCCCACAATGGCGCCGCCGGATCCTGTAAACTTGGCGCTGGCGCCAACCGATCGCGCCGCTTCGACCATGGCGATGTTATCGGCGCTGAGTTTATATATCCGGCGGCGCCGGTCAAAACTGGCGTTCAGCAGTGAGCCGATTGCATGACCCTCGCCCTTCAAAAGGAGGACGCGCGCCTGGTCGGTCAGGTCCGCCCAGAAAGCCATGGCCGCGATCACTTCCGGTTCACCACGCTCGAAACGACTGCGAATGTCATTATGAAACACGTCCGAGTTCTCGGATAAGTCGGTGCGGTAGGCGATGTAAAGGGGCGGCAGGAGTTCCAGGGGCAAGGGTTCGTAGCGGCCGTAACCTTGGCGCGTTAAAATCTCCCGGTTAAAATCCATATAGACCAGTCCCTCGTATACCTGGGCCACGCGGTCCTGCAGGCCGGCGGAAATACCCAGCTCGTGTTTTTCAACCGACAAAATCAAATTAGCCTGGGTTGGTTTCGGAATGTGGATGCCGTAGAACTGCATCAGGGCGCGCAGGCAAGCGGTGATAATGGCGCTGGACCCGGCCAGACCAACCTGGGAAGGAATGCGCGTGTCATACCGGATGGTAAAATTGCGGTCTTCTAACGCAATGTCTTGATCCCGGCAATAATCGTGGAACCGCTTGATGGCGGCCTTCAGGAGCCGGACCCCGCCGTAATAACCGAACAGACGGACATCCTCCGCCAACTGATGCATATTTTCGAAGCGGGAATGATCGCGGGTATTGGAAAGAATTTCAAGTTCCGGCGTCTCATATAACACGACCTCGGCGCAGAAATTACGGAAAACAAAGGCCATCGTCTTGCCGAAATATCCGTCCGATGGATTTCCGATCAGACCCGCCCGCGGATAAGCTTGCGTTCGTATGATCATGGTGAAAACCTTCCAAGCTGAAATTAGAAATTGGAAATTAGTACCTCAACCATCAGAAACCGTTAAGAAAAACAAGAAAATACTAAAACCGATTAACCACGAAATACACGGAACACACGAAATGGATAAAGATTAGATTCTGTTTTTCATTACCCAAAAATAACTTTCGTGTCGTTTA
>JBDRJR010000049.1:0-50680 GCA_043814705.1 Verrucomicrobiota bacterium | reverse complement strand
CCCCAATAAAACCGAGGGCTATGAAGGACCATTATCAAAACCGCAGTTCCGGTTTTTCCCATCTGTGTTTATTCTGTTCCGACCCACAGCCTACAGCCTACAGTCCACAGCCCATGGCGTCCCTGTGGGACGCCAGTGAATTATCATCTTGAAACTGCCGGGGTTCTATGCTTAATTAAACACCATCGGTAAATTATGACGGGTCAGGAAACGCGTTTTAAGGAGCGCAGATCAAATGAAAAAAATCAAGGTGGCGATTATCGGTCAAGGACGAAGCGGACGGAACATTCACGGTGATTATCTCAAGACCGATGACCGGTTTGAAATCATAGCGGCCTCAGACTTGCTCGAAGAGCGCTGGTGCCGGGCGGCCGAAGAATACGTTTGTGACAGCTATGCTGATTATCATGAGCTGTTGAAGCTCCCGGACCTGGACCTGATCGTCAACGCGACTTACAGCCACATGCACGCGCCGATTACCCTGGAAATTCTGAAGGCCGGCTATAACGTGCTTTGCGAAAAACCCTTGGCGCCAAAGGTCAAACAGGTTGACCAGCTGATTGCGGCGGCCAAAAAATCCGGCAAAGTATTCGCCATCTTCCAGCAATCCCGGTTTGCGCCTTACTTTGCGCAGGTGCAGAAGGTGATTAAATCCGGCGTGTTGGGCCGCATTGTGCAGATTTCGATCGCCTTCAACGGATTCAGCCGGCGCTGGGACTGGCAGACCCTGCAGAGCCGCAACGGCGGCAACCTGGCCAATACGGGCCCGCATCCCCTGGACCAGGCCCTGCAGTTGTTCGGTGACGGCATGCCGAAAGTGACGTGTTTCATGGATCGCACCGACAACTCGTTCGGCGACGCCGAAGACCATGTCAAATTGATCTTGAGCGGCCGGGGGCATCCCATGATTGACATCGAAATCTCGTCCTGTTGCGCCTATCCATGTTTCATCTACAACATTTACGGCACCCGGGGCGGCATGAAGGGCACCACAACCAGCATGGAATGGAAGTTTTTTAAACTCAGCGAAGCCCCCAAGCAGAAATTAATCAAGGACCCGCTTTATACATCGGAGCGCACACCGGCCTATCCGCAAGAGAATTTGACCTGGCATACCGGTTCATGGCCCGTGGCGGACAAAAAATCCAAGCAGGCCGGCTATTCACCCGCCACCGCGGTCAATCAAAACGCCACCGGGGTTTTTTACTCCATGCTTTACAACACGCTTACCCGTGGAACGCCGCTTAAAATTACGCCGGAACAGGTCCGGCGCCAGATTGCCGTGATTGAGGAGTGCCGCCGGCAGAATCCTCAGATTTACTCATGATCTCCGTATTTCGCGCGGATGGCTTGCCGCTGGTCCATAACGTCGAGTGGGGTTCCGGAGCCGGGCGCCGGGCGCGCGGACTGATCGGCGCCGCTTCGCTAAGCACCGGCCATGGCTTGGTTCTGGTTCCCTGCCGTGCGATACATACATGGTTCATGCGGTTTGCGCTGGACATTATCTTCTTTTCGCGCGCGGGGCGCGTGGTTCGGACAGCCAGCCGTGTCAAGCCCTTTCGCATTATCTGGGGCGGCTGGCCGGCCTGGGGTGTGCTGGAAATGCAATCGGACTGGTTTCCCTGGGCGCGCCTGAAAGAAGGCGACCGGCTAATTTTCAGAAGCAGTGAAAAAAATACGCGCTGAGCATAAATCAGCGCGCGGGTAGCGCTGGAAAACGCCGGGGTAAGCCGGAAAAATAACAGTTTTCCTTGTGCCGCCGATGCAATAGAATAAGGATGTTTCCGTATTGCCTTGCGCGGTCGAAATTATGCCGATATTATCCGGAAGAACGCCACGCCATGCGTTGCCCAAAGTGCGGACATCTTAACGACAAGGTCATTGACAGCCGGTCGGCCCGGGAGGGCGACATCATCCGCCGGCGCCGGGTTTGCCTGCAATGCGGGCACCGCTTCACGACCTATGAGGAAATTATCAAGACCCATCTCCGGGTTATCAAACGGGACGGCCGGCATGAGGAGCTTGATCGCAATAAATTGATTAAGGGGATCCTGCGCGCCTGCCAGAAGCGGCCAATCGGCGCCGAGCAGATTGAAACCATGGCCGACTCCATTTTCCGGGAATTGGATAACGAGAATGACCGCGAAGTGCCCAGTTCAGCTATCGGCGAAAAAGTCATGGAACGCCTGGAAAAGCTGGACGAAGTGGCTTATATCCGCTTTGCATCCGTTTATCGCCGGTTTAAAGACGTCAACCAGTTTCTCACGGAAGTCAAAGGCATTATCGGTAAAACATGATCTGGAATCCACCAGCGGCGGACGAACACACGGAGCAGGCCCTGGCCGCCTATATTGCCGATATAATCGCGCCGGTGGAGGATAATGGTCCGGCGCCGGCCACGGCATATCGCCGCGAATTGGCGGAAGCCATCGCCGCCTTTATCAGGCACGCGCATCCCGCCTTTGCTGACTCGCCGCCGGATGACGCCATCAGCCGGAACGGAGGTTTGCCGGAGGAATATCTGCTCCTGCTGATCGGACGGGCGTTGTGGTCGGTGGGCGAGGAACAGACGGCGCGGCGCCTGCTGGAAAGCCAGGGACGCGCCTTGAATTTGCCCGCCACGCTTATAGAAGTCGTATGGACGCCGGATATTTCCATGATGCATTGGCATATCCTGCTTGCGACACGGGCCGTGCGAACATCTTCGCTGACAGGCACACTGAACGGCACATTATGGGTCCTGGACCTGGAACGGATGGTCCTGCCGGCCTCAACCAGTCTGGAATTACTGGCGCTGAATGTGGTGCGGACCGTGGTTGACCGGGTGGCGGGGCTGTGGGACCATTGTCGGGGCCGTGGTCTGCTGGGACTCCGGCATGCCGACACGGTGGCCGCCGGCATGCTGGGCTGTCCGCGCCATAGCGCCAAGAGCACGGCGCTGGCCGCCGATATTTACGCGCAAGTGCGGCGGCGCCTGCAAGCTCTGAAAACAGACCGGGGCTGGGACGAAACACCCCGGGTCATTATGCTGGATTTATAAACTTGCGCGTAATTATCCGTCATGAACAAAAGCACGTTACATCATGCCGTCCCCTTCCATCCGATTGAGGATGTTATTCGCGCGATACGCCGCGGACGCATGGTTGTCATCGTGGACGACAAGGCGCGTGAAAATGAGGGTGACCTGGTGATTGCGGCCGAGAAAGCAACTGACCGGGCGATCAATTTCATGGCCCGCTTTGGGCGCGGCCTGATTTGCGTGGCCATGACCCAGGCACGCCTGCAACGGTTAAATATCACCAAGATGTCCTCCACCCATGCGCCAGATGCCTTGCATACCGCATTCATGGCATCCGTGGATGCCCGCCATGGTATCGCAACCGGGATCAGCGCCCATGATCGCGCCCGGACCATTCGCGTATTACTGGATGAGAAATCGCGGCCCGGCGATCTGGTCAGTCCGGGTCATGTGTTTCCGCTGGCCGCGCGGGAAGGCGGCGTCCTGCAGCGGGCCGGCCACACGGAAGCGGCGATTGATCTGGCACGGCTGGCCGGCCTGCAACCCGCCGGAGTCATCTGCGAAATCGTGCGGGATGACGGTCGTATGGCGCGCCTGCCCGACCTGCTCAAGTTCTCCCGGCATCATCATCTGAGCATCACGTCGGTGGCCGATCTGATTGCCTATCGCCGCCGCAGTGAAAAGTTGGTTGCCTGTGTCCGGCAGGCGCTGTTACCCACCAAGTTTGGTTTATTCAAATTACGATTATATCAATCCCGGCCGGATGACGATCTTCACATTGCACTGGTAATGGGCAATCCGGCGCGCGACAAATCCGCACTGGTGCGTGTGCACAGCGAATGCCTGACGGGCGATGTTTTCGGCTCTTTGCGTTGTGATTGCGGGGCGCAACTGCGTGCCGCCATGCAAAAGGTGGCTGAAGCCAAATCCGGCGTGGTCCTTTACATGCGCCAGGAAGGCCGCGGAATCGGGCTGGCAAATAAAATCCACGCCTATGCCCTGCAGGAGCAGGGTCTGGACACAGTCGCCGCAAACCAGAAGCTGGGGTTCCCGGCCGATCTGCGCGATTACGGCACAGGCGCCCAGATTCTTGCGGACCTGGGTCTGAAAAAAATACGGCTGATGACCAATAACCCCCGCAAAGTCATCGGCTTGGAAGGCTACGGCATTCAGATTGTGGAGAGAATTCCTGTCATTTTGCCGGCTAATCCATACAATAGGAAATATCTGGGCACAAAAAAGAAAAAGCTGGGGCACTGGCTGTGAAGAGAGACCCTGATGCCAGACGACGGACCGGATAAAAAGGAAACAAAGGCAACCGGCTAATAGGGTGAACCTGCCGGCAATGCTATCCACCGCGGCAAGATTGCAGGCGGGCCGGACACGGAACACAAGGGTAGTTATTACCGGAACACCTGATTAGTTACATTTTTTCAATACAGACGACTAACAAAACAGAAAGGACCGACCATGAAAACCAAGGAAATCGCGGGTAGTTTAATAGCGCAGGATTTGACGTTTGGCATTGTAATCAGCAGGTTTAACGATCTGTTTACGCAACAGCTTCTGCGCGGTGCGCTGGATTGCTTCCAGCGGCACGGGACGAAGGATGAGGCCGTGACGGTTGTATGGGTCCCCGGTTCGTTTGAAATTCCGCTGGCCATTCAGAAACTGGCCCAGACGGGAAAATTTCACGCGCTGGTGGCGCTGGGTGTCGTAATCCAGGGTGCCACGGCACATGCTGGGCTGATTAACAGCCAAGTGGCGCGCACTCTGACGCAGATTGCTCTGCAAACCAATGTTCCTGTTATTGACGGCGTAGTCACCGCCGAAAACCTTGAACAGGCCATCGAACGTTCTGGCTCCAAGGCCGGCAACCGCGGCTGGACTGCGGCCCTTGCGGCCATTGAGATGGCTTCGCTCCTGAAAAAAATGTAAGACGAACAAGTAGCCGGACGACGGACGCCAGCCCGGAGAAAAAATCTTTATCAGTGGAATCGGTGATAATCCGCGGTTGATTTGCTTGGGTTGTGTGTCAGGCGTAGTGCTTGGCAGACACCATCGGAGTCGGAACAGGAAAGCAAGACATGACAACTCGGCGATTTGGCCGCGAATGGGCGGTGCAATTTCTTTTTCAGCATGATTTTAACGCCGGCGACCAGGAGCGCGCACTGGATGATTTTTGGGAACTTCAGAATGTTGACCCGAAATCACGCCCGTTTGCCGCGGAATTGATCAAGGGCGTGCTGGAGCATCTCCACGAGCTTGATGAGCGCATCCAGAACTATGCCGATCACTGGGATGTGAAGCGCTTGAACGCCGTGGACCGGAATGCCATGCGCCTGGCCCTTTTTGAAATGCTGTTCCGTCCTGATATTCCGCCGGTAGTTTCGATCAACGAGGCCGTGGATATAGCCAAGCGGTTCAGTTCCAACGAATCAGGCAAATTTGTCAACGGCATCCTTGATCGTGCCCGCAAAGATTTGGACCGTCCCAGCCGGGAAGCGGTCAGGGAAATAAAAAATGCGAAATGAAGCATAAAAATGAATTCCCGGACGGACCACAATTACTGGATGGCGCGCGCGTTGGCGCTGGCCCGGCGGGGCAATGGCCTGACACGTCCCAATCCGCCGGTAGGCGCCGTGATTGTGCGCGCTCGGCGGCTGGTCGGCCAGGGCTGGCATCGCCGCTCCGGCGGACTCCATGCCGAGGCGCTGGCTATTCAGGAAGCGGGTATACACGCCAGGAATGCCACGCTGTATGTCACGCTTGAACCCTGCTGTACCCAGGGGCGCACGCCGCCATGCACCCAGGCCATTATCCGGTCCGGCATTCAGCGCGTGGTCCTGGCCGTGCGCGACCCCAATCCCCGGCACAACGGTCGAGGCATAGCCGTCCTGCGCAAGGCCGGGATTGAGGTGATTGAAGGTATTGGCGCGAACGAAGCGTTGCCATTGATTGCACCCTTTAAGCATTGGATTCGAACGCGCCGCCCTTACCTGACACTGAAACTGGCGGTATCGCTGGACGGCAAAATCGCCGATGAGCATGGACGTTCCCGCTGGATTACAGGGCCGGTGGCCCGCCGCCAGGTTCAAGCCTGGCGCCGGCGCGCCGACGCCATCATGGTCGGCGCCGGCACGGTGCTTGCCGACAATCCTTCGCTATTGCCCAAGCCCGCGGATGGACGCCGGCCATGGCGGGTCGTTGTGGATACCCATGGAACTCTGACATCCGCCGCCAAAATTTTTACCGATGGCTGTCAAACGCAAACGATCATTGCCACCACGTGTCGGTGTCCGGCGCGGCGACAGGCCGCCTGGCGCGCGAGCGGCGCCCAAGTTTGGGTCCTGCCAAAGTCAGAGGGGCGCGTTGCGCTGGATGCGCTCATGAAAAAACTGGGGGGGCTCGGCGTTTTGCAAATTCTGTGCGAGGGTGGCGGCGAGATGGCGGCCGCCCTGATTCGCGCCGGTCTGGTTAACGAGTTCCGGTTTTTCATTGCGCCCCGTATTATCGGCGGTAAAAACGCGCCGGGATCCGTCGGCGGCGCCGGCTGGCCGTTGTCGGCCGCGCCGAAACTGGTCTTTAGCGAATGCCGGCGCATGGGACCGGATCTTCTGATTACGGCAAGGCCTATGCCGAGGCCGAATGCGAAATAAAGAATACGACCAACTAATGTGCCGCAAAATTAACCGGGTCTAAGTATGTTCACCGGCCTCATTCAGCAAGTAGGCGTTCTTTCCCGCCGCGAAACGACGGCGGGCGGTTTACGCTTGGTCATTACCGGCGGGCTTTGGAATCCGCCGCTGACCCCGGGTGAAAGCATGGCCATTAACGGCGTCTGCCTGACTCTTGCGCAGATCCACGGGTCAAACTTCGCCTGCGACATCTTGCAGGAGACGCTCGCCCGCACCGCCCTGGGCGCGAAACGCCTTGGCGCGGAACTAAACCTGGAGCGCGCATTACGGCTGGGCGAAGCGCTGGGCGGCCACCTGGTCACCGGACACGTGGACGGCATTGGCGTTGTAAGCCGCTGTCAGGCCAATGGCCGGGATTGGATTTTGCGGGTAACCTGCGCAACCGCGTTATTACGCGACATGGTATTGAAAGGCTCAATTGCCATTGATGGCACCAGCCTGACCATTATGGAGTTAGACGAAAGCTCATTCACCGCGGCCCTGATTCCGTTCACACGTGCGCACACCATACTTGGCAAACTGAAAGAAAGTGATACCGTCAACCTGGAAACTGATCTTATCGGCAAGCATGTGCGCCGCGCGCTGGCAAACGAACAAACGCATACGCCGCTCACGTGGGAGCGCCTCCATGCGGCGGGCTTCGACAAAGACTGAATACGGTTTATCCGAGGGTTGCGACAAACCAGGCAAACAAACGCGGCAATCTGCGGCGCCTTGCGGTATTACCGGCGCAAGGCGTATTTTTACGGCCATATTTGAAGTTTTACATAAGAAGCAACCGCAGTATGCCGCCCACAAGCAGGGCCGTCAGGATCATGACCAGGGCGGCTTTCAACATATCTTTCACGCCTAATTCCTTGAGCAGGACCGCAAACGTGGCAACGCATGGGAAATACAAGGTCAGCACCGTCACCGCAATGGTCAATTGGGCGGGAGTAAGTGCCAGCGGAACCAGCATTCCCACGGCCAGATCCTTGCGCAGAAAACCGGCCAACAGGGCCGGGACCGCCGCGCCGGGCAGGCCGAACCAGTTTTGCATAAATGGGGTCAAGGGGCGGGATAGATATGCAATGATTCCCAGCGTGTGCAGGATGTTAACAATCAAGACCCCCATGAAGAGGAAAGGCACTGCTTCCGTCACGAACCAGCGGATACGCATCCAGGTTTTTTTGGCAACTGCCGGCAAACTTGGCCAGCGATAGGGTGGAATATCCAGGAACAGTTCTGGGCATTCGCCGTGTGCGGTTTTATTAAGCGTCAGCCCGAGCAGGATGAACACGGCCGCCAACGTTCCATAAACCATCAGGATGTAATGTGCGCCATGAGTTCCAAGCACACCGAAAATCATGGCGCTCTGCGCCATGCAGGGCACTGTCACGCTTACGAGGGTTGCGGCGATAAAGCGCTGTTTGCGGGTTTCCAGGGTGCGCGCGGAAAGCACGCCCGGCACATTACAGCCCAGGCCCAGCAGAACCGGCACGATGCCGTGCCCATGCAACCCGAATTTGTGAAATACGTTGTCGGTTACCGTGGCCAAGCGCGGTAGATAACCCGAGTCTTCCAGGAGGGCCAGCGCCAGGTAAAATGCGATGATATAGGGCAAAACCATGCCAAACGGCACGAAAAGACCGGTAGTGAGAATACCCATGGACTGGACATAATCCACGCGTCCGTCAATCAAAGTTCCGATCAGGATATTATGCAATAATCCGGGACCCAGCCAGCCGCTTAAAACGGTAACCGGCACATAATACAAATCAAACACCGGCTCAACGCAATATCGAATAAAGCTCTCGCCCACGAGCCTGACCAGCCAAAAAAGCGCGAATAAAATTCCAAGTGCCGCCAGCCAGCCCGTGCCGGATTTAACGGTGGCATCCGTCAGTCGATCCCAGAGGCTATGATGCCGGTGGGCCACGGTCTGCACCTTGCGGACAATATGTCCGACTTCCGTCCAGAGCTGGTCTTCGCCGCTCAGTTCAGGCCGCTTGGAAATCCGCGCCTCGTCCAGTCTGCGGACCAGTTCTTTAATGCCTTCGGCGGTAATAGCGACCGTGGGAACAACGGGCACTTGCAGGATATTTTCCAGTTCGCGGACATCAATATGGATACCCAGGTGCTGGGCTTCATCCCACATGTTGAGCGCCACGATGACCGGTTTACGCTTCGCCAGCAGTTCAAGCGTCAGGAGCAGACAGCGCTCAAGACTCGTGGCGTCCAGGACGTTAACAATCACGTCGGCCTGGTCCAGCAGGGAGACGGCAACCTCCTCCGCCTTATTTGTGGCTACAAGCGAATAAGTTCCCGGTGCGTCAAGAATTTCCGTGGTTTCTCCGCCAAGATGCATCTGCCCCTTCAGATAGTCCACGGTTGTGCCGGGATAGTTTGAGGCAATTACATCCACTCCCGTCAGCCGGGAAAAGAGCACGCTCTTGCCGACATTGGGGTCGCCGATAAGAAGGATGGTTTTCATGGTGCCCGGGTGACAACAATTTTCCGAGCCATACCTCGTCCAATGGTAATATGGCGCCGTTCGATTTCCACAACCAACGGACCGGCAAAATGATGGCTGGCCACTACGCGAAGCAGTTTACCTTCCTTAAGGCCTACACTCCGCAGACGATGTTGAAAAGCGTCGCCTCCGTGTAAGGCCGCGACGGTTGCTTTTTCGTCCGGTTTAAGCAACGCAAGCGTGGTTTCATGCATAGATCAATTCACCGCAAGTTCGCATTCAGGGGCGCCAGACAACAATATGTCCAAACGCCGACAATTTAGCAGGATATATCCGGGAAAGCCAGTTGAAAGCGAACCGTAATAAAACAATGGGAAAGCAGGGGCGCATGGCCGCCCCGGGACCAAACAATCAATACCTCACACATCCACGCCCAGAAATGCCCGCAAGGCCCAACCCGCCAGGAAGCTCAAAGCCGCCACACCCAGGCTCAAGCCCGCCATTTCCGTGAAATGCTTTCCGAATGACTGGTTTTTGGCCACCGCGATATAGTAATTAAACACGGCGATAATGCTCACGGCTATCATCAGTGTGCAAACCAAGGCGGCATAGAAGTTAGGTAATATGAGATAAGGCATAATCAGCAGGATAACTGTCAGGATATAGGCCGTGCCGGTATACAGGGCGGCCTTCAAGGGATTTTGCGTTCCGCCCTCGGTTTTAGTCGAGATGTATTCAGAGGCGGCCATGGAAAATGCGGCCGCGATCCCGGTGATGGACCCGGTCAGGGCAATGAGCTTTGTGTTCTGCAAGGCCAGGGTCAACCCAGCCAACGCACCTGTCAGTTCGACGAGTGCGTCGTTCAAACCGAGTACGATTGAACCGACATAACGCAGGCGCTCCTCGTCAAGCATGGCCAACAATGCGTCCTCGTGTGCGCCTTCCTCGCGGGCGATGAATTTGGCCTCCGTCACTTCCGCCGGCAGTCCCGCATAAGACTGCTGGGCGCTGGCCTCGCCGCGTTCCATGAGCTTAACTGCAAATGTTAAGCCGAAAATACTGGCAATCCGGCAGTAAATCCATATTTTGAACTGATCGCGAGCAACATCCGTGCCAGTGTATGCCTTCCACTGTTCATAGTGGCGTTTTTCATCATCCGCAATGCGTTCCAATACACGTCGGTTCTCGGACGACTTCTGGACGGCCGCCAGGCGGTGATAGATATAATGCTCGGTGATTTCATCCCGTTGATAGCCAAGCAATTTTTTTTTGGCGTCAGACGAAAGCATTTATTTGCCTCCCGCGTCCAGGCGCGCCGCACCCTGCCACAGTCACCGCTTTGACCGGACGCCGATTACGGCTAAAACTTATAAATCATGGAACCCTGTAAGCGGTTATCGCAGACATCTTCACCCTGAAGATAAGCGGTGGTCATGTTGAAATATTCAATGCCCAAAATGACCGCTGTTGTGAGGTTGTAGTACAGACTGGTAAAGATGCTGGTATTCCGGGCACGGTCACCTTTGTTCAGGTCGCCATTATGCGGATCGTCAAATCCATAGCCGATGTTCCAATTCAGGTTTTTAATCGGTTCCGTCATGATTTGAATCCAGAATCCTTGGGCGCCAATAGACGTCTGTTTGATTGTGTTAATGCCCTGGCCGATACCGCCATAATAAGTGTCAAGGTTGGCGCCTGTCCACAGTGTGCCGTGCAAAGCGATTTTCTGATGCACCGGCAGGAACACACTGCCAATCACGGCCCAGGAATTATAGTTCTGCTCTTCGGTTATCACAACATTGTTGCTGATCGTGGAGTCCAACTTTTCCCGGCCGATGAGACCGGAAATACTGAATTTGGATGCTTTGGCGGTCAGTAACGGGGTTTCGAAAAGAACATTATACTGAAAGACCGGCACACCGGAATCGGCGCCATCATCCTGCCCGCCGCCGTCAAGGTCTTCACCGATTGGCCGGGCCGCCGCCACCTGGGCGGTGAACTTGGATGCGCCCAACGGCACCGCCTGCGATAAACGCAATTGGGGCCGCCGTATGCCAAGCTGGCCCGAATCATTCAAAAGCGCCAAGTTCAGCATGCGCGGAATAACGGTGATAAAAGTATCCCAATCCTGGCCGGCGCGCACGGCAAAGCCGCCGCTATGTGACAAATTCAGGTAGCCCAGACGCATCCGCAGGTTTGCCGAGTTGGCCGTGCCGCCCGGTCCATAGAAATCAGTTTCGATCTTGCCGGTGGTCTTCCAGTTTTCCGTGTCCGGCCCCATGAGTTCCAAACCAATCCTGGTTTCGCGGGCGGTCATGTTGAATTCATTATTCCGCTCACCGTTTATTGTGGGCAATACATAAAGGGCATAATCACCGATCTGGACACGTGATGTGTCGTAAGCCGCATCCAGTTTCACATACCCGTAGGGTTTCAGGGTGAAGATCGGTCTTCCGCTGGGCTGGCTGATCGTCAAGGTCGGCGCGATGGATCCCGATTGTTTATTAATTTCCACAGCCGGTTTTGAGGTCGCGTCTGCGGGTATGGCTTGCGGCGCGGCGGACGGTTCGTCACCAATGACCGGCACAACCAGCTTCAATACAAGCGGTAACATCACGATATAATGCCAGCAGTAGTTCATTAATTTCCCTTATATTTTATGTGTTCGGAATTCAGGTTCGGATTTTTTACTCCTTGACTATACAACCTGTCAAATAGATTTTCTTTGTTAACCCCTCCCCGTATCGCTCAAGCAAGCCGAAGACAGGCTTGATAAATAATACATTATGATTACAATGCCATCCATAAATTCATCATGGAAGACCGCCAAAGGCGGCCGCTTTGAATTAGGCAGGAGGGGGGGGCAACCGAATCGACTATATGAATAATGTCTGGATTGCGCTTGGCCTCACTTTGTTTGCGGGCATGGCCACGGGCATCGGCAGCCTTATCGCGTTCACCGCCCGGCGAACCAACTACCGGTTTCTTTCCGTGGCAACCGGTTTTTCCGCGGGCGTCATGCTCTATGTTTCGTTTGTGGAGATATTTTTTAAAGGGGCGGAAGCGCTGACTGCCAGATACGGCGGCTGGGGAGACTGGATCAATGCGGCCTCGTTTTTCGGCGGCATGTTTCTGATCGGTATTGTGGATAATCTGATCCCCGCCGCCGAAAACCCGCATGAAACCCACTCGGAAGCAGAAACAGCGCCTTTGCACGATCCTACGGCGCGGGTGCCGAATTTTGATGCGGCCGACGACGGACGTCCTGGAGAATCAGGCCAAAATGTTCATGACCATAGCGGCCATCATCGCAAACTCATGCGCATGGGATTGTTCACGGCATTGGCCATTGCGATCCACAACTTTCCGGAGGGCTTGGCAACATTTCTCGCCGCTCTGCAGAATCCCGCGCTGGGGCTGGCGATTGCGGTGGCAATCGCCTTGCACAATATTCCCGAGGGCATCAGCGTGTCGGTGCCTATTTTCTACGCCACGGGGAATCGCAGGAAAGCGTTTGTGTATTCTCTGCTCAGCGGCCTGGCCGAGCCGGTTGGCGCGATTATTGGGTATGCGGCGCTTTGGTTTTTTACAGGAAGCCCGGACGGCCTCATTTCACCCCAGGTTACGGGCATTCTTTTTGGAGGGGTGGCAGGCATCATGGTCTATATAAGCCTGGATGAGCTCTTGCCGACGAGCCGGGCATACGGCAAGGGTCATGACAGCCTGCTTGGCCTTGTGGCCGGGATGCTGGTAATGGCCTTAAGTCTGCTGTTAATGACCTGAACGATAACCGCCGCAAAAACAACGCATGGCCCCGCATAGACCAGCCTGCGCCGGACAACTGGCGGCACAGGCGATGCGCAGCGCCCATGTCCGGGGCGCTAACCGGCATAAAAGCCAAGGCGGGCTTTTCAAGGCTTGGTGGCATAGTCCGATAACCATAATTTCATGGTCATTGGATAACCGGAAACAAATATTGCATAAGGCGGGTCGCCGGCCGCATCGGCATTGATGCGGACGGTAATATCGCCGTCAGCGCCATTTACCAGGCACCGTTTGGCATCCATTAGTTTACGGATTCGTTGGCTTCGGTCCGACTGCCACAGGCTAACGGGGGCGGGCACCACGATGACGTCCGGATTCACTGCTTGGAAAAAATCGTTATCAGCCGTTCCCTCCGTTCCGTGGTGAGGCGCCTTGAGAATATCGGCTCGAATGGGAATAGCGGTCTGGTTTTTAACGAGATGCCGGCCTATCGGCGCGTTCAGGTCGCCGGTAAAAAGAACTTTTGTTTTGCCGCACGTCAACAGCATGATGGCGGACATATCATTAATGTCCGTTTCGCCCGCCGGTGTATTAACTCCATCGAACGCATACAGAACTTTCATCGTTATGCCGGACCCCCACGACCATTCCGTCCCGCCGGTTATGGCGCGCACAGGAATATTATGCCGTCGGCATGATGCTGATATGGAATGAAGATCATCCGTGGACACGCCGTGACTTTCGTGGTCAATATGTTTTGACGGCGGCGGATTGAAAAAAACGTTTGAGATCAAAATCCCATTGGCAATCAGATTGGTCAAGTTGCCATAGTGGTCGCGATGGCCGTGCGATATAAGGACCGCTTCAATGTTCCTGACATGATGATCGTTCAGCCAGCGCAACAACATGCCCATCGCGCTTGGATGGCCGGTATCGATCAACATGACGGCCCGCTTGCCGACTTGAATGAGATGCGCATCACCCTGGCTTTCCGGAGAATTAACGTCAATGGATGTCCAAGTCAGCGCATCCGCTCCGCCCGACGGAATTGCGGCGGGATCACCCCGCCTGGCGCCCGCCGCGATGGTGACCGACATGGGAAGCCGCACGTTTCCACGGCGATGCGGATAAATCGATCGCGCGGGAATGCGATTTTGCACGCCGGGCTTACGCGGATCGAAAAGTCCGATATTGAATTGGTAACGGCCGGGCGGCGCGAACGAAGGCACGGCAACGGTTCGTTTCCGCACTCGGTCGCGAACGTCGCCCCGGGATGGAATGGGATGGTCATCCTGGAACAGGCCGGGGTAATCCTCAGATAAAAAATGCACAAAGGCCTGCGGTGAACGATCGTCCCAGCCGGCGGGAACATCCCAGCAATAACGCGTCTGAAATTCATTGCCGGCGTGAACCGGCTGACCCGTCGTCCGCAGTCCCAGCAAGCGGACGCCATTGGCAAATTCCACGAGCGGCGGACCGGCCCGTCGGAGAAGTTCCGGCAACGTGACAAACGTGTAACCCGCCGCGCGCAGTTGTTCCAGGATCAAAGGAACGGCTCGGGCGGTGTTTTGGCGGTCTCCGCCGGGGTGTGTTTCCCAGCCGTCATGCAATCGGATAATATCGCCGGGCATTACATTCGCAACGATATGCCCGGCGATCTCTTCCGGACTGTGGGGATTCCAATCTTCGGCATCCAGCGACCAGCCGGCAATCGCCATATGGTTTATCCGGCAGGATTCCTCCATTCCCGGTCCATTGATGCCGTATGACGGACGGAACCAGGACGGGGTTATGCCGGTTATTGCTGTGATTGCCCGCGAACCGGAAGTGATATCCTGCATGATATCGTTTGATGAGGACAGGTCGAAGCGCGGATGGCTGTAGGTATGACAACCGATAACATGACCTTCAGCGGCAATGCGTCTGGCGGTCTCGGGCAAACGCTCGGCGTTGGCGCCGATCATGAAGAAAGTTGCGTGAACACCGTATTTTCTAAGCGAATCCAAAATCGCGCCCGTAAATGGCTCATTGGGGCCGTCATCGAATGTCAACGCCGTAATTTTTTCGCGAACAGGCACAAAATATATCGTGTCGCCCGGATCAAGCGTGGTTGGAAAGGATGCCGGCGGTTTTTCGCAACCGGTCAACATTAACAGGATTACCAGGAATCCCGCCGCCCATCCAAGCCGCGCTTGATTATGCCAAGGCACGCTCATTTTTTTACGCGTGTTCTCAGTGGTCACAGACATTGGTTCCGCTGGTCAGCGTGCCGGCAAGCCAGGCGACGGCAATTTTCTCGGGCTCATCGCCGGGCGCGCCGACCACGACCTTGATGCCGTTTTCGGCGAACAGGCCTTGCGCCCGACTGCCCATGCCGCCGGCGATGATGACGTTGGCGCCCTGTTCATGCAGCCACTTCGGCAAGACGCCCGGCTCATGGGCCGGCGGGGTGAGTAATTGTTTCCCCGTAATTTTTTTGGACTTTTCATCCACATCCAGCAGGGCGAACTGTTCGCAATGCCCGAAATGCATGCAGAGTTTCCCGTCGGCTATTGGCATCGCAATTTTCATAACCATACCTCCATTTTTATTATTTATTTTTACCGCTGAAACACCGGCTTTTTGTTCCGCCAACGCCAGAATCGGTGTGATAACGTGCTCGAAAGCCCTGGCCGTCTCTGTCCGCGCATAATGATCAATGAACGGTTGGCCATCATCGCAGGCCCGACCGACAGCGGTATCTATCGGGATACGTCCCAGAAACCGAACTTTCATTTCGGATGCCATTCGTTCGCCGCCGCCGGTCTTGAAAATATTGGTAACCTCACCGCATTTTGGGCACACAAATCCACTCATGTTCTCCACTACGCCCAGAACGGGAAGGTTCAACTGACGGCAGAAAGTGATGGATTTGCGCACATCGGTGGTGGCCACATCCTGTGGCGTTGTGACAATCACAGCGCCATCGGCATTTTTTATGAGCTGGCAGATCGATAAGGGTTCATCACCCGTACCAGGGGGTGAATCAATGACCAGATAATCCAGCTCGCCCCACGCCACGTCTTGTAAAAACTGCTTGATGACGCCCATTTTCATCGGACCGCGCCAAATGACGGCATCATCGCGGTTTTGGAGCAAAAAACCGATGGACATGACCTTCATACCGGCTTTTGGGACCGGCAGGATCGCGCCCTGTTCAATCTGCACTTTGGCATCGTCCAAGCGCAACATTTTGGGAATGCTGGGTCCATGGATATCCACGTCGAGCAGTCCAACCCTTTTTCCGGCCAGCGCCAGCGAGACGGCGAGATTAACCGCGACCGTGCTTTTACCAACTCCGCCTTTACCGGACAGCACCATGATTTTGTGCCGGATCAGACGCATGCGATCATCCAACTGTTGCTGTTCGATGGCAACATTGGTTTTTTCCCCGGGGTGCACCGCTTTTGCGGCACAACCCGCCCCTTGGCCGGCACATGCGTCGGCGGTTGATTGATGGCTCTTATCCTGATTCATGTGTCATATGCCTTTCATTTGTATTTAGAGTTAATTGTGGCCCCGACTCCGCAGGGAAAACAGCGGCGGGGAAACGCCGTCCAGAGTGCGGCCAAGGCCTTGGCGCCCGTGCAGTGCATGGGATAAAAGCGCTCAACCGAAAATTGCCGCAACGATTTTATTGTCCAAGCAATCCGTTCATCCGAGGCTGAATGCAGATGCATGCCGCCCAAGACTGTATGCAACGGCTGGTCCCCGGCCAAATGGCGAATGTAGTCCAGCGTGTTGATTACTCCGGCATGGGCACAGCCGAGAATAACAATTATACCGGCGGGCGTTCCAAAAAAAAGCGCCTGATCATCCAGGAACGGGTCAGCCTGAGTGCCCTGCGCATCAAGGCAAAACACCGATTCACCCTGTTCCTCGGGATGGGAACGCGGGATTTCACCGGTCAGGAACATACCCGGGGCAATTTCCGTCGGCGTAGTGATCTTCTTCAGATTATGGCGGCCTTTGCATAATGCCTGCCGGCACTGGATGGACATGCCAATTTCCCGTGTTCCGGTTGCCGCGTGCCGGTATTTCGGGTCCAGGGCGCGCGGATGGGCGTAGACCGTCACCGCGCTCGCCGCATTGGCCAGCACATCCGCCAGGCCGCCGCAATGATCATAGTGTCCGTGACTCAACGCAATCGTATCAACCGCATCAAGATCAAGTTTGAGTTCCTTGGCGCTGTCCAATATCAGCCGGCTCTGACCGGCATCAAAGAGTATGCGGCGTGCCCCGGTATCAATCCAAAAAGCCAAACCATGCTCTGCCTTGAGCACGGGAACTGACACGCTGTCTTCGACAAGAATCGTTATAACAATCGGTTCTTTTGCCTGTTCGGTCACTTTCGGTTGTCTCCGCTTAAACAACGCCAACACCGTAGAACTTGTCCCGGTGCCATCGTTCATGTTTTTCCCATTCTTTCTGGCGATCGAGCAAAGGCGCCGCGCGCCGGCCCGTGATTGCCATCATGAGCGCATCATCCGCCAAGAGCGGTCGCTTTGAGATGTGCCCTTTGGTAAGAAACAGATACGCTTCATTGATGATTTTAAATTTCAGGGTGTTACCGCATTGCTTGTCGGGGTGATAATGTTTGGCAAGCCGCCGAAAGGCCTTGCGAATTTCATCCGGTGTTTTCCCCAATGTAGCCAGCACCAGGCGCGCTCTTTCTTCAAGCGTAACGCCGGTGATGTCATCGGTATCAACATTTATTTTCGTCAAGGTCTTCACGATGGCTTATCCCAGCGGGCAGGTTCCCGTCGGACACGTGCCGGTTGCGCATGAAGATAACCCCTTGCCGCCTCCGCCGACACCGGCGACAAACGACGATAATTGTTTTTCCGGCTGGGATGCGCCGCACTTCGGGCATTTAGGCGCGGACTCGGAAATGCTCCGGGCCAGATGCTCGAATATCTTGCCGCATTTTTTACACCGGTATTCGTATATGGGCATTTTTTATTTTACCTTTCATTCGGCTTGTTTATTTTGTGTTGGAAATATCATGGCCTCCGCAAACTCGGCCTGGAAATCCGAATTGCGCGAGAGGTCAATATGCAGTGTTTGCCGGGCAAGCGCTTCAACGCGTTTTCGCGCGTCTACGCTCAGAAGCGCCCATTTAGCGCCGCTGAGCGAAGCGTTGCCGATATATGCGATGCGCTCGTGATCAATGCCATCGGGCAACAGACCGATGCGCTGGGCATGATTACGGCGGATGAAATTGCCGAATCCGCCGGCGAGCAGTACGGAGCGAATATCGCGCGGCTGAATGCCCGCCTTTTTCAGCAGGATGGCAGTGCCGGCGCGAATGGCGCCGGTGCCTAATTGAATTTCGCGAATGTCCCGCTGGGTCAACACAATCGGTTCTTGCGCCTGCCCCCGACTGCGGCTGGTCACCAGAAATTCGGTTGAACCATCGGCGGTCATGCGCACGCGTTTACCCAGCGCCTTTGAAAGTTTGGCCGGCAATTCATTCGGCGGAAGAAGCTGACCTTCCGACGTCACGATGCCATGGTTCAGTAATTCCGCCACCAGATCAATCAGACCACTGCCGCAAATGCCGCTGGGCGGGGCGTTGCCAATGGTTCCCAGATGCGCGTCTTCATCCAAAATTATTTTTTCAATGGCGCCGTGTGCGGCCCGCATGCCGCAAGTGATCCGCGCGCCTTCAAAAGCCGGCCCGGCCGCGGTGGAGGCGCTCCAGAGCCGCCCTTCGTGGGCCAGCACAATTTCACCGTTGGTGCCGATATCCACCAGCAGGACTGGGGCTTCGCGTTCCAGAATTCTGGCAGACAACATTCCGGCGGCGGTGTCGCCGCCAACAAACCCGCCGATAATCGGAAAAACATAGGCCATGCCGCAATGCGCGATCGGCAGGCCGAGACGCCGGGCGGCCAGCATCAATCCGCGCGCATGGGCCGGCACGAACGGAACCTCGCCCAGAAACCGGGAGTTTATCCCGCAAAGAATCTGCTGCATGACGGTGTTCCCGGCCAGGGTGATTTCGTAAATCTGTTGATGGTTTACCGATGACTCACGGCAAAGGATGGCTATCATGTCCGCCAGTTCATGGGTTAAAATGTCCCGAATATTTTCCAGGCAGTCTGGGCACGAAGTGGAATGACGGATACGCGACAGGACATCGTCCCCGAAGCGAATTTGCGGGTTCATCCGTGAGGTTAACGCTTTCTCCTCGCCCGTGCGCAGGTCAAGCAAGGCGCCGACGAGTGTCGTTGTCCCGATGTCAAACGCGACGCCGTAGGCCCGGGATGTTGTGTCGCCCGCTTCGAAATCTATCAGCCAGTGATCTGCTAAAATGGCCGTGCCCTTGAATTCACAGGCGCGCAACAGGTTCGGTAATTTACGCAAAAGCTCAATGTCCGTTTTGAAGGAACCGATTGCTTGTTCAAGCCGTAACAGGTCCGGTGTTTCATCATCCAGTGAAGGAGCCGGCATTTCGACGAAAATTTTGCGGATGGCGGGGGCGACTTCAATCTTCGCGCCGGCGGAAGTTTCAAGGATTTGGTGCTGGTCGGCAAAGAGCGAAGATGCGGGAATGTGGACCGTGATGTCATTGCCGATGGACGTTTGACAGGCCAAACGCCAGCCGTTTCGAATTTCCTCGTCGCTGAACACCTTTTGATCCGCGGCGGAAGGAGCGGATACGCCCGACGTGATCTGCACCCTGCACTTTCCGCAGGTGCCCACGCCGCCGCAAGGCGTGTCAATCGTCACGCCGATACTCGCCACGGCCTCGATCACCGTGGTTCCCGGTAAAACGAAAAGTGTCCGTCCCTGCGGCTGGACCTTTACCCGAAAATGTTTTTCACGCATGTTTCATTTTTCCTTGTTATTCGGAACACAATCGGAGCAGGCGTTCCCCGCTTTTAAGACCAAAACAATATCCGTTTTATCCCCGCAGGTTGCGAATGCCCGTTCTATGGCGGCAAACACCAGGCGGCATTCGCCCCGCACAATCGTGCTCATTGCGCCTGTTTTTGGGTTTAAGCCGCTGGCGCGCAATTCTTCCGCAAACCGCGCGATAATATTTCCGATATGCGCGGTTCGCAAGGGATATAAACTCAACTCGGTTTGAATAATCATGGTTTCTGCACGGTGGCAATAATAAAAGCGCCGGACATTCTTCCATTGCGAAAACGATCGTTTGGCGTAATTTTTAAAGGACCATCCGGCGCATGCCGGATCGTGGCCGTCTTATCCGGGAGTTTTGCAAGAACCTCCGTTGTTACCCGGATATTTACGTCGCCGAACCGCGCCAGCAACGCGCGTAATTCCTCGGGCGCGAACATTTGCGCCGACACATAAGGCTCCGCTTGCTCGGTAACACGCCGTTGATTGACCCCGGCCAGACGATTCAAGGCGCCGGCTATCAGCCAGCCGCCGGATTTCAAACAACGCATCATTTCCGCGCAGGCCCGGCGTGCATCCGACACAAATTCCAGCATAGCCATTGCGCCGACCACGTCAAAATCATTGTTCAGAAACGGGAGTTTCATTACATCGGCCACGGCAAAACGGCAATGGGCCGCATTCCGCGCCTGCGCCGCAGTAATCATTGTTGGCGAAATATCCGTCCCGATCACTTCAAATCCCAGCTCCGCAAAAAAAACGCTCCAATGCCCTGTGCCGCATCCAACGTCAAGGAGATCACGCCTTTTGCCTGTTACAGACACCGGGAGCATTGAAAGAACGACCTGCTTCTGGGCCGCATCGTGCCGGCGGCCCTCGTCCGTTTCATACCAGGAATCATAACTGGCCGCCATGGGCGCAAAATCAAATCGGCTGTGAGATGCGGATGTCATGGCCGTTTAACAACTTTTGCCGGTATAGTCTTAAGATCGAGTACCAGAGCCGTTTCGTTACACTTCGGGAAAAAAGGGCAATAGACGCAGTCTTTCCAGACTTTGCGGGGCAAGGTCTCTTTTGGACATTCCTTAAAACCAAATCTCTTGAAAAAATCCGGCTTGTAGGTGAGGGCCAGCACGCGCGGGATACCAAGCCTGCGCGCATCCTGCAGGCAATATTCCACGAGTTTATGTCCAATGCCTTTCTTTTGCGCGCTTTCGACGACGGCCAGACTTCGAATTTCCGCCAGGTCTTCCCATAAAACATGCAGGGCCACGCATCCGCTTACACGGCCTTTCCGCTCGCAAATTGTGAAGTCCCGGATGCGTTCCCACACATCGGCCGTGGCGCGGGGCAGCATGATTCGCTTTTTGGCAAAGCTATTGATCAGCCCGGCGATCGCGCCAGCGTCGGCTATCAGCGGTTTGCGGAATTTATATTCGGCCACATTCGCTTGCACTTGTCGGCCTCCTAAGGCGGGCTAACGCCCGCAACCCAAATTCGAAATCCGAACATCGAAATCCGAAACAAATCCGAATAATCGAACAAACAAAATTCAACAAGAATGTTTCGGTCATTTAATATTTAGGTTTTGATATTGTTCGGATTTCGTGTTTCGGATTTATTTGTTGTCACCAGCATTTTCTTGTTATATATAGCGGTTCTAAATTGGTTAGAAAGTTAATATTTTATCCGATTCTTTCACCCATTCCGCCAACTCCGTCATCTTTGCCTCGCGGGCGCCTTCAAAGTAAGGCTCGCCCTTGTGGATGCCGCATCTTACCATGCAGGTGCCGCAAACTTTAACCGGGACGGATTTAGCGATTAAATCTTTAAGCATTTTGCCCAAATCAAAAAATCCTTCCGGCGGTTTGCAGACGTCCCGTGCCATGTCCACGGAATCGTTCATTAAAAAAAGCCGCACTTCCAGTTTTAAATCAAGCAGTTTTTCCGCCAGCCGCAAACCGTTCCAGGTTACATCCGTGCCGTCGTAAGGGTTGCGGTTAAAAATAATTAATATTGTCATTTTATTTTCCGTATGATGATGGCCTGTTTCGTTTTTTTGCGCAAGAAACATTCATGGCATTATAATGGCCATTGTTTCTTTTAGAATAATTTTATAGACCATTTCTTCCAAATCCTTTGAAGGCAATTTCTTTTCTTTTTTGACGCCAAGAAGGGCGCTTAATTCAAGATATTTATCTATTGCCATGCCCTCCCGTTCAAAAAGTTTCTTGCCGCACTGGATAGCGCAGGCATCTATCAACATACGCTTTTTTGAGTTTTTTACAATCTCCTTGAACTTCCACGGCACGATAACGGCGGGCAGACATCCGATTTTGACATCATCCGGATTTTCCTCCCATATCCTGATGCAGGCTTTGGATGCGGCAACCCCGGTGGCGCAACCGCCGTAACAGGTAAAAATCAGGAGTTTATAAGGATCAGACATTTTTTATTTTTCATTAGACAAAGCACAGGGAATCAGAGCGTATTGCATTTATTGTTTCACCGGGACTGATCGTCAAGCATAATCCCGAAATTCGGAGGATTAACAATATGTTTCTTTGCCGTACACAGATTCGCTGTCCGCAGTTTTCATTTAATGTGTTTTGTGAGCGCTGAAACCAGCTCCGCTTCCTGTCGCACGCCCACAAACTGCTCAACAACCTTGCCATCCTTCAGAATAATCAGGGTCGGAATGCTCCTGATTCCAAACCGCTCGGATACCTGGGGCGCTTCATCTACATTGCACTTCCCGATTTTCGCCTTGCCGGCCATGGTCGCGGCAACTTTCTCGATAATAGGCCCCTGCATCAGGCATGGGCCGCACCATGGCGCCCAGAAATCAATCAAAACCACGCCCTTGCCTGTTTCCGCGTCAAAATTAGCGTCTGTCAATGCTTTTTCGTTTGTTTCCATCGTTTCCCCTTTTTTTATTTCTGCTTCTTTATTCGTTTGCCTATTTGAACATCCGTCCATCTCCGCCATAACAAGTGAAGACCGAAAGCTTATATTACCAATTTTGGCCAGGATCTTTTCGGCAACGACTTTTCAAAATTTAGCCACTGCCTCCAGATGTCGCAGTCTTGCCCGCTCAATGGTAAGCGGGTTGCTTTTAAGGTTACTTTCCCTCAAATATTTCAGCAACGTGTCATAATCCTCATGGCCGCACTTCATAAAGTTTTCTCATATCCACCACTTCGTGCACCCTGAAATCAAACTTCGGCGCACTTAAGCTCTTTATGAACTCCGGAATGGATTTTGCGGTCGTTGCGCTGAAAATATTTTTTGTCTCCATATCTTTTTCCTTTGTTCTTATCGTCTTCCGCCTCCGCCGCCTCGGCCTCGGCCGCGACCGTCACGGGGGCCTCTTCCCAAACCTCGGCCCGTGCCGCGGCCTAACCCCCTGCCGTCGGCGACGCCAAAGGCAGAAACGGGAAACGCCTGCACCTGATTCAAGGAAATACGCTGTTGCGTTTCGGCGCCGGGATAAATGGCCCCTTGCGGACAAACCCGGGCGCATCTTCCGCAATCCACGCATTTATTGCCGGCGATCCTGGCTTTACCGCCAATCATTGATATTGCCTGAACCCGGCAAACTTCAATACAGGCGCCGCACCCCGTACATTTTTCTTTATCTACCACGAACATCTTAAAACCTCTCTCGTTTGATAATTTCGCCGCATAAGCTTCATTTAAAATAATGAATTTTATTTTTCTTCAGCGCGTTCAAAATACATTGCATCAACCGATGATTTTTTAAATAATAGCATTTTTTCCTCCCTTCCTGCCGCCAATTCACAATGCCGCGCGATTTCAAAACGGATAAATGCTGGGAAACATTCGGCTGTTTTACATTCAATAATTCTTTTATGTCGCTGACGCACTTTTTATCTTTCAGCAATTCCGCGGCTATCTCGACGCGGACCGGATGGGCAAGGGCATTAAAAAAATCGGAGATTTTTCGATAGTCGGCGGCATTCATTCGGGCCTCCTTTGTCCTTTGTATTCAGATATAAGAATATTAGCATATTATAGATAAAAAAAATGTCAACATTATTTATTCATAATGTCGCGAACCACGCCAGCGGAAATCATCGTGATTCTCATTTTTATCTTTGTCCGCGGCATATACTTTAACGTTTGCGCCTGTTATTTTAGAGACGGGTATCGTGTAATGCCCCGCGCCTGATCCGAAATCCAGCACGGTATGGCCTTTTTTAACACCGACTTCTTCCAGGAACTTTTTGCCGCCCTGCTCCATCCATTTTTTGACATGATCTTGCATCTTAACCGCCTTCTTTGCCGCTGATCCGATTTTAAAACCAGCTTTACATGCCCTGCATTTTTTCCAAAACGCTCTCGGCGGCCAGGGCGATCGGTTCCTGACCCGGGTCGGGGGATAATTCCGGCTGGCCGGCGCATCTTAAAGTGGTCAGGTCCAGCGCGGTCAAGCCGCATCTGATCGCCAGCGCGAGGACATCAATGGATTTTACCGGACATTCAGCGTCGCTGACAATCTGGCCGCCTATTAATTTGCGGCTCTGCTTATCAAATATAAGTTTTACAACATAGGGTTTGCGTTCCCGCATCATGGAGTGTTTGCTGGCGGATGCCTGTTTAACGGCAATCACCGCAATCTTTTCTTTTTGAGCCTCCGCTTCCGTGATCCCGGCCCCGGCAATGGATTTATCAAAGAATTTGGTACAGAAACTGTTGATTAAAGGCGGGAATTTTACATTAAAGCCCAGAATATTTTTTGCGATAACCCGGCCGGCGATCACCGCGTTTGGGCGCAGTTGGCCGAGTATCGGTTTGCCGGTAATATGACTCGGGTATTCTATAAGGTCACCGCCCGCGTATATATCGGGATCCGAAGCCTGCAGATACTCGTCCACTTTCAATCCGAGCCGACCGAGCTCCAGCCCCGCGTCTTGGGCAATCCCGACATTACAACGCGTGCCAGCGGAGATAACAACAATGTCAGCGTTTATTTTTTCGCCTGAAGATAAGGCCGCGCTTTCCACGTAGTCCTTTCCGTTAATCGCCGTCACTTTCCGGTTCAGTTCCAGCCGCACGCCTTTAGCTTCCATGAAAGATTGCACGCTTTCGCTCATATCTTTATCAAGAATGCCGGGCATAACATGTTCACGCATTTCAACCAGGGTGACTTTTAGTCCCTGGCGGGAGAGCAAATAAGATTCTTCAATTCCAATTGCGCCGGCGCCCAGCAGAACGGCATTTCGCACGCGCCTGGTATTCATCCAGGTAAGAATATTAACGGCATCGCCGCTGGTGCGGAGCGTGAATACGCCGGGCAAATTAACTCCGGCAACAGGAGGGATGACCGGCCTGGCGCCGGTGGCTAGGACAAGTTTATCATAGGGATAAAAATTGCCGTCGGCGGTTACAACCGCTTTTTTTTCTCTATCTATTTTCACGGCCGCCGCATTTACTATTTTTATTCCTTTTTCCGTGAATATGCTGTCGTCTTTATAAGAGGAATCCACCATTACATCGCCGCAGCAGATATACGGGGTTGCGCATCTGGTCAGCAGGCCTTTTTCGTTGGGTTCCCTGATTATGGTTACCTCCAGCGAAGGTTTCATCTTTTTCAGCGCAAGAGCGGCTAATGCGCCGCAGCCGGAGCAACCTATTACAACCGTCTTTTTTATTTCCAAAAGATCCATTTTGTCTTGTTTCGTTCTTTTCAAAACTGTCCCGTTTTCAGCATAACCAGCATGCAGGCATCTGTAGCCTCAACGCCTATTTCGTGAAGGCGTTGAGCTAGACCAGGATTCTCCGCCCCCGGATTAAAAATCACCCGCCGGGCACACACGGACAAAATCTCATCCGCCAAGGCCGCGGAGCGTTCGGCGGCAAGATAAACCGTGATCGTGTGAATCGGCAACGCAATGTCGGATAGACGCTTGAACACAGGAATACCGTCTATCTCGGAAATGGCCGGATGAACCGGGAAAACGGCGTGCCCTTTTTCGGCCAGCAGTTTAACCGCCTGATAACTGTAGCGTTCCCGTTTATTGCTCGCGCCGAGTACTGCGACATTCATTCAATGTGCCCCGATTACCTATGCCAGCTTCTCGGCGCCGGAATACGCTTCTTCCATTTTCAGCGCCGCGGCGGCGCGGCCGGGATGCTGGGGCGGGTTCCATTTTTTCATGCTCTTAAAAATTTCGCCGTCCTTGTGGTATTCCATGATGCCTTTGACTTGATAGGCCTTGCCCTGTTTATCACGGAACAATATGGCGCCCTTACAGCCCCGCAACAGATTTCGGCGGGTCTTGTCAAAAAAATTATCTGCCACAACCAGACGGTCATCGCCGAAGATCCCGACGCAGGTTGCATAGATAATGTTGGGAACGCCGTCCTGGTTGACGGTTGCCAGGATTATGGGGCCATCGCGGTTTTCCCATGCTTCACGGACTTTTTGCGGTAATACGCGCATGATTCAGACCTCCCTTATTTTGTTTTTATTAACGAACAACAGCGGGAAAACAATATCGCTTACGCAACAGGGAATCCAGACGGCCAGGAACAAAAACAGGGCAATGATCAGCGCGGTCAGCCAGTTCAGCGGCGCGCTCATCGCCATGGTAATGTGAAACACGGAGGCCCAGGTGCTGAGAAAAACGTGGCCAAAATGGGGGAAATGGGTGCGCGGCCATAGATAGCCGACGGCGATACCAAGCAATGCCAATGGATTAACCAGCCACCACTTCTCAATAAATCCAAGATGCACTTCCCGGTGCGGCATATCAAGCAGGAATTCGGCCGCATAAGGAATTAACGAATCGCTGAGCGTGGCAATCCCCACGGAACCAAGGTAGCCGATGACGGTTAAAGCCCAGAAATTGCATTGCCCTTTAAGACACTTGATCCCCATCCGGGGGCACGTATGGAGTTTGAACATTGCCGTGGTGACCAGCGCGCTCAAAACAACATGTATGGGATGTAAGGTCCAGAATAAAGCCTCCGAAATGCCGCGCGGCACATTCGCGGCCGATATGAACAGGATAACAAGAATGCCCGACGCCGTCCCCATGGCCGTGAAAGGGGCGTGTGATTTAAGCTCGCTGATTATTTCGCGAATCAGCATAATCAGATTCCGTGCCGGTTTATTATTTTTTCCCGCGTTTTTTGCGCGCGCCGGCGATATTTTGCGGTTTGACTGCCGCGGATTTGCGTTTCACCGGCTCGTAATAAATCCGGTGTTCAACCCTTTGCTCGATAATTTTACCGTCGTCACGGAGATGTTCCAGAGCTTTGGCAACCTGCGTGGGATGCAGGTTGAGGCCATCCGCAATATCTTTTAATGTGCAGGGCCGGCGGCCCAGCAAAGCCAAGAGATCGTCATTATCCGGCATAACGATTGCCTTGCCCGTTTTGCCGTGATATTCCGCAATGACTTCGGCTTTTTTGCCGAACGCCCGGCAAAAATATTGCATTCGGGCGCTGGGAACTGGAAACGCAAAATCTTCGGCCGGAGGACGGGTTACGGTATTCAATTGAATGCGGTCGGGCCGGACATGTTTTGCGATTTTTGCAATCCGCGACACTTCGGTCTTGATGGCCGTAGCGCCGCCCAGCAGGAAAATCTCCAGCCAGATGGTCTTGGAATACCGCTTGCGGAATGCCACCAATCCCCCGACCATCTGGGCAAACGTAATGGAAGCATGGGGCCGGTTGACGTATTGAAAGGCCGAATCATCGCCGGCGTCCAGCGATGGAACAACAACATCCGCCAAAAGGAGCGCATCCTGCACGTCCCGGTCCCAAAGCAGGGATCCGTTGGTCAACACCGCCACAGGAATTTTTGTTATTTTTTTAATACCGCGGATCAATTCACCCATCGGCGCATAAAGCGTGGGTTCACCGGAGCCGGACAAAGTAATATAGTCCGGCCGGCATAATTCCAGTTTCCGGCGTAATTCAGCCAGAACGGCTTTCAACGGCACATATTCGCGGCGTTCGACGGTCTTGTTGGTCGTCCGGCCCAACTGGCAGTAAATACAGTCGTAAGAGCAGGTTTTGAAGGGGACCAGGTCAATTCCCAGGGAACGCCCGAGCCGCCGTGAAGGCACCGGTCCGAACACATATTTAAAGTCATGATTCATAATTTTACATTCCTCAAACGCGCCACGACAGTTTCGCCCGCGCGCACAATATCGCCGGGCTTGCAGACAATTTCAACATCACCGGCCGGCAGATACATATCCAGCCGCGAGCCGAATTTCATCATGCCGATGCGTTCGCCCTTCGCCACGTCCACGGTCTTGTCGTGCGACGGCCAGTAGACCACCCGGCGGCAAACCGGACCGACAATCTGGTTCACCAGACAGCGCGTCCGTGTTCCTTCAATAAGGATCTTGTTGTGCTGGTTGACTTCGGAAGATTTCTCCTGGAACGTGAAAAAGTGCCTGCCAGGAAAATAACCAATGAATGCGGATTGCCCTGCCAGCGGGGCGCGATTGACATGCACGTCAAAAAGGCTCAAGAATATGCTGATGCGCACACAGTCGGCTTTAAGATGTTTTTCCTCGCGCAGAAGCGTGATAGCCGTCACCCGGCCGTCGGCGCCGGCCACGATTGCCGCCGGATCAGCCGGTGCCACGCGTTCGGGATCCCGGAAAAAAAACAAAAAATAGCCCGCGCATATTGCGGCCGGCACCGCACAGAACCAAAACAGGCGATGGGCGTGATGTTTTCTAAGCCGCAAAACAAGCGCCAGCAGACCAAAAACCAGCAAAACAACAACGATAAATGGAATTACTTCCGGCCGGACTTGCATAATCATTTTCCTCCTTAATCTTTTTAGCGGGCGCTTTGATTCAGCTGTGTGTTATTTCCTCAATCGTAAATCCGGCGGCCTTCAGCATGGTCAGGTCGGCCGCATACCCCTGGCCGCCCGTGGTCAGGTAGCCATTGGTGAACATTGAATTTGCCGCAAACAGCGCCAACACCTGCATGGGGCCAAGGCAAGCTTCCCGGCCCCCGGCCACCCGAATTTCTTTGCTTGGATTCACAAATCGAAACATGGCCAAAGCACGGAGACATTCCGCTGGCGTCATGCGCGGATAACACCCGAAAGGCGTGCCCGGCCGGGGATCCAGGAAATTAACCGGAATGGAATCGGCCTGAACCTCTCGCACGGCCATCGCCAACGCCACGCGGTCTTCCAAGGTCTCGCCGAGTCCCAGCAGTCCGCCGCAACACAATTCCAACCCCGCCGCCTTGACGGCGGTCACGGTCGCAATACGATCGGCATAAGTGTGCGTTGCGCATATATTTGGGAAAAATTGTTCGGAAGTTTCCAGGTTATGGTTATAGCGGTTGACACCTGCGCCTTTGAGTTGGCGGGCGCGCGCCGGTGTCAACATCCCAAGCGACACGCATACCTGTATGGGAACCTCGGCTTTAAGAACGCGCACCGTCTCGCAAATGTGAAGGATATCCGCGTCCGATGGGGCACGCCCGCTGGATACCACGCAATAGCGGAAGGCGCCCATCCGGCGCGCCTCACGCGCGCCGGCGACGATTTCTTCGCGCGATTGCCAGGGATATTGCGGCGCTTTGCCATCGGCCCGGACGGATTGACTGCAATACGCGCAATCCTCACTGCAACTGCCGCTACGGGCATTACGAATCACGTGCAGACGCACACCACGTCCGTAATAACAACGGCGCACGCGAAAGGCGGCGTCCAGCATCGCCAGCAATTCGTCATCGCGCGAGCGCAGACAACACAAGGCCTCGTCCGGTGCAATTTGTTCGCCCGCCAGCACCCGTTCGCTTATTTGTTTCCAATCCATGGGAATATTTCCCCGGCCTGTCCTGGCCCATTAGTGTTTGGGTTTCGCTTTCGATTTTTTCGCGCTCCGGCGATGAACGACAAGTTTGCCCACGGATGCGCCGACGGCAGTGGCAATCAGGGGGCACTTGACCGTAAGCAGAAAAAAAATGTTTTTGTGCGTATCGGACAAGGTCTCGTAGTTGCCCTGGCCCTTGGCAACAATCAGGTCAGCGGCGTCAAAGCAGGAACGAAATTCCTCCGAGCATTCCTGCACCAGCGTGCCGGGCGCATCCGAACCATTGGATATGACCGGCGCGATTGCCGGAATGCCGGCAGTTGCGGCATCCGCCAGGGTCGCGTCATTGATGACCGGCGCGCCGCGGACTGCCACCGTTATTTTTTTAACCGGGAGCGCCTCGATCAGCAACCGATCGAAAACAATTTCCCCGGCATTATCGGCCAGATACAGGATATTATCAGCGGCTCGCGCCGCATCAAACAAGGCCTCAATATCACCAACGAGCGGCATCGTCCAGAGCGAATTCAAGCGCGCGGGCAGATCCGCCGGCATCAGACGGGTCTTGGAGCCGGCATCCAGCATATTACCGGCAATGGCCAGGCGCACCGCGGCTTCATGCGGATCAGCGTGACGACGCACCGCCGCGGTCATAGCCGGCATCAGTTCCAAAGCAACATGATTCATGCTGTCTTTCAATGCGCGATATGGGTCTGCCACTCCGGTCTCAGCGCGAATGATGCGTTGCAAGCGCTGGGCGATCATCACCGGCATCACGGCCCAATCGGCGTCAGCGATTTCGCGGAGCAAACGGCGCAACAGGCGCTCGCGCCGGGGATTTTCCAGCGCGCACATTTCAACGGCTTCCTCCGCCTGCCGAACAAAACAAGGAATACATTCGAGGGCAGTGTTCATCTTATCCGGTGTTTATCCTTTATTTCAATATGATCGCAACAAACAGACCGCATAAACGATCAGTTATCGCATGCCGGTGAATCACATCGGGAAGTGCGTCCGCAACAGGTTTTTCCCGTTGTTGCCAGCGGACATGCCGAGCGGCTTTCTTTGGCATAATCGGTGGCATGGAAACCGCTGCCCTTAAAAATAATTCCGGAACCTTTTCCGATCAGACGGCGCACTGGCTTTCCGCATTGCGGACAAGCTTTCAATGGCGCCGCGGACATGCTTTGATATTTTTCGAAATGACTGCCGCAATGCGGGCACTCGTATTCATAAGTCGGCATGTTTCTTTCCTCGAATCTTGTTATTTTTGTCAACCAGGACAACTTTAGGTGAAATTGATCGAGCCTGGCGATTATCAAAGTGGGCAAAGGCCATTACAATGACAATATCGCCGACCCTACCCAGGCGTGCGGCGGCGCCGTTCAGGCATATCTCGCCCCGATTGCCCGCGATGGCGTAGGTTTCAAAGCGCTTGCCATTCCGCAGGTTTGCCACCAGCACCTTTTCGCCGGGCAGAATGTCCGCCGCTTTCAACAACAGCGGATCGCACGTCAAACTGCCTTCATAATCAAGTTCAACACGCGTTATCCTGGCCCGGTGGATTTTGCTTTTCAGCATTTCGCGTTGCATTGTCGTCCTCCCAGGTTGTCGTGATACGTTTGTTGTTTTACGCCCGTATTTTGCGCATCTGATTGATTGCGATTTCCGCGGCATTTACAAGTGGATAGGCAATCGGTGAAGCGGTTAGCGCCGGATGGGTGCCCATTTGGAAAGTGGCGATGTCTTCGGCCAGCATGCGTTTTTGAATGCAGGCGGACACGATATTGATGATTTCACCGGCGGATTCGTTGCCCCGCACCTGTCCGCCCAATAACACGCCGGTGTTTTTCTCGAAAACGAGTTTCAGCTTGGTGATGGCGCCACCCGGCATCCCGCCCGGATGGCGGTTTGGCCCCTCAATGACAACGGCAATGCAGTCATAGCCATTTTGTTTCGCGGCAGTTTCCGTCAACCCGGCCGTGGCCATGGCCAGATTACCGATGGCCGTGGACCAGACTCCCACGGTGCCATCGTGTTCCCGTCGAACACCGTATAAATTGGCGCCGGCAATACGCGCTTCCAGCGTGGCAATGGAAGCAAGCCGCAACGGACTGGGCCGGCCCCCAAAGAAAGACACTTTTTCAGCGCAATCTCCGCAGGCAAAAATATGCTCAGCCGATGTTCGCATGGCGCGATCCACGGCAATGGCGCCGGTGGGACCCAATTTGATTCCGGCGGCTTTGGCAATTTCCGCGTTGGAAACAGCGCCAACGCCAAAAATAACGATATCTGCAGGAATGACCGTCCCATCAACCAAACGCACCGATTCAACCCGGCTATTGCCCTGAATTTCCGCCACCTTTGCATTGGTGCGTATATCAATTCCGCGCGATCGGACCGCCGCCTGCATTTCCACGCAGAATTCCTCATCATAGGCCAGGCTTAGGCAGTAAGGCGCGATTTCCAGCACGGCCACCTTTTTTTCGGCGAGTTTGCGAATTTCATCGGCAAACTCAATACCGATGAAACCACAGCCGATCACAACCACCTGCGACGAGTCCTGAAGTCTTTTTTGCAATACCTCCAGATGCGCGATGTCCTTCAGAATCGGGAATGCGCCGTCTTTGTCAAATCCGGGGACAGGCAACCGCCCCGGCAAAGATCCCGTTGCCAAAACAAGCCGTTCATAAGCGATCGTGCCTTCATTGGTGGTGAGTGTTTGCCGCTGTGCATCCAGGGCCTTGACCGTTTCAATCGCGATCTTAACATCTTCCTTGGCAAGCATCGCGTCCGGAATAATGTTCTTGGACGGACTGCCGAGTGTCCCGAAAATATACGGAATCCCGCAAGGAATCAAAACTTGCTTTTCCTGACGGATGACAAGAACTTCCTTGTCCGGATAATGACGCCGCGCTGTTATGGCGGCTGTAGCCCCTGCGGCACTGCCTCCGACAATGATGACATCTGTCTTTCGCATGCTGTTCTCTTTTCTCGCCGTTATACGGCGCTCAATGCTTGATTTAGGTCTTCCAATATGTTTTCCACGGGTTCGATACCGACGGATAATCGCACCGTATTCGGTTCCACGCCGAAAGTTGCGCGCCGTTCCGGCGGTAAGTAAAGCATCGTTGTCAGATGGGGAATGCAGATCAGACTTTCGGTTGAGCCCAGGCTCACCGCATGATAAACCATTTTCAATGCCGATATAAAACGTTTGGCATCTTCCTGTGTTTGCCCCACATCGAAGGCCATCATGCCGCCAAAACCGTCGTGCATCTGGCGCCGTGCCACGGCATGGCCCGGATTATCGGTCAAGCCTGGATAGGAAAGCCGGCTGACGCGCGGATGTTTCCGCAGTTGTTCGGCAATGACCTGCGCGTTGGCCGTCATCCGGGCGGAACGCAAAGCAAACGTCTTGAGCCCTCGTTCCAGGAGCGAAGCGGAATAGGCATCCAATGTGGCGCCGATGGCCTGCCGCGTAAACCAGAGCTTGTCGTACTCCTGCTTGGGTCCGGCAATGGCGCCCGCCATGAGATCATTGTGGCCGCCCAGCGCCTTGGTCGCGCTGTGAACCACCAGATGCGCGCCAAGTGACAGCGGGTTCTGATGAAAAGGCGTGGCAAAAGTGTTGTCAACGATCAAACGCGCTCCGACTCTGTCCGCCGCGCGGCGCGCGCCCGCAATATCAATGATTTTGCAGAGCGGATTGGTCGGGGTCTCCAAAAAAATCATGGTTGTATTGGCCTTGACAAATTGTTCCAAACGGATGCTGTCAGCGGCGTTAAGCCAGGCGACTGCCACTCCCAGCCGCTCCAAAATCAGCGAAACCTTATAATGCGCGCCATAAATATCGTGAAAGAGAATCAAATGGTCGCCGGCTTTCAGATACGTCAGATACACCATGGTGCAAGCGGCCATGCCCGAGGTGCAAACAATACAGTCCTCCGCGCTTTCCAGCACGGCGATTTTCTTCTCCACCGCGCGCACGGTCGGGTTATCATCCCGGTGATAGGTGTAGCCGTCAATCTCACCATCGGTTATTTGCCGCAAGACTTCAAAATCACGGTATTCGTAGTTCACCGCGTTTACGATCGGCGTCACCATGGGCTTGTTGCCATAGGGTGTTAAAGGATCCGTCATGTTCACTCCTTGATGCGGCGCCAAAAACATAAAAGCAAAACGCGCCTGCCTCGTCGCAATTTTTTATGGTTGCAACAGGTAATCCGCGATGGCGCGGTAGAATGCGCTCACGGCCAGAATCGCGCAATGCCGCCCAGATTCCGGTTCGCATTCCCCTGACCGGATGATTTCCCCGGCGCTGATCGAGAGCGCGTCCGTGACGTTTCTGCCCTGGGCCCGGCGCGCCACGGCGCAACCGCATGCGCGGGTATTGCCGCATCCCTCAGTGTAATACCGAACATCCGTAATGCGATCATTGCGGATGACAAGGTGAAACTCCATCTTGTCCCCGCATAAACCCTCAATCGCGGCCGATGCCGTCGGATCGTTCATCCGGCCGAAGTATTCATCAACTTGCGCGTCGCGCATTAATATTCTCCTGCTTAAGTTTTGCGTAGGCTCGGCAAGCCGGGCAGAATCTCTCGATTGCCCTGATCGCTTTTCCAAACCGGCTATTTGGCCGGCGCCGCGCGCAAATACAGAACGGACACGCTCGGCAGACTGTTGCCAGCATGCCCGTCATGACGGCCTGGGCGCTTTTCACGGCAGGTGCTTCTTCAAGGTTGAGACCAGGCGTGCCTCTTGTTGAACGCCGACAAACCTTTCGACCTCCTTGCCATCTTTCAGAATGACAATGGTTGGAATGCTCCTGACTCCAAACCGCTCGGCCGAATTGGGCGCCTCATCCACATTGCACTTTCCAACTTTTGCCTGCCCGGCCATGGCGGCGGCCACTTTTTCAAGAATGGGCCCCTGCATCAGGCAGGGGCCGCACCACGGCGCCCAGAAATCAACCAGGACCACGCCCCGACTTGTTTCCGCGGTGAAATTGGCGTCCGTCAATGCCAATTCATGCTTCGGCTGACTAACATCCATATTATTCGTTCCCATTTTTACGGCAGATCCTTTCGCTTCGTTCTGATTTGGACAACCGGCCATTATCATGGCTAACGCCGCGAGCGCAATGCAAGCGGCAATGCGTTTCAAGGCCGCTTTATTTGGACTTTTTGATTTCATCTTCGACTTCCTTTGCGCCTTTCGCATAAAATTTCGCTTCATCCGGGGCAAGTTCATGCAACAGACGGAGGAACTCGCCGGCGTGAACGCGTTCCTCGTCCGCTATATCCTTGAGCACTTCGATGGCGAGCTTGTTGACCGTTGACTCAGCAAGTTGCATGTACAACTGAACCGCCTCATACTCCGCGGCCACCAAGAAACGAATTGCGCGGATGAGTTCCGCCCCCGTTAGTTTTCTGTCGTTTGTCAGCCCTGAAAAAGGCGTTCCGAATTCCGGCATTTTCGTGCTCCTTTCCACATATTTATTTGATTATGCGTCCGACATTGCCGGCTCTTGCGCGGCAACGCTTCGCCAACGTGAATTCCATGATGGTATCCATATGATTGTAATTTACCAAGGCTAAAATTTTCTTTCATTCCGCATTAATCATGTTGCCGGGAAAAACAAATCAAGCGCAGGCAGGCTTTGCGCACCGCTGTTTGGCCGGCTTTGCTTGCAGGCAACTGGTTATCCACTGATTCAGTTGGATGCCAAGATCTTGAACCCGGACATTGCCGTCTATCAAGCCAAGTATTCGCGGAAGAATCCTGCGTTCCACAACACGCCGATAAGTCGGCATGTAACACAAATCATATATCCACGATAATTGCATCACAAAAAAGTCGCCCAGCGATTCGATCTTGCGCAGTGAGCAGGTCTGGCGCCGGCGCAGTTCCCGGATAATTGCCGGCGACGGCGCCCGCCCCAGCGTGATGCCGGGCAACATTTCCGGAAGATCTTGAAAACCGTTGCGTGCGACCGACTCCAGCGTGACCCGGAAAATATCCAGCTTGTCGGCGTCCCGAATCAGATTGATAAAAACCCGGCGCCGCGGAGCAATTGTATCGGGAATCACGCGCCGATTGTGATAACGGATGCCATCTAAAATCCGTTCGCGTTCCGCGCGCGGCAGGCCTGACAATGGCGCCGTCTTCCGGGTAATCTCCCATCCGCATTCACCGTGGTCAAAAGACCTGGCATCCGCAAAAGTCCGATGTGCGGCAAATTGCGCGAACCTGCCGATATCATGCAAAAGTCCCAGGGCCTCGGCGGCATTCCGGCAATCCGGCGGCCATCCCAGGTCCGACGCCAAGGCGCGGGCCTCTTGGGCTACCCGTTCGGAATGACGAAGCTTGAGCTGCAAAAGCGGGTGCATGCGCGCGCCTTTGGGCGTAAACTGCCGGATATAATGCCGGAACCACTTCCTTAAATTTGCCAGCGCTTCGGTTCGCATGGTCTTTTCTTTCGCCGATCCGACATTTTTTCCTTACCGGTTTTCCCGGACGTTTTATCTTTTGGGCGCCAATAAGAACTGCACTTCTTTCCAGATGCCGGCGATGGCGTCCGCGGCGGCGCTTTGGCCGTATTCGACAACCGTTTTTCCGGCCATCAGGGCATCATTAACGGTGCGGTCAAACGGGATCCGCCCAATCACGCGTGATTTGCATTGCGCCGCAATCTGAACAATGCGCTCGGCTTGTTCCGAATTAAGATCGGCCTTGTTGATGATCACCAGCGCGGGCACCCGGAAATGCGCCGCCAGCTTCAGGACACGTTCCATATCGTGCACGCCGGAAACCGTGGGTTCCGTCACAATCAGCGCCAAGTCGGTTCCCGAAACTGACGCGATGACGGGGCACCCGGTCCCCGGCGGCCCGTCGCCGATAATTTTTTCCAACCGTAATTCGTCGGCCATTTGCGCGGCGCGGTTGCGGACCTGCGTTACAAGGCGTCCGGAATTTTCCTCGGCAATGCCCAGCCGCGCGTGAATCATGGGGCCCTGTTTTGTCGCTGAAATAAACCATTGTCCCGTTAGCGCCGGCTCGGACCGCACCGCATTAACCGGACACACAAGCCGGCAAAGCCCGCATCCCTCACAGGCAAACGGGTCAATGCGATAGGTCTGTGCGATAATATCGTTTCCTTTGCCGTCAAGTCGGATGGCGTCGAAATGACAGGCGGCGGCGCATTTGCCGCAACCGATGCATTGGCTTTCCTCAATTTCCGCCTTCCGGCCGCTGATAAACGGGTGGGCTTCTCTTATCCTGGGCGTAAGAAGCAAATGCAGGTCGGCCGCATCCACGTCATTATCCGCCAGCACGCTGTTTCCAGCCAGAACGGCAAAAGAGGCGGTTACGGTCGTCTTGCCCGTGCCGCCTTTGCCGCTGATGATGGTGACTTCCTTGTATCCGGCGGCAGAGCCGGAAATAAATGGAACGGATTTTTGGGCGCCGACGGCAAATTCATCAAGCGGCGGCGGCGGCGGAACTTTTGAACCTTTTAACTTCCGGATGTTGTCGTAGATCTGAAGCAGATTTTCAGCCAGTTCCTTGTGCCGTTCAACCAAGATATTGCCGGCCGAGTAGGTTTCCGCATATTTGCGCTTGAATGGAATCCGGCCGAGAATCGGAATTCCGGCTGATTCGGCATATTGACCGATAATTTCATCCCTGCCGTCGGAACGATTTACAATAATGCCGGTTGGGATACCCATTTTAATCGTCATGGCCGCCGCAAGTTTCAGGTCATTGAGCCCGAAGGGCGTCGGCTCGGTAACCAGGACGGCCACATCGGCGCTTTCCAGCGCCTTGACAACCGGGCACGCCGTTCCCGGCGACGCATCCAAAATATTGATGGCCTCAGGATCAATATGGCGTTTTACGGCGCTAACCACATTCGGCGCCAAGGCCTCGCCGATATTCAGGATGCCATACGCGAAATAAAAAGGCTGGTTTAAAGGAGCGGCCATGACTTTGCCGATGGGCGTTTGACGCTCGGTCAGCGCTTTTTGAGGACAGACATAGGAACAAACGCCGCATGAATGACACAGCTCATTGAAGATCAGCACCTTGCCTTTTACAACCGCAATCGCGTTGTAATTACACTCTTCCGCGCATTTGCCACAGCCGTTGCACTTGTCCGCATCCAGGACCGGTTTCAAAACCATTACGTCCCGGCTTTCCGGGGATTCCGGTTTTACAAACAGATGGTCGTTCGGCTCCTCCACATCGCAGTCCAACAGGCGCACCTGTTCGCCGCGCCGCGCCAGAGTATAAGCCAAATTTACGGCGAATGTTGTTTTGCCCGTCCCGCCTTTTCCACTGGCAATTGCTATTTTCATTTATGATAGATAAGGTAAATATGCGAAAATCCTGCCAGATCGCGCAGGCCTTCTGCGAACTCCGGCAGGATTTCAGCCCTTCCTTTGCAGTTTTTAGCATAGACCGGTTGAATGGGCGTTTTCCCCGCTTCAACGTGCTCACTGCGGATAATGCCGATGGGATTATATTGCACGGTGTTTTCCGGCATTAAGAATTATCCTTTTGTCATTAGCATCCCACAAGATGCTTGGGCTGAGGGCTGTGGGCTATTGACTGTGGGAAAACCCCAATAAAACCGAGAGCTATTAAGGACCATTATCAAAACCGTAGTTCCGGTTTTCCCATCTGTGTTTATTCTGTTCCGACCCACAGCCTACGGCCTACAGTCCACAGCCCATGGCGTCCCTGTGGGACGCCAGTGTCCTTTTGTTTATTGACGGGTCATGCCGGCGCCGCAAGCGGGACATTTCACCTGAGTGCAGGGAACGCCCTGCTGGTGCGGCACGGTCTTGCCACAGCTGGGGCACACACAATTGCCGCCCGCTCCCAATCCAAAGCCGCCCATGCGTCCGCGCCCGCGCCCTTGGCTCATTCCCATTCCGCCGCCACCGCCCATTCCGCGGCCGGTTCTTGGGCCGGCGCCCATCGGACCCGTTCCATCTCCTCTTGGCATAACGCACCTCCATTACTTGAATTTAACTTTTAAAATTCAACAGTTACCCCGGCATCCGCGCGAATGCCGGGGACTGTATATGTTCATGCGCGGTTACTCCGCCTTTTCCGTTTCCAGTTCCTGGAGCCGCTTCCGGATATCGCCCATTGCGTTCTCGAAATACTCCGCTTGGCCTTTCAGCGCCTCCAGTTCCTGCTCCTTCGTCGGCGCAGTGGCATAGGGCGTTGCATACGGGGCAACCGGCATTCCTCCATATGCCGCGCCATAACCGTAAGCGGGCACACCGCATGGCGTTCCCCACCCACGGCCCAAACCGCGGCCCCACCCCCGGCCGCCGCCCCAGAATCCCCGTCCACGTCCGAACCCCATTCCCAATCCACGACCTGCAATCGGATTCGTATATCCGGGCATTCCGTATCCGGCGCAGTATCCTGCGGCGCGGCCTGTCATCGGTCCCATTCCCATCGGACCCGTTCCATCTCCTCTTGGCATTTTATTCACCCCCTTTCCTGTGTTGAATTTTTCAGATATTATTTTGCCTTGAATACCGGCATATCCATTCGGATCAGACGAACCGTCTTTACTGGTCTGCACTAGGCAAAAACCCATGCCACGCCCCGTCAGCGGGCCTTTCCCGTTCGGACCGGTTCCATCGTATCGCGGCATAGCTCTTCATCACGCTTTAAGGCGTGATGGTCCTCCTTTTTGTTTCAAGCCCAATGCCCTTGAACGTTAGCCGATGGAACTTCCTTCAGTTCGCCTGCCTTGAATTTACTGACAGCCTCTGCTACGGTGACTTGTTGGCACAGATACATTTTAATGCCGGCGGCGTTCAGCGTTTGAAAGGCGTTGGGTCCCACATTGCCGCTGATAACCGCTTCCGCCCCGAGCCGGACAACATTTTGTGCCGCCTGAATGCCCGCGCCTTGCGCCGCATTCAGATTCTGCGAATTGTCGTGTGCTGTTGTTTCATTCGTTTCGGTGTCAACCAGGATAAAAAACCTGGCCCGTCCGAAACGCGGATCCACTTCATCGTTTATTTGCTTGCCCTTGGCGGTCACTAGAATCTTCATGATATTCCTTTATTATTTGTGCGTTTTTGCGGCTAATTATTGTTTTTCTGTATCCACGGTTTTAATTTCTTTTTCCGGGGAAGACTTCAACTTTCTGGCCAACGCCCGGAAAACAATCGAACCCAGCGCGATCACTAATGTTCCGACCGTGTTAACCAGCCAGTCCGGATTACCGTCACCTTGCACCGGCGGCCGCCCGCCGCCGCGCATGCCACGGCCAGAACCCGAGCCTTGTCCAAACGGTCCTGTTCCGTTTCCCTGCGGCATAACTTTGTCCTCCTTCACATTGTCATTCTTCTCCCGCCGAAACACGCCCCGCGGCCGCGGCCGCCGCCTGGTCCTCTGAAAGCTCGCCGCCGCCCGCAGCACCCCGGCATGGCAAAGGATGTGTTCAATAGATTGCCCGCCAGATATGCTTTCGCGACCTGATCGGTTTCGCCGGCCACAAATGGAACTAATTTTATCCCCCGCGCAATTATCATATCCGCCAGCGGATGCGACACGGCGCCGCAAATCAGAGTATCAATGCCAAGCTCGGTCAGCCTGATGACTTTCGCGAACGGTTCACTTGATCCAAGGTCATACTCTTGCCGGTTGATTAATTTTCCTTCCTTCGCTTCCATGACAACTACTTGCCTGGAAACGTCAAAAACCGGCGAAATTCTTCCGTTCCATGATGTGATTGCCATCTTCATTTTGTAATGAGTATATAGCAGTAACCGTGCCAGCTTTTCAGGCAAAGGGTCTTAAATAAACGCATCTATTTGACATTATACAAGTTGCGACAATAAATAACATTGGCAGGCAGATTGACAAGGGTGCAGAAACGCTACTATAACGCAGGAATAAGAAGCAAATATGCGACTAATCACGCCGGCCGTCCAGCAGGGCGGGCAGAAGCATAAATAACGGGTCAAATAACATTTTTTGCCCTCCATTAAAATCCACGGCGGATTCATTGGCGGCTACAAGTGCTTGGTAATTTGAGCCATTCTATGGGCTCGTCCCCGCGCCAGCCATCTTTTGAACGGTTCCGCTTTGGGCGAAGGGGTGGATTGAATTATACGGAATAATCCCTCCGTATTGGCGCAATCGGTCTCCCTCATTTTTCCTATCAGGAGCTGTCAACTTCAACCCGTGACAAAATGTCACGACTTCGCTTCCTTCCTCCGTTAATCGTTGTTTCAACTTCCTCCAATAAGCTCCGGCATCAATGCTATCTGTAAGCGCCCCGCACACATCCGCAACCGAAAACCACCATTCGTTATTACGAATGACTTTTCTGATTTCTTTTTTTCTGAAAACAGCGATTTTGGTTGCAGGCGTAATTTCCTTTGTCATGTGTAATTCCTCCAGAAACTCAATTTTTCCTTCTTTGCCCAATCAATAAATGCTTCGGCAATGCCGTTTGGCAGTTCGCCGACCTGATTATGCAGGTCATAGGCCATGATAAAGGGCTCCTCCGCAAAATTCGCGGGTCGTAATTGAGAAACCATTTCGTAAACTATATCCGTTTCAGCCCCTGTTTGAGGGTTGGAACATTGAAATTGATTAGCAGTCCAACCCGGCACTTGGTCAGTTTCATATAAGTCAATAGTTGTGCCTCGTGAATCGCCTACAGTTGAGTGACCGCTTTAAACTCCAGCACAACCTTGCTTTGCACAACAAAATCAAGTCGCAGATCATCCCCAACGAGCGGTCGCCGCTCTTCAGCAGTTTTTCTCCTGGCCGGTCATCCTGCGGCCAGTTTTTTATCCCGGATGTGTTATCGTTTTCCGACCTATCAGGCCGATTGGTTTCGAGAGCGGCCGTCTTTTTGCGGCAGGACGATGCCCAGCGCCTTGATTTTGCGGAAAAAGGTGCTTTTGTGAATTCCCAGTTCTTTCGCCGCGGCCAGGCGGTTGGATTTGTTTTTTTCCAATGCGGTGCGGATGGCCTGTTCTTCCGCGGCCTGAACCATATCGCCAATGGTTACGGATGTTTTGATGACAGGTGCGCGGGTAATAAATTCTTCCGGCAGATGGCGCGGCTCAATCGGTCCCTGATTGCAAAGCACAAAAGCATGTTCGATGATGTTTTCCAGTTCCCGGACATTACCGGGAAAATCATGTGTCATCAGCAACGCCATTGTTTCCGTGCGGATGCCGCGCACGGATTTAGCCTGGTTGCGGTTGAACCGGCGGATAAAATGGTCAACGAGCAGAGGAACATCCTCCTTGCGCTTGCGAAGCGGCGGCAATTCGATTTTCACGACGTTGATGCGGTAAAAAAGATCCTGCCGAAAAACGCCTTTTTTAACCAAAGCGGCCAGGTCGCGGTTGGCGGCGGCGATGATACGAACGTTAGCCGTGACTGATTTTGTTGCGCCCAGCGGTTCATAGGTTCTTTCCTGCAGAACACGTAACAGGCGGATTTGAAGCGCGGGGCTGACTTCGCTGATTTCATCCAGAAAAAGCGTGCCGTTCCCGGCTAACGCAAACCGTCCCGGCTTGTCTTTCTCCGCGCCGGTAAATGCGCCGGCTTTATAACCGAACAGTTCGGATTCCAGCAATGTGTCGGGAAGCGCGCCGCAATTGACTGCCACGAATGGGCCATTGGCCCTTGTGCTGAGCGAATGAACGGCGCGCGCGAGCAATTCCTTGCCCGTTCCCGTTTCACCCTGGATCAACACCGTGCTTGCGCTGGAGGCAATCTGGGGCAAAATGTTGAAAATCCGGCGCATAACCGCATTGCGGCTGATCAAATCACCGACCTGATAATGACCCTCAATTTCTTTGCGAAGCTCCTCCACCAGGCTTAAGTCCCGAAATGTCTCCGCGCCGCCGACAATTTTTCCGCTGGCATTCTTCAAAATCGCCGTGGAAACACTGATCGGAACACGGTGACCGTAAATATCCACCATGAAAGCGGATTTGTTGATGATCGGCACACCCGTTTCCATCGTTTTCCGTAAGGCGCAGTCGGTTTCACACATACTGGCCTTGAATACTTCCGCGCAAGGGCGTCCGATGGCCTCCTGGCGCGAAATACCGGTGATTTCCTCCGCCGCTCGATTGAACGACGTGATACGCCAGTCCGCATCCACCGTGAATACGCCATCCGAGATGCTTTCCAGAATGGCGTTCGTCCCGGCGTCCAAGTTGCGATCAAAGCGTTGTTTCACGGTTTTCCCGTTCCTTCCCGTACAGGCCCGGCATCCGTCCGGATTTTGTCCGCTGTTGCCGATTGCCCGGCATGACCGGACCGCCTTCGCCCCGCAATGCTTCCAGTGCGTTCTGGTTATTCCCGAAAATTAAGGTGTTAACGAACATATGCCCATTGCGGACACGTTGTCAAGAAAAGCTTGCCGTCAGAAAAGCTTGCCGTCGTATAAAAAACAAGAAAAGGATTCACCACGGAGACCGGGAGGCACGGAGAAAAGAGTGTTTTGGCAAATTTGAGAACAACGTTTCGTTGCCGCAAATTTGCCAAAATCTCTTTTTGCTTTAACTCTGTGTCTCATCTTTCTCTGTGGTTGATTTCTCTGGGTTGCGAGGTATAAACCCGCGTTGGTTTATTTTCAGTGTTCGGTTCCCCTCCTTGGAGAGGCCAGGGGTGGGTTCTTCATTGCGCCATAACAAGTTGCCCATCATAATGAATCAGATCCGATGTGACCGGTCAGAACGTGTGAAAAAATTAACCGGACACGCCGGCGCGCGTCCCTCCACCGGTCACGGCATGCGTTTTTCTTGGACCTCCGGATCCATTTTCTGATTGATTTTGGCCTTGGTTTCGATATGAATATACTTTTTGTGCGATAGCATGCGAGTGGGCCGCTATGGCGGATAATTTTCAACAGTCATCAACCGTTGCATGAAAGGGGTGCCCATGAAATCTTATCGGAAAGAACTCTGGATGGAAGTGTCGGCGCGGCGCGGATTCGTCAATATCACGCCTGAGGTTGAGCGTGTCCTGGCGGCCAGCGGCATCTGCGAAGGCCTGATTCTGGTGAATGCCATGCATATCACGGCCAGTGTTTTCATTAATGACGATGAAAGCGGTCTGCACGCTGACATGGAAAAATGGCTCGAGAAACTGGCGCCGGAAAAGCCGCATTCCCAATACCGGCACAACGGGGCGGAGGATAACGCCGATGCCCATCTTAAAAGAACGGTCATGGGCCGGGAAGTGGTCGTGGCCGTGACGGACGGCAAACTTGACTTTGGCCCTTGGGAGCAAATTTTCTATGGCGAGTTTGACGGCCTGCGCCGCAAGCGGGTGCTCATCAAAATCATCGGCGAATAACGGATCATTAGCCACAAAGCGGCGCAAGAAATCAAAATATTCTTTCTTGCTGTTTCTCTTATGCCCAAGATTGCCAAAGTTGTGGTTGAAATTGCCCTGGACCGCGAATTCGATTACCTGGTGCCCGAGGCGCTCGGCCAGGCAGTCAAGCTGGGCTCGCGCGTGCATGTGCCGTTCGGGCATTCCACGGCCCGCGGCTACGTAGTCGGCTTTGCCGGCCATTCCGACCGGCGCGATCTAAAGGCAATTGGCGCGCTGATCAGTTCCAGGCCGCTCATTAACGAGACGATGCTTAAACTGGCCCGCTGGATTGCGGACTATTACGCTGCCACCATCGAGCAAGCCATTCGCACTGTTCTGCCCTGCGCCGTCCGGCGCAAGGGCGCGGGTTTCATCGAGCACACCCTCGTGACCCTGGTCCCGATCCCGACCTCTTCGAGTCGGGATGAGGCCGGGGCATCAGACAAGGCCGCGCTGGATGAGTTGCGCCGGCGCGCGCCCAAACAGGCGGCGGTTCTTGAAATTTTGCAACGCGATGGCGCATTGCCGCTTACCGTTCTAACCCGCGCGGCCGGCGCGACGCCCGCCGCCGTTAAAAGCCTGGCGGAAAAAAAGATGGTTATCCTCACCCGTGCAACCGCCTTACGCGATCCGCTGGCCGACCAGGTGATCCTGCCGACCAGCCCCCTAGAGCTGTTCCCCGAGCAGGCCGCGGCATTAAGCTTAGTTAAGCAGGCCATGGACACGCTCAAGCCGCCCGTGGTGCTTCTGCATGGCGTCACCGGCTCGGGCAAAACAGAGGTCTATCTGCAGGCCATTCGCTATGGCCTTGACCAGGGCCGCGGAGCCATCGTGCTGGTGCCCGAAATATCGCTGACGCCGCAGACGGTGGAACGGTTCCGCAGTCGGTTCGGCGAGACCATTGCCGTTTTGCACAGTCATTTATCGGACGGTGAGCGGCATGACGAGTGGTACCGCATTTATGAAGGCAAGGCCCGGATTGTGGTTGGTGCCCGGTCGGCGCTTTTTGCGCCGGTACAGCGGCTGGGACTGATTGTGGTGGATGAGGAGCACGAACCCAGTTACAAGCAGGCCGAAGCGCCGCGCTACAACGCGCGCGATGTGGCCGTCATGCGCGGGCACTTGGAACCGTGTGCCGTCCTGCTGGGATCGGCCTCGCCGGCGTTAGAGTCCTTCTGCAACGTGCGCAACGGAAAATACATGCTTTCCGAGCTCACGCATCGCGTGGACCACCGCCAGATGCCCAATATACGAATTGTGGATATGCGCGTGGAGGCGGAACAATCCGGGCGGATAGACGTTTTTTCCCGCGAACTGGTGGAAGCCATTCGCCGGCGGCTCAACCAGGCCGAGCAGACCATGCTTTTTTTAAACCGCCGTGGTTTTTCCACTGCGGTGTTGTGTCCGGCTTGCGGCTACGTGGCCGTTTGCACCCACTGCGCCGTGAAAATGACCTGGCACAAGGGCTGTGATGAAATCCGTTGCCACATTTGCGGACGGGTGCAACGGACGCCTGCGCGCTGTCCGGCTTGCGGCGCGCCCACGCTAAAGTTCAGCGGGATCGGCACCCAGCGGGTCGAGGCCATTATGCGCACGCTGTTTCCCAAGGCGCGGATTGAGCGCATGGACGCCGATACCACCACCCATAAGCATGCTTATGGCCGCATTCTTGGTGATTTCAAAGCCGGCAAGATTGATATCCTGATTGGCACGCAGATGATTGCCAAGGGACTGCATTTTCCAGGGGTCACGCTGGTGGGCGTGATTTGCGCGGACTTAAGTCTGCACCTGCCGGACTTCCGGGCGGCGGAAAGAACGTTTCAGTTATTGCTCCAGGTGGCCGGGCGCGCCGGGCGCGGCGATGTGCCCGGCGAAGTGATTGTGCAAACTTTTGCGCCGTTCAACCCGGCTATTCAGGCCGCGCGCGCGCTGGATTACCAGGGTTTTTGCGACCAGGAACTGGAGTCGCGCAGGGAACTGCTGTATCCGCCGTTTGCGCATCTTATTTGCATCACGCTGGAAAGTCTGCGTGCGGAATCCGTGGAGCGCACCGCACAGACGCTTTCCGCGCGGCTTGTGCCGGCGCTGACCAAAGCGGTCATCCTGGCCGGGCCCATTCCAGCGCCCTTGAGCCGCGCCAAGGGCCGTTACCGGTTTCAGATCATCATGCGTTCGGCGTCGGTCAAGGCCATGACCGTGCCGCTCAAGGAAGCGCTGAAAGCGTTGCGCTGTCCGCCCGGCGTGCGGATTGCCGTAGATGTGGACGCGCTCTCGATGATGTGAGGCTTTAGCGCCTTAAACGTTGGGAACCGCCACAAAAAACAAGAAGATTAACCACGAAACACACGAAACACACGAAATGGATAGGATCAGATTTTGTTTGCATTGCCAAAACATACAAGATTCATTTGCTGATGCTACTCTGCGAAGTAGCGAAGCTTCTTCGCTACAAAGCACGAGACTTTCGTGTGTTTCGTGTGTTTAGTGGTTAAAATCTTTGGGTTGCGGGCTTCGTCCGCCTTAGTTTCTTATCCAAAAATTAAAAACAACATGTTGTAAGTTCGCAATAATGCGAAAAGCCAGCCAGTGCGGCTGCATTGTGAAATGCAGCCGCGGCGGTGACGCCGTGGCTGCCGGGTGAATCCACGCTACAATAAATTAAAACAAACACTATGTGATTACTGTTCGCCTCTGGCGAACCATTTTTTCCCAGCGTAGTCTGGGAAAAAACGTAGTACCTGATACATCAGAAACCGCTATGAAAAACAAGAATATATGGATATTCAGATTATTTCACCGTAAAGAACGCATAGAACACAAAGGTGAAAAAATAATCCTGTTTTCTATGTGATCTTTGCGTTCTTTGTGGTTAATACTTTTGGGTTGTGGGCTTGCGCCTGCGTTGGTGATGACTGGGGAAAGGTTGTGTTGGCGGCGCAGATGCGCCCACGCGCTACGCGTGGCAAGCTCGCATCCCTGCGCCGCCTCCGGCGGCATGCGCCAAACTAACGCGATGCAAAATTAACATAACCAGGTAGTAACGTTCCCCACGGAGTATTCTTCTGTTTCATCCGCCGGATCGCCGGAGAACATGCGCGGTTGGCGCAACCCCGTTGTGGCGCTTATAAGCACAGCTGAAGTCGTTTGGATGTTTATAACCTAATTGATAGGCGATGGCCTTAACCGATGAATTTCCGGATTGAAGCCATGTTTGGGCGGTTTTCATTTTCAGCTTCTGGAAATAAACTGCTGGCGATATTTTCAACCGCTGGTGGAACAGGCGATTGAGCGTGGCCGGCGATATAGCCAGATACTCGCACAGCGCGCCGATGGCATCACGCTTGGTGATGTGTTCTTCCATCCAGCGCCGGGCCAGATCAAATTGCACGGCCGGAGTTCCGGTCAAGTCGGGAGCAACGTGAGCCTGGGCCAAAAGCAATTCAATTTCCATGCGGATGTTGTGCAATTTAAACGGCGTGAACTGATCTATATTGCGCACTATTTTCCGGCAAGCAATATGGAGAAACTGCAATCGCCTGATCTTTTGTTCCGATAGTTTAATCATCAAGTATTGGCCTTCCTCCGGTTTGATAAACGGAATGAGCGGCGGCGAACGCCAAGCCCAGAAGATACGATAATACCACTTGTCCTTCTGCCCGGTGTAACCGCGCGGGCAGGCCGGATTTACAATAAACATCTCACCGCGTTTTAATCTCAGCGCTTTGCCGGGCACTTGCATATAACAACTCCCGCCCAGCACAAGCGTATAAAACCACTCTGTTTGTGCCACCAGCGGCCCGGGAAAACTACCGGACCGGGCCGGCGCCGCAACCGCGGCGAATATAGGGAAAATGCCGGGCAAGACCGGCGCCGCAACCGCGGCACGTAAATCCAAGCCCTGTTCCGCCAATGGTTTCAAAACCGGAACGGGCGCCGGCGGGCCAATTGAGTTAACGGTATGTTTGAAAGATGCTTGCATGCCTCATAGGATATTTAATCTGACGATTTATACTACCAGATTAATATGGTCAAATTTATACCCGATAATTAAACTATGATCAAGAAGAAAGAAACGTGTCTGCAAAAGTTATAAGACGGAGGAAAAGCCATGAAAACCAACCTGCGGCCAGTGTTGATTGCGGCATTATTTTTCGGAATACTGTTACAGTCTTCTTTCGGTATATTTTGCGCTTATTACACTGATTTGGATCCGCGTTATCTGGCCAGCCTGAAAGACAGGGGGATTCGTTTCTTTCAAAGGCACATATTTTACGAAATTTCCTGGATGCGTTATGATGAGGTATATAATAGCAGTATTGCGGAAAATTGCAGACTGGCTGATATCTATAAAAATCACATGCAATCTTCGATGCGGCTTAGCGCCGCCTATTTCAGGGGCGCAATGCCCATCGGGGCGTTTAAGTATGATAATAAAGGAAACCGCATCGGGTTAATTGACGAGCTGAACACCGTCCAGGCCTACTGCGATTTCTGGCTTGAAAATTACCTGAAGCCCATGCTCAAGAGCAGGTATGAGCAGGGGATTTACCTGTTTGGATTGGAAGCGGAAAACTACTGGAGAATTTATGATACGCCGACGACCTTGGCAAGAATTTTTCCTTACCATGATTTCCATGAATTTGCGGGCCTGAGCGACGAAGTAAAATTGGCGCGTATCCGGGCGATTATCGAAGATACCCATAAAAAACTGTATGACTGGAAAAACGAAAATTATCCCAAGATGGTTTTTGCAATCTTCTGGGCATATCATCATACAACCGCAAATATGCTGAAAAGTGTCCAGGATATACCCTGGGTAGACTGGTTTGGGATAAACGGCGGCGGCGTTTATTCCATGACCGGAGCCGATGAGTTTGGCAATGGGAGTCATTACTTGGTATTCAAGCAAATGATCGAAACGGATAACTTTGCATATACCAATTATGACGGGACCGTAGAGACACGCCAGAGCCGAGGCTGGGGAATGGGCCATGGAGAACATGGCAATCTGGACGCGGCGCCCGGCACCCCGCAACGGTATTTGAAACTGCCCGCGCAATACGCGGACACAAGATATTACGAGCATGCGCTTTCTGCAAATTCTCCTGCGGGACCATCCGTCTTCCAGAAATTTATGAGCGAGTATTCCGCCCTGGATCGGGGACATAACTATATAAAATATCATTGCCCAAATGGGGACTATAATAGATCAATTAATCAACCCGTTGGACAATGGGCATCGCTCACGCATTATCCGTCAACTTTTGTTGATAACAATTTGCCGGCCGGCGCCAGGTACTATACCGACAACCACATTGACGAAGAAATAGAATTGAGGGTGCTAACCGGGAAGGTTTATGTTGATAATTTCAGTTTGAAGAAAGTCGGGGTGGAAATTTCCCGGGAAGGCGATTTTGAAAATGTCGCACCATCAGCTTGGGAGATCAGGGGCATCAAGAATATATCAACAAAAATCAGCCTCCCGTCCCCCGCCAACGCCCAAACTGCCAAAATATTTTTAAAAACCTCCGAAGGGGTGGGACGTCATTTATTTACCGACATCAAGGTTTATGAAAGCGAAAAAATAGTAAATGGCGGCTTTGAATTAATAACCAGGGACCAGATCACAGCCTGGCAGGGCAATCTGGTTGATTGGGTTGGGACCGATCAGGGTCGTTCGATCGTGGTTTCAAGCGGTTCCGATTGTTACCAGGATGTTGTTTTAACTCCCGGGCAGAACTATAATTTTTATTGTGTTCTACAAAACCCGGGCGCCTCAATTGTCACGGGCAAGGTTACGGTCATTCATTATTGCAACGAGCAGATTATTGAACAGCAGGATTATACACAAGCGCGGAGCAGCGGCGCCTCTTGGGCCGGATTCGGTTTTACGTTTCTTTGCCCGGCCAACGCGACCAGATCGCGCATACGCATTACCTCTGTTGACACAGCCCCGGTTCTTTTTGACCTGGTGCAGGTAACCGGCGCGAATCTGATTGTCAACGGCAAGTTCCAGGATGGAAAAAACGGGTGGTCGCCGGATTGCGAACTGTTAACTAATGGGGCCACAACCTATCTTATAAACGGCGCGGATATGGATAGTTATCAGGATATCGCCATTACGCCCAACCAAGCTTATGCCGTGAGTTATATTACGCGCAACGGCGGGAGCGCTTATCAAGGCGGCTGTTTGATTAAGTTTTATGATTCACAGGGCGCGGAAATCACAAACAGTCAATTAACGAAGTTCATCAAACCGACAACTTATGTGGCCCACGCGGAAGGGCTGGGCGTAAACAACAGCCGGGGATTGTTATGCACGGATGGATGTCAGCTCGCCTCGCAAATCTGCGGCACTAATCTGGGGATTTGCAACCTTGATTTGACCGTGATGGCCAAAGGGCTGGCGACATATTGGAAAGCGCCACCCTGGCTTGGGGTTTATTGGGAGGGCTATAATTCGGCCGGGGCAATATTGCAAAAAGGCAAAGCCTTGAGCGCCGCCGGTCCCGACGGCAAGTTCTGGCATATACCCGTGACGAACAGCTATCAAAGCTACAGTGGTTATATTCAAATAACGAATAATAACGTGGATTACGTCAAGGTGTATATTTACAGC
>JBDRJR010000048.1:0-4225 GCA_043814705.1 Verrucomicrobiota bacterium | reverse complement strand
TCGGAACAGAATAAACACAGATGGGAAAAACCGGAACTGCGGTTTTGATAATGGTCCTTCATAGCCCTCGGTTTTATTGGGGTTTTCCCACAGTCAATAGCCCACAGCCCTCAGCCCAAGCATCCTATGGGATGCTAATGATTTGAGTCCATCAATATTTCCCATATGTCCGGGAAATGTCCACCATTGCCCGGATGTTTTCATCGGGCGTATCGCGGCCGCATTGGTCGCCGGTGGACAAAATGAATCCGCCGCCTTTGCCGGCGTCATCAATCGCCTGGCGCGCGGCTGTCCGCACTGTTTCCACGGAACCTTTCAGCATCACTTCCGTGGTATGCAGATTGCCCTTCAACACCAGCTTGTGCCCATAGCGCTGTTTCAATTCCTTCAGGATGCAATCTCCCATGGGCGGTATTTCCAACGGATCAATTACCGTCAATTTGGTTTCTTCCGCCGCCATCCTGACCAATTCCCTTTCCGGCCCGCAGGAATGCACGTGCGTAGGGATTCCAAGATCACAGGCCATTTCTGTCGCCTTCTTCAACACCGGCAGTGCCAATTCCCGAAACATTTCCGGAGTCTGCCATACAAGTGACCCCGAAGAGCCACAGAACAGAAAGTCAGGTTTTTCGTCCAGCCCGGCAATCCGGTTCATAATGGTTTCAATCCGGCGCAACATGTTTTCCCGGCGCTCATAGAAAGGACGGGGATTGTCATGATATGCGTAGATCTCATCAGGTCCGAAAATAAGACCGGTGGTTGCCCCGCTTGGCATCCCGATGATGCCATGGTCGCCCATTTCCCGCTTTGTCAACTTCCACAACTCCATTCCGGTCGGCCATTGTTTTATTCCGGCAATCGTTTCCCATGTCGTCGGAACGGGTGGCAGGCCGATCGTTTCGGGCAATACGTCGTATGCGCATGGATTATCCGCAGTATGCACTTCAACAGATTTGTTCCATTTATCAGTTTCCCGGCAATATGTCTGTGTGACAAAACTGCCGTCCCGGTTTCGGCTCACAATTTTCCGTTCCCATTCCGGCTGATCGCCAAAGAGATCACCCCAATCGTACAATTCGATCCCGCCGTCAATGTCAAAATATTTCACGGCGTCGATATGGGTCTTCCACAACGGTGGATCCTGGTACACATAAATATCCCAGAACGGTTTGCCGGTCAATTTGCAGGGAATCATGTTGGAGATATCAGGACAGCAGGGAACACAATCCGGCAATTCATGATGTAAAACTGCCAGCAATCTTTCGCGTGATGTCATTGTTTTGTGTCCTTTAAACGTATTTATCTTATGCAAATTCCATGCCTGTTGAATGGGGGTAGAGTGCCGTGCCAAACGAGGGAAATCAAGAACAAAGCGACAACTTACAACTGCCGTTGCAGAACACCATGGACATAACGCTTGGCCCCTCGGACTGCCTCGGGCAGGTCAGCGCCCCGGGCCAGGAGCGCCGTAAGCGCCGCCGAAAACATGCACCCTGTGCCGTGCGAGGACACCCGCAAGCGGGCCGACCGGAAGGAGTATCTGCGTCCAGCGTAAAATAAAACATCCACGACCTCGTTTCCCGGCAGATGCCCCCCTTTTACGACGCAGGCCGCGTGATAGCGTGTGCCGATCTCCCGCGCCGCCGATTCCATGTCATGCAGGTTGCCGATTATCTGACCGCACAGCGCTTCGGCTTCCGGCAGATTTGGTGTAATGACATCGGCCAGCGGCAGTAGCCGGTTGCACAGCGTGCTCACGGCGTCCCGGCGTAAAAGCCGGGCGCCAGAGGTGGCGATCATCACGGGATCCACGATCAGCCATGGAATACGCCGGCGTTTAAGCGTCCTGGCCACCGCCTCGATAATAGCGGCCGAATATAGCATGCCGGTTTTGGCGGCGGCCACGTGAAAGCCGGCAAAAATGGTTTTCACCTGGAGCGTTACCATGGCCGGTGTGACGGCCAGGATGCCGCGCACTTCCGACGGATTCTGGGCGGTCAGGCAGGTAATGGCCGAGGCGCCGAAGGCGCCGAGCGCGGCAAACGCTTTTAAATCCGCCTGGATGCCGGCGCCGCCGCCGCTGTCGGACCCGGCAATGGTCATGACCACCGGGGGGGGCTTTCTGGAATGATTGTTCATGGGCCGCTAATTTAATGAAACGAAATTTCAGCCGTGTAACCACGCCCGTGCGGAAGTGGATTATTTCGACAACTCATGCATCGCTGTTGGGTGAATCATTACCGTGCTTTTCGAGTGGCGCGAACATTCGCCATAAGGCCGCCATCCCGGCATAACCAAACGCGGCCAGGCACCCGTAAAGAAACATTGTCAGCAACGCGCTTGGAGATCCAAAACCGCCTGAACCTTCATTGCCGACCTGCGCCTCAGGTCCAAAATACAGCAGAACCAGCGCGATGGCAATGGCCGGCACCGGCACCACAATGGCCAGGACAAATTTCATGTAGGCCGGAATGGGCGCCCATTGAATCAGGCGCACCAGTCCGGCCGTGGCGACCGTGCCGGCGATAAAGGAAGTTCCAAATTTAACCAGATGCGCGTTCATGGCTGAAGCCTAAATCCGAATCCGTTTGATTTCAAGCATAACAAAACGATTTGCTCTGTTCTTGAAATATTCCGGCAACTGTGATACACCTTATAACACCCGAATTCATCCGGGGGTTACGGGCTCATGGCCGCGGCTATCCGGGACAGTTGCCGCCTTTGGCGGCTTTTCAAGGGAGTTGTCAATGAATTTGCAGATGTTGTTTGCCGAACGGATTGGCGGTGCCGCGTTTGGTCTCTCCAATGAGATCTACAAGTTTGAAAAGATCAAACGTGCCAAGGCGGCGGCCCGCCGGGCACATCCGGACGTGGAATTGCTGGATTTTGGCGTGGGCGAGCCGGACCAGATGGCGCCCGCGGCCATTCGCCGCGCGCTGAAAAAAGCCGTGGATGATCCGGCTAACCGCGGCTATGCGGATAACGGCCTGCGTGAATTCAAGGCGGCGGCGGCGCGTTACATGGCGGAATTTTTCGGCGTCATGGACCTGAACCCGGATACGGAAATAGTTCACAGCATTGGTTCAAAGCCGGCCCTGGCCATGTTGCCGCTTTGTTTCATCAACCCCGGCGACGTGGTGCTGGCGACCGTGCCGGGCTATCCGGTCCTGGCCACGCATACGAAATACATGGGCGGCCAGGTTCTCAAGGCGCCTTTGCTTAAACAGAACGGGTTTTATCCGGACCTCGATGCGATTGATCCGGCGACTGCCGGACGGCGCGCAAAATTATTTTATGTGAATTACCCGAACAACCCTACCGGCGCGGCGCCGTCGGAGGAGTTTTTCGATCGCCTGATTGCGTTTGCTCAAGCTCACAACATCCTGATCGTGCAGGATGCCGCCTATGCCACGCTGGTCTATGGGCGCAAGCCGCTCTCGATCCTCAGCCGGCCAGGCGGCAAGGACGCGGCCGTGGAATTGCATTCCATGAGCAAGAGTTATAACATGACCGGCTGGCGGCTGGGGTTTGTGGCGGGATCGGCGCGGGTTATCCAGGCCTATGCCGAGGTCAAGGATAATATTGATTCGGGACAGTTTAAGGCCATTCAATTGGCGGCCTGCGCCGGGATTGCCGATCGGAAGCTGGCGGATCGGATCAACCGGCATTATCAGCGCCGCCTGCGCAAGATGGTGAAGTGCCTGCGCGCCATTGGCTTCGATGCGCGCATGCCGGGCGGCACGTTCTACCTGTATGTGAGCGCGCCACGCGGCGCGGGTGCGACTGATTTTACCGACGCGGAAGACGCATCCCAATTTCTGATCCGGGAGCATTTGATTTCCACCGTGCCGTGGGATGACGCCGGCGCGTTTCTCCGGTTTTCAGCCACTTTTGAATCGGCCGGTGACAATGATGATGACCGTGTCGTGGCCGAGCTGGGCGCGCGTTTGGCCAGGGCGCAGTTGCGGTTTTGAGGAAACAAACGCCCAACAACGAACATCAATCATAAATCAAAAATCACTAAATCCGAAACACTGGCGTCCCACAGGGACGCCATGGGCTGTGGACTGTAGGCTGTAGGCTGTGGGTCGGAACAGAATAAACACCGATGGGAAAAACCGGAACTGCGGTTTTGATAATGGTCCTTCATAGCCCTCGGTTTTATTGGGGTTTTCCCACAGTCAATAGCCCACAGCCCTCAGCCAAAGCATCCTATGGGATGCTA
>JBDRJR010000047.1:0-35645 GCA_043814705.1 Verrucomicrobiota bacterium | reverse complement strand
CTTCAGGCGAACGTCAGCGTTTTTGCAGAATTCCTTCATACCCCGTTGGGTTAAAAGGGAAAGTGGTGCAAAAAATAATTTACACGCCATTTTTATTGAATAAAAACCATCATAACGCTGATGTTCGTGCAAAATTAAGGTTATAGGTGGCTGGTATGCCCGTTGGTGCGACAAATTAATGATTCTGAAGAGCTGGTGGAGCCGTGTGGGAGCCGTGCAAGGCCTCAGCCTTGCTTTTGCAGGCGTATGTCAACATTGATGTTTCCCGGAAATGGCTGCAAACGCGGATATCGAATTGAGATTGACACAGCCCAAGTCTTGATGAGCCGGTCACCACCAGTGTTCGGCCTGAATGCCGAAATTAAAACCGTCACGCTGATTGAGGAAAGCCGTGCCACCTAAGGCGGGATTGCCCTCAAAATCCCGTCCCCACCGGGCATAAGTAGCAAAAAGCCTGAATTCCGGGCGACTGAAAAAATCGGGCGCCGGCGTGACGCGCAGGGCGGTTGTGAACTTAAACAGGTATGAATCCATATTGTTCTGGCGGTCATTGACGTAATCAATGCCTGGCTCGAATTCGATGCCGAAATGCTTGTAAAATTGATAAACCGGTCGCAAGCCGAAGCTTGCCCAGGCGGCAGACGACTTGGTGTCGGCGCCGGTGTTCAAATACTGCAGGACACCAATCACTTCCGTGCTCAAGCGTTCGGTGATCTGATGGTCGTACATTTCAGTTGCCCTGACAATATTGGCGCGGCTGTTATCGTCTGTCGGGGGTGTGTTACCGGCGGCGGAGAGCGAGCTGTTGCATCCATAACCATATTGCAGTGACAATTGATTTTGCATTTGGTCGGATTTGATCTGGTGCATCACGCCGCAATCAATACCGATCTGGGAGGGATAATGATAAGCGCTGGACAGATTAGTGGCCGTGCCGCCCTGCATATAACCGCCATTCATCCAGACCGTGAGTTTTCCCGCTCCGGCATACAAATCGGAAAACATGATATTCAAGTTATTTTTTGCCAGGCGGCCATTAGCCGTGTTGTAGTCGAAGGCGCCCTGATCAGTGCTGGTCCAATAACTGGATGCGGACTCGGAAAAGGTGATGTAGGCAATATGCAGCCGGCCGGAACCGATGTCAATGTTCTCCAAACCGCCGCCATAACCACTCATGTCATACCACCAGAAATCATTAATGGTGAGTTGGGGCAAACGGTAAAAACGCTCGCCGGCCCAGATTTTTGTCGTGGGATTGGCTTCGATAAAATCACTCATGCCGGCGAACATTTCGCGCAGAACGACCTTATTGTCCATGTCTTCCGATTTGTTCTGCTGAGTTTTATAGGCAACCCTGATCTGGGTGTTGATCTTGAGCCCATCCGGATTAGGATTCCAGTTTTTTTCATTTACCACCGTCTCGATATAAGTATCCGATTCGTTGCCCAGCCGGTATTTGGCCGGCGTTCCCGGCGCCTGGAACGCGTCCATGTGCCCACCCTTGCCGTTGATGCCGGCGCCCGCGCGGAAATAACCCTGCCATTCAAAGCCTTTACCAAGGTAATCGAACAAACGGGTATGCAGGGTATCCTTGATTAGAAGCATGTTTGGCGGAAGAGTATCCTCGTAAGCCTCAAGCGCGGTTTTATTGTGATACGTTTCGATCTGACCCTTTTCCTTGGCCTTCTCAAAGTCAGTAAGGGCGTTAACACCTTCATGGGAAAGACGCATCTGATCAACGTCCCCGCGCTGAATGTCATCAAGGCGTTTTTCGATGTTGCGGATTTCCGCATCGTGTTTTTTCTTCAGGATCTGCAATTCGACCTGGATGGCGGTGATTTCATTGGTGTCCTGCGCCCAACTGCCGGCTACGGTTGCCAACGCAAAAATACAAAAAAAAAGTGTTGCGCGCATGGGCATGCGCCGACAATCATGCCAAGCGCCTGACGGCGCGCAAAAAACGCTGTTATTGCCGTCCAAAATAAACGGGATTGACATCGGCATCCTTTCTATTAAAAATACTATTGCTGTTTCGAATTAACCCTTGCTTTTTATGACGAACCATATTATTTTCACCATCAAACGTCAAATAAAATGCATAATCCGTTGGCATTGTGGAGCTCGCTTGGCATGAATACGCTCAAACATATTTTACGCAAGCTGTTCAATTCCCAGCAATCAGGGCTGGTCTTGGTGATTTTAATCATCGGAATAGTCCTGTCGCTTTTTGCCGGATCCCACACGGATCATCTGACCGGCAAAAAAATCAACAATTTTCTCAACTCATATACCTTGATGCAAACCGGCACGGATGCGAGTTTTTTTGCGATTATGGCCATCGGTATGACTTTGGTCATTATTTCGGGCGGTATTGACCTCTCGGTCGGTTCGATTTACGCGCTCTCCGGCATTGCCATGGCCATGTTCCTGCGCTCAGCTGGACCGCTTTCACCGGCGGCGACGGTTACGATTGGCATATCCATCTCGCTGGGCGTCGGACTTTTTTGCGGACTCATCAACGGGGTCATGATCACCGGTCTCAAGGTTCATCCCTTCATCATAACGCTGGGCACAATGTGGGTATTTCGCGGCATTGCATTTGTTGCCAGCAAAGCTGAAAGCATTCTGGTGCCGGACGCGTTGACGGCCGTTGCCAAGGCCAGCTTTTTAGATTTGGCGATCCATCCCGTGCCCATGCTCATCATGCTGGCCGTCATGGCATTGGGCGCGCTCTATCTTGTTAAGACCGTCATGGGCCGGCATATCTATGCCATCGGCGGCAATGCCGATGCCAGCCGTTATGCGGGCTTGCGGGTGAATCGGATTCTTGTGGGTATTTATGTCGTTTCCGGTTTGACCGCTGGTATTGCCGCGTTTGTCGGGAGCAGTTATTACGGCTCCGCTTCTTGCGCCGATGCCACCGGTTACGAATTGTATGTGATCGCCGCGGCTGTGGTCGGCGGGGCCAGCCTCTCCGGCGGCAAAGGTAGCGCGCTAAGCGCCATGCTTGGCGCAATCCTGATCATTCTTATTCGTCAATCCATCCGTACGCTCCATTTAGACCAGAACTATGAATGGATTATCATTGGTTGCGCCATCATCGTGGCCGTCGTGCTCGACCGGCTGAACGCCCGCCTAACGGCTAAAAGACTGCTGACCGAATCGGCCCGCGCCAGGCAGTAAAGCGTAAGCCGGCCTGCCCATAGAATCCTTGGCAAGGGCAGGCAACGGACAAAGGACCAGGAAAATCAAAAAGAAAGGGAAGCCCCATGCACAAGAAAAACGTGGTTGGATTGACGGTTGCGCTCGCATTGTGCGCCCTGGCAATTGGCGGCATCGCGTATGCCCAGCAGGCGGTGAAGAAAAAAATCAAAATCGCCATGATCGGTAAAAGCTCGACCAATCCAGTATTCTTGAGCGCGCGCAGCGGCGCAGAGGCGGCGGCCAAGGATCTGCTTGCAAAATACAACATTCAAGTAACGATTGACTGGCGCACGCCGCCGACCGAGGACGGCCAGATTCAAGCCCAGCGCCTTGCCCAGGCGGTCAATGAAGGCGCCGATGCCGTCCTGATCTCCTGTTCCGATGCCGCCAAGGTTACCGGCGCCATCAATGACGCGGTAGCGCGTGGTGTCCCGGTAATGACCTTTGACAGCGATGCGCCCCAATCAAAGCGGTTTGCCTTTTACGGAGTGGATGATATCCAGGCGGGTGAACAGGTTATGACCGTGCTTGCGGATACAATCAAAGGGAAAGGCAATGTGGCCATCTTGGCCGGTAATCAGAACGCGCCGAATTTACGCAAACGGGCGGAAGGCGTGGTCAAGGCGGCCGCTAAATATCCGGGCATAAAAATTGTGGGGACTTTTTATCATATCGAAACGCCGCAGGATGCCGCGGCCGAAGTGGTGCGGGTTATGAATGCTTATCCCGAAATCAACGCCTGGGCAATGATCGGCGGCTGGCCGCTCTTTACTAAAACACTTTTGAGCGATCTCGATCCGGCCAAAGTGAAGGTAGTGGCCATTGACGCTTTGCCCGCGGAACTGCCCTATATCAGCAAAGGTATTGCGCCGGTCCTGTTGGCTCAACCCACTTTTAATTGGGGCTATGTTTCCGTCGAAAAAATAGTTGAAAAAATCTGCCTGGGTAAAGAAGTGCCTGTTATCAACAAAATGGAGCTGATCAGCGTGTCGCAAAAAAACCTTGGCGCTTGGGCGCGCCAGTTGCAGGCGTGGGGCTTCCGCGATGTGCCGGAAGAATACCTGAAACTCCCGGAATAATTGATGGAAAATGCGAATCCAATTATTCGCTTCGAGGGGATCGGCAAGCGTTTTCCCGGCGTGCAGGCCCTTCAGGGCGTCAATCTCGAAATCCGGCAGGGATCCTGCCACGCGCTGATGGGTGAAAACGGCGCCGGTAAAAGCACGCTCGGTAAAATCCTGGCCGGCTTGTATCAGCCGGACGAGGGCCGCATAATTTTCGACCAACGCACGGTGAATTTCCGAAATCCGCGCGATGCTTTCCTCGCCGGAATCGGCATTGTTCACCAAGAGCTGGCCTTCTGCGAAAATCTTTCCGTGGCCGAAAATTTATGCCTGAGTAATCCGCCGGCGCGTGGCGGATTTATTTCCCGGCAAATGATGAAAACCCGGGCCGAACAGGTTTTGGCCGCAATCGGCGCCAACCTGGAAGTTGAGACGCTGATGACCGAACTTTCCATGGGTCAGCAACAGCTCGTGCAAATTGCCGGCGCGATGGCCGGCGGCGCCCGGGTCATTATTTTTGACGAGCCGACCAGTAGTCTGTCACAGATTGAGGCGCGGCGGCTTTTTAAGCTTGTCAAAAGCCTGCCGGCACGCGGGATAACCTCAATTTATGTTTCGCATCGGCTGGAGGAAATCTTCGAGCTTTGCGACACGATTACCGTCCTGCGCGACGGTTGCGTCGTCACCACCAAGCCGGCATCCGCAATCAACGAAAAGCAACTCGTGGAAATGATGATCGGCCGGTCCGTGGAAGCTTATTTTCCACAGCACGAGACCGGCGCCAGCGGCCAGACGGAGTTGTTGCGTGTCGAAAATTTTTCGAGCCCGGGCAAATTCTCTTCGGTTTCGTTCTGCGTCCATGCCGGCGAGATTGTCGGCTTGGCGGGACTGGTCGGCGCCGGGCGCACGGAAATAGCGCTGGCGCTTTTCGGTCTTGACCCGCAGGCATGCGGCAATGTGTTTATCAACGGCAACAAGGCGCTGATTACATCGCCCGGTGAAGCCATGCAATACCGCCTCGGCCTGGTGCCGGAAGACCGCAAACGATGCGGACTGATCCCGGGCATGAGCGCCCGCGAAAACATATCCCTGGCAATATTAAAAAACCTGGCCACATGCGGATGGATTCGGCGGGAAAAGGAGCATGCGCTGGCCAAAAAATATTTCCGGAGTTTGCACGTGCACGCTCCCCATATAAACACAATGGCCGCGGCACTTTCCGGCGGCAACCAGCAAAAATTAGTCATCGCCCGCTGGCTGGCGGCCAACTGCCAACTGCTTATCGTGGACGAGCCGACCCGCGGTGTTGATGTCGGCGCCAAGGCCGAAATCCACACGCTTATTGATCATTTGGCCCAAAGCGGGAGCGGTATTCTGCTCATTTCAAGCGAATTGCCCGAGGTTATTAATCTCTCTGACCGCGTGCTGGTGATGCGCAACGGACGTCTGGCCGGTGAATTGCCGCGCACACAGGCCAGTCAAAGCGCCATCCTTAAGCTTATGGCTGGCGTTGCCGCCTGATGGAAATACGCCGGCCACTTCTTGGGTGCGGCAAGCGTGAAGTTTGCTCCGTATAAGGGGGGCGGGGCCGCCTTTTTCAGACTCTGCCGTAACGCCTTTTCAATTCACCCTTTTTTTCTAAATGAATCCCCCAGCCGATTCAATCCCGTTGAACAGTCACGGTTGGGCAGACAAAGTTCTATCAAAAAGAGTTTGTCCTGTTCCGTGACCGCAGATGTCAGGGCATGCTCCAGTTCACCCTCAGTGGTTACCCGGATGCCGATGGCATGAGCACCGCCGCCTAACGTTGCCGGCAATGACACATAATTCCACATCGGGATGTCATTATACGGCCCATCCTTGTGCAACACGCGTTCAATCAGATAACCGTCATTGTTAATAATCAGAATGATGGCGGGACACTTCTGCTTAATCAGGGTGGACAGCTCCTGGGCGGTCATCTGGAACGCGCCGTCACCAGTCAGCACCACCGGTCGCTTGCCCGGACGAGCAAACGCCACCCCCAGTGCCGCCGGGGTGCAATAGCCGATGGATGTATAAAAGGCCTGAACAATGAAGTTCTCGGCCTCTTCTATATGAAAATCAAGGGCGGCGCAAAAGGCATCACCCGGTTCGGCAAGCAGGATCATCCGATCATCGAGAAACGTATTCAGCCGTTCATACAGGCGCAGGGCGGTCAGCTTTCGCGACTTTTCAGGGATAAACGGCATCTTGGTTTGGCATGATTCAACCGGATGCGAGCTGAGGTATGAACGGGGCTGGACCAGGGGCATCAGCCCGCGGATGAAGTCGCCCAATTGCACGTTCCGGTAATGATGGCCGCTAATGCGCGCCTGACCGTTCCCGACGGCGATCATACGGCGATTATCCAGGTTGTCACTGAACATACCGGTATCCAAATCCGTCATCCAGACCCCCAGCGACAACAAGCAATCAGAGGACTCAACCTGCCGGCGAACTGTTTCACGACTCCAACTTCCCTGGTAGATGCCGATAAACTGGGGATGAAGTTCCGGGAGCACGGATTTACTGCTGAGCATGGTGGCAAAGGGGAGTTCAAGACCTTCCACAAGTTGAAGGAGATTGCCGCCCAGACCGAAACGTAGCAACTCAACGCCCGCCAGCACAATGGGGCGGGCGGCCCGGTTGAGCAACTCAGCCGCTTCCTGGAGACAACGCTTCAGGTTCTCCGCATCGGTGTGCAGTATTGCGGGAGAAGCGAGCGGGGCAGGCAGACGGCAGGAAGTGCGCGCCATATCTGCGGGAAGTTCCAGATAAACCGGCAGTTTATGGAGCCTGCCGTTGCGAATGACCCGGTCAATTTCATCGGGAGCGGTTTCCGGATCGGTAAGAATTGCCGCATCAATCGTCACTTTTTTAAATATATCCAGTTGCAGGTAGTAGTCGGAAACCAGATGATGAACCAGTGCGCCCGCCTCTCTGCGCCGGGCGGGTGGCGCGCCGCTGATGACGATAAGCGGCACCCGCTCGGCATAGGCCCCGGCCACGGCATTCAGAATGCTTAATCCGCCGACACAGTACGTTACCACGGCGGCGCCGGCGCCATTCAAGCGGGCGTAACCGTCGGCCGCATAGCCGGCATTTAATTCATTGCAGGTGCCGACCCACTGAATCGGACTGGCAATTACCTCGTCAAGAAAATCCAGGACATAATCGCCGGGCACTCCGAAAAGATGATGAATATCAGCCTCCTGCAGGCGATGGAGCAGGTAACGTGATAAGGTGCAGGTCCGGCCATTGCTTTCAACCATGGGGTCACCTCGCATATGAATTTAATTTTATGGGCTATGTTTTTATTGCGGGGTTCTTTCTGGATGCACGGATTGTTTTAACCATAAAAAAGCGCAAAGTTATCTGTAAAATATGGCCGGTTTAATTCAAAAACACAACATAAATTTCCGGTAGAATCAATCTGTTCTTGACCTTGTCCGATTAATCATTATCCTTGCTTCATTGGATGGTGAAAATATTCCGTTGCACGGGATTATTAAAAGGGGCAATTTTGTGACTGCTGTCGGCAAAAAAAACATTTTCCGGTTTCGCACAAACATTCTGATTGGGCTCTTTCTACTGGCGCCACTGGTCGGGACGCTCTTGATTATCAACCTGATCCTTGCTTTTGTCAGCAATCGCCTTGTCCCAAACTGGTGTTTAACATCCGAATACGCAATTTTTTACCGCATTGGCGCGCTTATTCTTGTTGTGGCGGCGCTGTATTTTGTCGGGTTGCTCACCCGCAATTTTATCGGAAAAAAAATATACCGTCTTGCCGACGGGCTATTAACGCGCATCCCGGTCATCAACAGCGTCTACACCTCAATCCGCCAGATCAGCGAATCGCTGGTAAGTACGCAGAGCACGCTTTTTAAGGAAGTAGTCGCCGTTCAGCACCCGCGCCTGGGCCTCTATTCAATCGGTTTTGTTACCGCACGTGCGCCGGAAACGATTTCCCGTAAAATTGAATCCGGCGCCACTGGCGCCGGCGATATGCTTTGCGTTTTTGTGCCCACGGCGCCTAATCCGACATCCGGTTTTCTGTTGATTGTGGCGCGCGCCGAAATCATTTATCTGGATATCAGCGTGCCGGCGGCCATGAAAATGGTAATATCCGGCGGCGCGGTAAGTCCGCGGCAAAACGAGACCGTATCGCGGCTGACCCTGCTGGATCATATTGAAGCATGGCTTAAGCATGGAGAAACTGCCTGTCCTCCGCCGGGGCCGGCGGCGGCAGAAAATAAATCAGCTGAAGGCAAAATAAATTGCAGTTAATCGCCAAAAGGCTCAAAATTAGCGTCCGTTTGGTCGCGGAATGGTCGCTAAAAATTTAATTGAATTTCCCTAATCAACCCTGACTGTAATGCCATAAGCGCATAAAGCATAAAACGCCAACGGGGCATATTCATGGAATGCTTGATTCTCTTGGATAAGATGCGGTTTTACACGCATAGAATCAGAGGAAAAAGCTGGTGCGCCTGGCGGGGATCGAACCCACAACCTTCGGCTTCGGAGGCCGACACTCTATCCAATTGAGCTACAGGCGCAGATTGGCATGGTTCACGGTTCAATGCGGAACCCTTGAACCACTGAACCTTTAAAACCTCGTCACTTTATCCGTCCCCTACTCTTTTGACAAGGGATTTGTTATTATGCTGGATTTGCGATTTCCGATTTTCGATTATCCGCATCTGCCTCTGCAATGAAAATCCGCAAGCCGAAATCAACAATCCGAAATTGCTATATTTTTCGCAAGAAAAATATATAGTATGCCTCCATGAGCGATCCCATTACCCCCATGATGAGCCAGTACCGGCGGATCAAAGCCGAATTGCCGCCCGGCACGATTCTCTTTTTCCGGCTGGGCGATTTCTACGAAATGTTTTTCGAGGACGCCGTCGAGGCCGCGCGCATCCTGGATATCGCGCTCACCAAGCGCCAGAAAGTGCCCATGTGCGGGGTGCCGCATCACACTTACGAGACTTATCTGGCCAAGCTTATTCGCGCCGGCAAAAAAGTGGCCGTCTGCGATCAGGTCGAAGACCCCGCCGGCGTCCGGCAGTGCCGGACTATGGCAGGCAGGCCCGCCGGCGCCAAGGGAATCGTCCGGCGCGAGGTGACCGGTATCCTGACTCCCGGCGCCGTGCTTACGGATCAAATCCTCGACCGCAACCGCAATAATTACCTGGCCGGCCTTTACGAAATCAACGGGCTTTTTGGTTTGGCACTGCTGGACCTCTCCACGGGCGCATTCCAGGCGGAAGAAACTTCCGACCCGGAGGCGCTCCGTGACAACCTGCTCCGTCTCGCGCCCACCGAATGCGTCTTGCCCGCCGAAGCCGCCCGTGATCCGGCCTCGTCCTTGCGAGCGCTGTTGAATCAACTGCCGGCGCTCATGGTGAGCGCGCATGACGATTGGACCTTTGAATACGAAACCGCCCACGATACGCTTTTGCGCCACTTCAAGGTGCAGTCCTTAGAGTGTTTCGGCGGCGAGGGCCGGCCAGCCATCATTGGCGCGGCCGGCGGTATGATGCATTACCTCAGCAATGCACTGCGTCGCAACCTGGCACATGTCCAACGCCTGTGCATCCGAAACCCAGGCGATTTTCTGATCATGGACGAGGCCACGCGGAGCAACTTGGATCTGGTTGCTTCCCGTAGCCTGCCTTCAGTATCCTCGCCCGGCGGCCCTAACGCCGCGAGCCTCCACAGTAGCATAGCCACAACACTTTTGGGCGTGCTGGACAGCACAAAAACCCCAATGGGCGGGCGGCTCCTGCGGGAATGGGTCCTGCGTCCTTTGACCCGGCTTGATTCCATTAAGGACCGCCATGATGCTGTTGAGGCCTTTTATAAAAACCGGACACTCCTGCGCGATTTGCGCGCGGCTTTGGAACAAGTGCGCGACATGGAACGCATTATGGCGCGCTTAGGCGCCGGCGCCGGGAATGCCCGGGACATTCGCGCGTTGACGCAATCCCTGGCCATATTGCCGACCGCGCGCGCGCTCGTGGCCGATTCCCCCGTTCGATCCCTGGCGGCCCTGGCACACACTATTCTGCCCCAACCCGAGCTGGTGGCGCTGGTCGAGAGGACAATTGTCGAAGAGCCGCCGATAAGCATCAGGGAAGGCGGCCTGATCCGGCGCGGCTATCACACCGAACTGGATGAACTGCGCGATGCCGCCACGCAGGGTCGCAATTGGCTGGCCGAATACCAAGCCAAGGAACAACAGCGCACCCTCATCAGGACGCTCAAGGTGCGGCATAATAAAATCTTTGGTTACTACATCGAGGTTTCCAAGGGCCAGGCCGCAAACGTGCCGGCCGATTACACCCGCAAGCAGACCCTGGTCAACGCCGAACGCTTCATCACGCCCGAACTGAAAACTTACGAAACAAAAATTTTCGGCGCCCAGGACCGCGCCATGGCATTGGAATACGATCTTTTCCTGGAAGTGCGCGACACCATCGTGCGCTCCACAGAATCCATCCAAGCCTCGGCCGAAGCCCTGGCCCAGTTGGATATCCTGGCCGCCCTGGCGGACCGGGCGCTGACATTGCACTACACACGGCCGGTAATGACAGGGAACGCCGGCCTGATCATCAAGGATGGCCGCCATCCGGTGGTTGAGCAAATGCCAGGCGCAGACCGCTTTGTACCCAACGATACATTGCTCGATGGCGATGCAAACCGGGTGATCATCATCACCGGCCCCAACATGGCCGGTAAATCCACCTATATCCGCCAGGTTGCCCTGATCGTGATCATGGCGCAAATAGGTTCGTTTGTGCCGGCGCTCTCCGCCGAAATCGGCGTCGTGGACCGTGTCTTTACCCGCGTGGGCGCCAGTGACGACCTGGCGCGCGGGCGCAGTACTTTTATGGTGGAAATGCAGGAAACCGCCAATATCCTGAATAATGCCACGCAAAAAAGCCTCATTGTGCTCGACGAAATCGGCCGCGGGACAAGCACTTTCGACGGCATCAGCATTGCCTGGGCCGTGGCCGAACATCTGCACGGCGCGGTCAAGGCCAAAACCCTCTTCGCAACGCATTTCCACGAACTCACCGACCTGGCGATGACTATGCCCGGCGTGAAAAACTATAACGTGCTTGTCCGCGAACAGGCCGATGGCGTCGTCTTCATCCGCAAGATTGTGCCCGGGGGCACTGACAAGAGTTACGGGATCCAGGTGGCCCGCTTGGCCGGCCTGCCCCAGGAAGTTGTGGACCGCGCGCGGGAAATTCTGCTCAACCTGGAAGATGGTGAATTCGGCGAAGCCGGCCAGCCCAAGCTCGCGCGCCACCGCCCGCGCAAAGGCAAAAATCATCCCGGCCAGATGGCGCTGTTCGAGGTCTGAAGATAGACTGTGGACCGTGGGCTGTCGACTGTGGAATCATGAGGCTGGCGTGGTCATGTTCTTCCTACAGTCTACAGCCGACGGTCTTCAGTCTGGCTTTTGCGGCGCCGCCACCTGGAAGCCCAGGTAACTTTCCAGCGCTTCGCGCACTGGCGCAAGGATATGGCCGGGCGTTACGCTGACATGATGACGATGGCCGTTCTGCCCGACATGCAGGAGCACATCCTGAAGCCCGGGAATTTCCACAACGCCCGCGCATCCGAAAAAGTCCTGGGGAATCGGATCGTTGGTGAAGCGCCCCTGTCCCAGGAAAAATTTGAGATTCCCGGCATCGGTGATCATGCTCCCAAAAGTGCAATCGCCCGGCGCGATGCGGCCGGTATAACATCCAAAACCCTTCCCCTTCCCCACCGCATTGGCCAGAATCAGATGATCGCTGATTGTGCCCTTATCCTGCATCAGGTCGGCCGGCACCGCACTGCAATGAAAGAGAATGCACTTATCCTCGTCATCGGCATAATTGTTATTCCAATCTAAGCAGGTGGCAGGGCCATCCGAAGCCAGGGCCAACGCCCGCATGGTAACCGCATTGCAGATATCCACTTCGCAGGCCGCCGGGATTCCCCGGTTATTGAGCTCGCTCATCACGACACAGGGCGATATGCCCATCAGGGACTGCATTTCAACCCAACAACGCACGGCAATAGCATCCATCTTGTATGCGGCGATAATTTCATCGAGCACTACGCCTAAACGGACCAGGTTATCGAACGCCGCTTTCGGGGTTTTTTGCCAGCAGGCGTAATTTCGCAGAACCGCCGCCTTGGCCTTGCAGGCCTTGCCGCCGGCTGAAGTTTTCCGCATCCGGTCAAAAACTTCCGACAGGTCCAGCGTTTCCATCGTAATATCGGCTTTTTGGAGCGCGACCTCATCGGTCCGCACGGTCTTGAACGCCGTGGTGCGCGCGCCGATGGCGCCCACGACCATACCCCTGACGCCATTGACCACGCGGCAAACACGGTCAAAATGCTCCACGTTGGCCTTGAATTCTTCGCTCAGCGGGCTGACGGTATGCGGTTTGAGCACCGTGAATTTAAAATTGCACTGACAGAAAACATCCATGATGGAAATCTTGCCGCAAAATGCGTCACGCCGCAGGGCCGGCGCCATTTTGTCCAAATCGTCCGGATAAGCCTGGACAAGGATCGGAACGCCGGCCTCTTTCAGCGCGGCCACGGCGCCGGTTTCATCCCCGAAATTGGGCAAAGACAGGATCACGCCGCCGAATTTTCCGCGATTGCGCCGCAGGAACTCGGCATAGATTTCACCTTCCCGCGGTGTTTCCACCGCGCCGTGCCGGGTAGCGGCTTTATCCAGCATGATGGAATCGTGCCCGAGACTTTTCAACACGCGCGGCAGGTCACGGCGGGCACTATCAATCAGCGATGCGGGAAAGAATCCGCGGTTTCCGAAATACAGGGCAAATGTAGTCTTAGATGCCGTCATGGATGCCTCCTGGTTTAATCAATTCACGAACAATGAATTTGCCATCCAATAGAGTTACGCAGATTACTTTAAGGCGGATGATTGATTTCAAAACACGCAACAGCTCCGCATGTTCCTTCTTTCATCTGTGACATCTGCGTAATCTGCGGATAAAATACTTAATCAGTATGATTCTGTCGCTTCCCGTGTCAATTGCATAATGCCCCAAGCCGGCCCGTCAGGAACGCGTCCAGCGCCTGGCGATAGGCCGGGGAAGTCAGCGCTTCGCCCTCGTTATGGTCGCCGGTTAATTCAAAAAATGTTTTCGGCGCGCGGGCGGCGGCAAATAAACGTTGGCCGTGTTCAAACGGGATCATTTCATCGTCCCGGCTGTGGGCGATAAGCACCGGGCAGTTGATACGCTCCAACCGCGCAAGGGTGTTGTAGCGATACCGGCACAAAAGGCGAATCGGCAGATAAGGATAAAGCCGCGCACCCATCTCCGGGATCGAGGTGAAAGTGGCCTCCAGGATCAGCGCGGCGGGCGCAACCTGCCCGGCCAGCCAGGCCGCCACCGCTCCGCCCAGTGACCGGCCAAAGACAATGATTTTATCCGGCGGCGTATTGCGCTTCTCAACCAGGTACTGCCAGGCCGCGCGCGCATCCTGGTAAGTGCCCTCTTCCGAGGGTTTGCCCGCGCTTTCGCCATACCCGCGATAATCGAAAATCAGCACATTGAGGCCCAACTCGTGGAAAAGGCCAATGGGATGAAGGCGGTCGCCGATATTACCGCCGTTGCCGTGGCATATGAGCACCGTGCCGCGCGCCCCCTCGCAGGGCACATACCAGCCGGCCAGCCGTGTATCGTCGGACGTCATTAGAGCAACGGATTCATACGCGAGACCGACATCCGACGGCTTTTGCATGACCGGGGCAAGCGGAAAATAAACCATGTGGGACTGGCGGAAAAAGAGCAGGACGCATAAGCCGACATAAACAGCCGCCGCTATTTTCAAGACCGAAAAAGCTATTTTGATGACATCGGACATGTTCATGGATCGCGCTCTCATTCCCGGATGGATTTATGTGTGAATTCCGGATGCGGCCGGCAGGGACGCCGTCCGCCACCCTCAGCCCGCAGCCTACTTCAGTCCGTCCTCCGTCATCCGTCTGTCCGTCCCAACGGGCGGCGTCAGGAAGCGGCCTTCCAGCGCATCGGCAACGATACGTTTGGTGTCCGCCGGAAAATCACTTTTCAGGATCCACATTAGAAACTTGGGATTATCCCGCACGAGGTCTTTGAGTTTTCGGCCGATATTTTGCACACCGAAATTGATGAGTATTTCGCTTTCCTGCCACTTTAGCTTACCCGTACGATCGGCCCAGGCCGGATTGCGCGGCGGATTGCAATACTTGTCCAGTTCGTCCAGGGAACGCGGCAGGTCGGCGTATTTCTGCAACTGCGCCTCGAGAACAGCAACCGTGGCCAGGGCATCGGCTTCGGCGCCGTGGGCACCCAGGTGCATTTCGCCGCAATAAAAGGTGAGCGCCGCGGAGAGGTCGCGCGGCTCCTTCTTGTGATAAATGCGCTGGGCATCCACAATGCGCCGGTTGTCGGGATTAAACTGAAAGCCAGCACGCGCAAACTCCTCGGCCAGCATCGGAATATCGAAGCGCACTACGCCGAACCCGCCCAGGTCGCAGTCTGCCAGTATTTCGAGGATTTGCGGAGCAACCTGCCGGAACGGGGGCGCGTGGGCCACGTCGGCATTGGTGATATGGTGAATGGCCGTGGTCTCGGCCGGAATGGGAATTTCCGGGTTCACCCGGAACGTATGTTGCTCACGGCGGTCGTCCGGAAACAGCTTGATGATCGCCAGGTCAATGATGCGGTCCATTCGGGGATTGATGCCCGTGGATTCAATATCCAGCACCGCCAGCGGCCGCTCCAGCTTTAAACGAGTCATGGCGCCTCTCTTTTCACGTTTACAAGTTACCGGTCCTACTATAAAGGAGAACAGCGCCGCTGTCCAAGCCAATCATTGGCAATCTACCGTTGACACTTGAAAAGTAATGTGCAAAATTCTATTTATCTGTGCGGCACCGGTTAAATATTTTACCCAAGGATTCCAAGCATGAAACCAACCTTAGTCGTCATGGCGGCGGGCGTGGGCAGTCGGTACGGCGGATTGAAACAGATTGAGCCGGTGGGACCCGCCGGTGAAATCATGCTGGATTATTCCGTATTCGACGCCATCCGCGCCGGGTTCGGCAAGGTAGTATTCATCATCCGGCATGATATTGAAAAGGATTTCAAGGAGGCCATCGGATCGCACTTCGAGGGGCGCATTCGGACGGATTACGCATTTCAGGAACTGGCTGATTTGCCGGCGGGATTTGCCGTGCCGCCGGAGCGCGCCAAACCCTGGGGCACGGGACACGCCATTATGCGTTGCAAGACCCTGGTCCAGGAACCTTTTGCCGTCATCAATGCCGATGATTTTTACGGAGCCAAATCCTATGAAACAATCGCCCAATACCTGCAGGCACTTCCCCCGGAGGCCAACACCTATGCCATGGTGGGCTTCCAACTGGCAAATACGCTCTCGGACCACGGGTCGGTCACGCGCGGCATTTGCGAGGTGGATGCCCGGCGCATGCTGATCAGCGTCACGGAACGGTTCAAGATCGAAAAAACGCCGGATGGCGCCCGCTACGAAAATGAACACGGCCAATGGGTGCGGCTCCAAGGCCATGAAATCGCCTCGATGAACATGTTCGGATTCACACCGACCCTGTTCGGTTTCCTCGATGAAAAATTCCCGCTGTTCCTGAAAAAGGCCGCCGGTCACCCCAAGGCCGAGTTCCTGATGCCGGCCATCGCCGATGAACTGATCCGCGAACGGAAAATCGCCATGCGCGTGCTCGAGACGCCGGAGAAATGGTTTGGTGTCACCTACAAGGAGGACAAGCCCTTTGTGACCGCCGGCATTCGCCGGTTGATTGAGGCCGGCGTGTATCCGGCAAAGCTGTGGGACTGAAGCACGTGGAGCGTTAAGCGTATTACTGACGTTGCATATCTGTATTATTTTGCTTCTCTGCAGTGTCATTCCCGCTCGCTCTGATGCTTCGGAACGAGCGAACGCGGGAATCCAGATTAGAAAGACTGGATTCCGGGTCAAGCCCGGAATGACATCCCACATCATCGCCTATTGACAGGACAATTTATTTCCTCCACTTCGCCGATTGCCCACGCTCAACGCTCCACGCTCTACGTGCTACGCACGCCGCGTTCGACTTCCCCATGCTTGCGCAGTTCGCGCTTCATGATTTTACCGGCGGCGTTCTTGGGCAATTCAGGCAGGAAAATAAATTTTCGGGGCACCTCGTGCCGGCCCAGGTTTTCCAGGCAACCAGTCCGGAGCCGGGCAACCACAATCCCGACTTTCTCCGGGACCGGGACGCCTTCCTTGAGCGCCACATAGGCCACGGGGATCTCGCCGTGCATCTTATGCGGTTCGCCCACCACCGCCACTTCGCGGACACCCTCACAGTGCGCAAGCACTTCCTCAATAATACGCGGGTAAATGTTCATGCCGTTGACAATAATCATATCCTTGCGGCGATCCACAATGCTGAAATAGCCGTCCGCATCCCGAGTGCCCAGGTCACCCGTGCGGAACCAGTCGCCGAAAAAAGCCTCCTGGGTTTCGGCCGGCATTTTCCAATAACCCTTCATCACATTCGGCCCGCGCACACAGATTTCCCCGATCGTGCCGTCGGGCACGTCATGGCCCTGCTCGTCCGCGATTTTCATTTCGACATCCGGTACCGGAAGACCGACGGTGCCGCTTTTGGTTTGCCCGCCGATCGGATTGACACAGGTAACCGGCGAGCACTCGGTCGGACCATCACCCTCGTAAATTTTTTTGCCGAACCGCGCCTCAAATTCGCGCATGACCGCCACCGGCAGGGCGGCGCCGCCGGAGATGCAGAATTTCAGCGTCTCGAAATGGGGCACAACGCTGTCCGGCAGGCGCAGAAGCGCCACATACATGCTGGGCACGCCCATGAACAAGGTAATCCGCTCGGCCGCGATCATTCTGGCCACATGAAGCGGATCGAAGCGTGACAGAGGCACCATGGCACTGCCCGACATGAGCGGCAGGAACATACAGGCCATGGCGGCAAAGGCATGGAAAAGCGGCAGGATAACCAGGAAACGCTCCTCCCCCGGCTGAACGTGCATGGCCTGAAGAGTGCTTTGGATGTTGCTCACGAGGTTGCGGTGGGTCAGCATGGCGCCCTTGGGCCGGCCCGTTGTGCCGGAGGTGTACAAAATAGCGGCCAGGTCGTCCGCCGGATTGAAGGTCACCAGCGGCGCCGTCCCTTGCGCCTCCGCGAATTCCGCCCACGGAATGTCCGGCGACAACGGCCGCTCCGGCGGCAACGGCCGCTCCGGCGGCGCGCCGATACATACATAGAATGCCAGGTCCGGCGCTAACGGCCGCAGGGCGTTGACGGCGGGAGTAAAGCCAGCATGATAAAACAAGGCGCGGGCGCCGGCATCGTTGAGAATGAACGCGATTTCCTTTGGATTCAACAGGAGATTGATCGGTACGACGACCGCGCCGGCTTTCAGGATGCCGAAATAGGCCAGCGGGAACCAGTCGGAATTAATGCAATAGAGTCCAATGCGGTCGCCTTTGCGAATGCCCTGCCGGGCCAGCGCGGCGGCCACCCGGTCACTGATCCGGTCCACTGCGGCGAAATTCAACACGCGGCCGTCAAACACAATAGCGGATTGGCCGGCAAAACGGCGGGCACAATCCCGGAACAGCTCCGGCAATGAATGATGTAACGACTCCATGCGTCAAATCTCCCATAAGACACAAGACCGGACCGATGATCAGCAATTAGCGCGGCAAAATAGCGAACGTCTGCTTTTCAATTTTTATTTACAAGTCCCACGGCTGTTCCGGCAGATCGAATTGCTCGGCCAGCCAGCGATACGCCAGTCGGACCGCAGTTTCCGTCGGCCGATGCCCGGAAGCGTGATCGAAAAAGCCCAGGGCTTCCACACGGTCAAAGAGCTGATACACCGGCTTGACGGCGTTCAGATATTGCCAGCTGGCAGGCCGATCCGCCTCGCCGCCGATCAACAGAAATGCGCGCGGCGCCATCAGCGCCAGCACGTGTTGATGCGCCCAGGGAAAATCGGGATGATGAATGCGATCCCCCAGATACCAGGGCGCATCCCAATTGGTAAATCCGAAGCCCATGCCAAAATCCGATCCTATAACCGCTTTAATCCGTTCATCAAGCGCGCCGGTATAAAATGCCATTTTCCCGCCCAGCGAATGCCCGATACAGACAATCCTTGCCGTGTCAATGCGCTCCTGGCTCAACAGGTAATCCACGGCCAGGCTGGTGTCCCAAGCCAGCTTGGCCATGCCAGTCCAGAGGGGATTCTCCGCAAGCAGTATATCCGTGCCCGCACGCCACCAGGCAAAGCCTTCATTGTTTTGTGGCTCTGGCGCCGTATTGTAGGGAAATGCCTCCGTGCAGACGACAACATACCCCTGTTGAACCAAGTGCCGTCCAAATTGTATGATGCGATCCTCGGCAATGGGTGTCCGTTCCTTCAGATTAAACCCCGCCATGGAATCAGGGTGATAAAACGGAACGATTGCGCCGGGACGCCGGGAACGGCTGGCGCCGCGCGGTTCCAGCTTAAGCAGGAGCTGGCGGGTCTTCGGCCCGGTTGCCTGGCACACAAGCGTAGCTGAACAGGCCGGCTGTTCCCAGTGATCCACAATGTCAACGGCATGTTCAAACGACCGGAATGATGGTTGACCCAACACCCGGCTTACCTGTTGAAACAGATCGGCGCGCCGCCGCTTCCAGGCCAACCGGGTTGGCGCCACGCCGGACGCAAAAATCGGCGCCAGACGCTGATCTTCACCCAAATCGGCATAAGGCGGTTTGCAAACTTGCTTTGCGGCAGATCCCATTTTATCCCTCCTGATATCCTGTAAATTTCTGCACCCGTGAATATAGACCAAGGCTATTTAAATTTTCAGCATGGCGCCGCACGTCAATGTCGTCCGGCCAGACCATTGGGCGCCGGGGGCCAGGACAACAGGCCGGTGCATCTGACCGGTTTCGACGCAAACCATGCGCAAATACTCATCATCACCAAAATCTTCCAAACGCTTCGCTTTTTCAATCCACGGGTTCCAGACCACAATGGCGTTCATGCCGCTTTGCGCGATGGCAATTGTTCGCTTATTACCCGGGTCATTCAGCACAACATGATCGGGTGTATTGATATATATCCGATCGGTCTCCCGGTCAAACATTACAGCCGCATGTGTTTCGACTGCCGGCCCAGGATGAAGAAAGTCCTCAAATGCCGTTCCCTGTAAGCCGAAAAGGCTGGCTTGCGTGATATCAGCCACACGGAAGTAGGTATGCAAGGCTGTCTGGAAGGGGAATGGCGCAGAACCAGGATTTTTTACGATAAACTCGAGGGTTAATGCCGACCCAAGCAATACCATCAGTTGCAGGCAAAACGGATGCGGCCAGAGCGCGCGCGTTTGCGCATCGTCTTCCAGCCGGAGGATGATCGAAACCGCGCCATCCGCGCCAAGATCCGAACGCGCCACGGCCCAGGTGCGTACCCGGGCCAATCCATGCTTGGGAAGCGGACCATCGCCAAACTGCGGGAAAATTACCGGGATCCCGCCCCGGATAGGCACTCCATCCTGAAAGTGCGACGCACGGCTCACAAAAAGAACTTCGCATCCCTGCGCGGCCTGCCAGGAGGTCACATGCGCGCCATGCAAATAGAGCTCGACACCCGCGCCGGAGGTATGCGTCAGCACAGCCTTGATCAACCCCCCTTGACCTTCCTCGAAGTTAACCCGTCCCGGTATTCCAAACTGTTGTTGAAGTTGTTCCCGATTCATGGTCTTTTAGAAATTAACCGACAAGAGCTGGAACATGGGCCGCCCGGTCAACTCGTCCGGCGCCAGGTGACTGTCCCGATCCAAATCCAGCGATTGAAACGAATCATTCAAGGCGCTCCGCCAGTCCGCCACATTTGAAAATTCCCGGAAACTGATCATGCCATTGCGATCTTTATCCATGGCCTTAAAATTTTTATGGGCCTCCGGCGACCGGTCCACAGCTTTCCATTCCTCCAGTGAAATCATGTCATCCTTGTCGACATCCAGACTGTCAAAGGTTGATTTCTTGACATGCCCGGCAAATTCCGCCTGGCATACCCGCCCATCGCTATTAGTGTCAGCGCTTTGAAAAAAGGCCGCCGCGGCATTGGTTTGCGCGCGCGCGGCAATTGCAAGCGCCACGGCGCTTGTTTGGGCTTGGACCGCAGTTACCGCCAGAACTGCGGCCAGCCCAAAAACTAACAGCTTAATAAATTGCATAGGAAGATCCTCCCTCAGGTACTGGCTACTTACGTTGGTTGCCGGACTAGGATTTTCCGCCTGAGGCGGACCAGCCTTCGGCCGGGAACCTTTCGAAGTTGGTTGCCGGACTAGGATTTGAACCTAGACAAACAGATTCAGAGTCTGTTGTGCTACCATTACACAATCCGGCAGTGAAGCTCCCCGTGGCAGGGCACGGAGCATCTTTGTTTAAAGCGAAACTCGGCGAAGCTAACCCGGCTTCGTTTTGCTGTGGCGAACTTCGCCGGGTCGTCTCGCCATTCATTCCTGTGGCAAGCCACAGGGCACTCTGGCGAAGACGAGTGGATACACCGGCTGTCTTTTTCAACAACCAGTATTTTCCGACCTGGTTTTACGCGATCCTGCGCAAAATTCAGATCCTGTTACTATAACGGGCGCAACGCGCAGGTCAAGGTTTTTTCGCTTACACTGCCACGCGGCGGGTGCTATGATATCGATATGCGCTATACTTCGAAGCCGATGCGCAGGTGCAATACCTGTCTGCTGAATCTGGGTGCCGTCTGCTGGAAATTCGCCTGTCCGCGCCGGGAATGGGAACGGGGGCGTTGCCAGGGTTTTGAGAACGATGAACTGTATCGGCAATTCCGTGAATGGCAGGAGGCGCCGCACGTAAAAACGGCCAAACAACTGCGCCGTGAAGCTTTTCGCCGAAACCCCTCCTTTTCACGCGTGCACCACTTTCGCAAAGTAGCCGGAAGAAAGAACCGCTAATGGACCCAATAACACGAATACGAAAAAAATAATGGCCAATCATGTTTTCCTATTAGCGTCTATTCGCGGTTATTCGCGGTTCAAAAAAAAGGTTGCTCCGCCGGGTAGACGGATGTTCCAATATCAACCATGAAAACACAGTCTGCCAAGCCCCAGGAACGCGCCCTGCTGATCCAAGTGATTATCGGCCATCAATCGCAGGCGGAAGCGGCCGATTCACTGGCCGAACTTGAACGCCTGGCGGACACTGCCGGCGCCGTCGTGCTCGGAAGTTTCACCCAGCGGCGTAGTCGCCCGGACCCCGCCTTTTTCATCGGCCAGGGCAAATTGGCCGAAATCCAGTTGGCCGGCCGCGAAGCAAAAGCCAACCTGCTGATTTTTGACAACGAGCTTTCCCCCATTCAGGTCAACAACCTCGATTTAGCCGCCGGGATCAAGGTCATTGACCGCACCGAACTGATTCTGCAGATTTTCGCGCGGCGTGCCCGCACGGCGGAATCCCAGATCCAGGTGGAACTGGCGCAGTTGCAATACCTGGCCTCACGCATTCCAGTTTCAATCAAGCAGGCGCGTTTTTCGGGCGGCATCGGCATGCGCGGCCCGGGTGAAAGCCCCTTCCAATTACACCGCGCGCCCATCATGGCGCGGATTACGATTTTAAAACGCAAGCTCAAGGAAATCCAGAAGCGGCGCGCATTGACGCGCGCGCGGCGTCCGTGGCCCGCAGTCTGCCTGGTAGGATACACTAACGCGGGCAAGTCTACCCTGCTGAACGCGCTGACCACCGCCGCGGCCTACGTGGACGACCGGCTTTTTGCCACGCTGGACACCAAGAGCCGCCTGGTCTTTCTGCCCGACCGACGCCAAGTCATGCTGACGGACACCGTGGGGTTTATCCGGCATTTACCCCACGGGTTGGTGGCCTCATTCCGTTCGACGCTGGAAGAAATCGGCGAAGCCGACCTGCTCCTGATCGTGGCGGACGCCGGCCACCGTTACGTACGGGAGCAAATCCGGATTGTGCAGGACACGCTGCACGAAATGCAGGTTGAAAACATTGCGTCATTGCTCCTGCTCAACAAGTCCGACCGGCCGGAGGTAAACACGCGGATCCCCGATCTTAAGCGCGAATATCCCGGCGCCCTGGTAATTTCCGCGCTGGAACGCCAGGGCCTGGACCTGCTGAAAGAACGCATGGCCGCCTTGATGAAGCCCGTCGTCCCGCGCACAAACGCTCAGATCGGGGGCATCGAGCCCGCTTGCCTTGAGAAAAAAGGGATGGTATAATAAATTTGTTAAAGCGGGATATTGCTGTTATATAAGTGTTCAGCAAATAGAAATCGGCAATCGAAAATTGGAAATCCGAAATGATTCTCGTCAACATAATGAACATATCGCTTTCGAACATGGGATTCGTGGTCTTCCTGCGGAGCGGCACCGATGCCGACCAACGCACCTTGCCTATTTTCATCGGCGCTCCGGAAGCCCAGGCCATCGCCCTGCATCTGGATCACGTGACTGTGCCGCGGCCCCTGACCCATGACCTGCTTAAAACCGTCATGGATAATCTTGAGTGCCGCATGAAGCGGGCGGAAATCTGCGCCCTGCGCGAGAACACGTTTTTCGCCAAACTAATCCTGGAATGGAACGGCGTGGAATCGGAAATTGATGCCCGCCCCAGCGACGCTATTGCCATGGCCCTGCGCTTTACGGCCCCAATTTACGTGGCGGAAGAGGTGATGGAAGCGGCGGGCATTATACTCAACGAAACGACCGAAGGCGGAGCGGGAACAAACGCCGGGCCGCTGAGCCACCGTCTTGCGCCGGTTGAACTCCTGAAACAGAAACTTGCCAAGGCCGTGGCGGAGGAACGTTACGAGGACGCCGCCACTCTGCGGGATGAATTAAAAAAACTGTCGCAGACAAACTGAGCATGGATGTATGGGGGTGAAGAATTTGATCCGTACTCCCATACTCCCAAACGCCCATACTCCCCTACCTATGTCTTGTCGGCGGGCGGCTTTAAACATTTGGTCAGGACGTGCATTTTGAATTCGTTCATCTCAGCCACGTCCGTTTCCTTGAATCCTTCTTTAAGGCAGAGCTGAAGGGCCGCCTGCATGGTGTCGGTGCCGCGGAAGGTTACATTCTGGTATTGCCGTTCGAAACAGAACGCCAGCGCCTTTTGCAGAAGCTTTTCGCCATACCCTTTGCCCCGGAATGCCTTGTTCAGAAAAATACGCCGCAAAAGCGCTGTGTCCGGCGCATCCTCCTTGATGGCCACAGTGCCGATGATTACGCCATCCTTTTCGGCCACCAGAAAAATATCTTTCGCTCCGCCGTAATAACATGCGGGATCATCGAGATCCGGGCCGGCATACACCTGATGCGCGGAGGCAAACTCCTTACCCAGGATGCCGTGAATAAGCTGTTTGACCTGGGGAGTATCGCGTGGACAAATTTTGCGAATGAGCACCATAAAATGAACTCTGACCTACTTGGTCGGCGTGGATTTGGTTGGAGACGAGTTCGCCGGCGTAAAAGTCGGAGAGGTCTGCTCTACCGCTTTCACCGGAGCCTGCGGGACCTCGCCCGCCGGCAACTCCGGCATGATGTCAATCTCGCGGGATTTATAGGAGGCTGAGCCAGCCGGTTTCTGGCCGCGTGAAAGTACGTCCTGCTGTTTCTTCATCGCTTTCTGCTCCTTGGCACTCGTCGCCGCCAGCGAACTGTCGGACCAGCCCCTGGTCCACAAATTAGAGGCTTCCGAGATATAACCATGGCGGCGCGCGCTTTCGGCATAGGCTTTTTCCGGCGTGTTCAGCACATAGGGCGTCATCAGCACAATCAGCTCGCGCCGAATCGTTTCATCGACATCCGACCGGAACAGCACGCCCAGAAACGGGATATCGCCTATGAAGGGAATCTTACTCCGGCTCTTGCTGGTATCTGCGGCAACAATCCCGCCGATCACGATCGTGCGCCCATCATTGACTGAGACAGACGCGGTAAAATCGCGGGTCGTGATGACCGGCACGGGGTTGCCGTCAATGATCACATCGTCGCCCTTGTTATCAATCTTCTGCTTGATATCCATGATGACAAAGCCCTTCTTATTGATACGCGGGGTCACTTCCAGCTGAATACCGATATCAACGTATTGATAGGTGGACGACTGCTGACCGCTGTAATAGCTGGAGCCGGTCATGACGGGGCGCTTCTCGCCCACCATGATTTTGGCTTCCTTGTTGTCAGTGGTCAGAATAATCGGCGTGGAGAGGATTCTGGCCTCTGAAGACGACGCCAGCATATTGATGACGGCGTCAATATTGTAATCAAAAAATTTCAAATAATAGGTCAAACCCGAACCCGCGCCGGCGGGCAGGTCCGAAATCGTATTGATCGAGGACCCATCGGTAAGCGTTGCGTTCGCGCCGGAACGGCTGGCGCCGCCGAAGCCGGCAATCGCCCGATTCCCGCCGCCCTGCTTGGCGTTGTAGGCGATCATGGAACGCTGAAGCCAGTCAATACCCACCTTGATCTTATCGCTCAGCCCGATTTCGACGATCACCACTTCGATCAGCACCTGCGACAGCATGATATCAACCTGCCGCAGAACGTCCTCAATGATGGCCATATCCGAACGGCTGGCCAAGACCAGGAGCGAGTTAATGCGGGTATCGGCAATGATTTTAACGTCGGAGGACAGCTTGCCGGTGAGCTGAATTTCGCCGGCTTGTTCCGTGCTGGCGCTTTTCCTGGATTCCGACGTGGACATCTTGGCGGCCGGAAGCCCGAAAGTTGACGCGGACGTGGATACAGGCGGGGACGGCGGAGTTGCCGACGTGCCAGAAGTTTTGGAGGACGCCGCACCGAGGAGATTATTCAACACCGAGACCACGTCTTTTGAATCGGCGTATTCCAGCGAAAACACCCTGATGCTGACTTCCGGTTCCATCTTTCGATCCAGGGCGGCAATAATGTTGGTAAAAAACGAAAGCTGTTCCGGACGGGTAATGACAATTAACGAATTGATGCGGTCATCCGCCACCATTTTGACCTTGCTCTGGATCAGTCCCCGGTCGAGGGCCGGCTGGCTCACGTCCGCAACCGTTGTCTTGGCCGGGGCCGGCTGACCGGGCTTGAGCGGCTGAAAAGGTTGCAACGGCATGCGCGCGGCAAGCTGTTGCCGCACGACTGTGCTCTTGGATTCCTTGGCCTGGACATCGGCAATAATTGCCTCAATTTTACTTTGGATTTCCGAGGCCTTGGCGTAGGTAATGGGAAAAATGCACAATTCCTCGCGAGATTCCAATGGATGGTCTATGATGGCCAGAATTTCCAGGATGCGCTTCAAGTTGAGCGCCGTTTCCGTAATCAACAGGCAATTAACCCTGTCCAGCGGCATGACTTTACCATAGGAATGGAGCAAATTTTGGATTATGGCCTGTGCTTCCGCAATCTCAAGGTGCTTGAGCTCGACAATCCGGCTCACAAGGCGGTCGGTATCCACAATATCCTTGGCCATGGGACCGGTGCCGATGGCCATGCCCTGCTGGCGCGCAGTACCGATCGCTACGACTTTCAGAAACTTGTCACCCATCGGCACCAAAGCAATGCCGTTCATGGCCAGCACCCCTTCAATTGCCATCAGGGCTTCGCGCTTGGGCAGACGCTTGGGACATTTCAACGTGATTTTGGCGGCGGGCACATCAGGTGCGCGCATGAGCGCCAATCCGGTCCACGCGGCATACTGGCTGAGGACCTCCTCAACATCCATGTTCTCATATTTAATGCCCACCAATGTATCCATTGAGGGCGATTCCGGCACCCTCGGCATCAGCGCCAACTGGTTCGTGCCGGAAGATGCGAGCTCGTCCTCCGAATCTAAATCTTCGGATTCGATATCCTCCGCCACTGCCAGCGGGATCGAGCCGGTGGTAACAGGCGCCAATCGCTTAAATGTACTCCGACCCGGCGCGACGCCCGCGTCGGTGCCGCCAGGCGCCAGGGGTTCTGCGGCCACTGTGGGAAACGCAACCGGCACTGGCGCAACGGCCGGCGGAGGCGCCGTATCAGGATCCGGGGCAACAGTCTGACCACAGGCCACGCTCTGCCATAACCCACAGATCAACCCCGTTGTCAGGACACATATAAACCAGTAACGCATGAAGATTGCTCTTTGTTTGTGATAAAAAGGTCTTTTCACCCAATATGTTCGGTATTCAGGTTTCAGGAAAATCATCAGAGCAGGATTCGGAATCCCATGCCTGCGCTAAAACGGCTTCGACAAACAGGTCGCCGTTCTCCCATTAAGACAATTGCGCCAACGGCACTCCGGCTCATGGCTACTACTTTAAATTGAAAGATCCCTGCCCCTCTGCCCGAATACCGAACACTACGTAAGCATGTCACATCTCTGGTGAAATAGCAAGCGGCGATCCCGGTTTCGACGGAACCGGCGCATTGGTTCCCGCCACCGGCAGACCGCCCCCCTCGCGGGTGTATATGCACATCAGGGTAAAGTTTCCTTTGAGCCGCTCCTTGCCGCCGGCCACCAGCGAGACGCTCAGATTTTCGATGTCCATGGTTACACTTTCCTGTTCCAGCGCAAACAGGAAATGCACCAGGCCGTTCAGATCGCCCTCCCATGTACAATCAATGGGCATTTCATAGCAGTCACCCTGCTGTTTCTCTTTTTGCGGCTTGCGTTGGACCAGTGTAATATTATTATTCTTGGCCACCCGCGCCAGGATTTTCAGATAGTCAGCTGTAACATCCATGTCGGCCGGATATCGCGACAACCGCGTGCGCAAGTCCGCCAGCCGCTTATCCCAACGCGCCCGGTCTTCGACCAGCCGCTCCAAGACTTCGATTCGCCGGGACTGGGTTTTCCGGGTCTCGACATGTTCCTGCCAAACCCTGATTTTAGGCGCGCCCACCAGAAAGGTCAGGCCAAACAGCAAAAACGCGCCGGCGATAATGCCAAGCCCCGTTTCCCGGGAAGACAGCTTCATGGCTTGTCCTCCTTCAGCTGGATATTTATCTGGAAGGTTTGCACGGTCAGGTCCTTGCGTTTGCTGGGCTGGGTACTGCCCATCTCGATACTTTTGAACATAGGCGATTTATCCAATGATTTCTTAAAATCATAAATCGGCTCCACGGCCCGCGCCTCGCCGCGGAGCGAAATGGTTTTACCCTTTTTGAACTGGAAAGAGGTAAGATCCACGTCCTTGGGCAGGACGGCGCTGATTTCACGCAGGCTCTCCAGCGCCGAACGCTGGCGATCAAGATAGGTTTCAAACGCATGAATCTGGCGTTGCAGACGTCGGACGTCATCGGAGCTTTTCTGCAGTGCCGCCAAACGCGCATCAAGCCGGTTCAAGCGCAACCGATTCCATTGGAATCCGATCACAAATCCCGCAACCCCCAGCAACCAAAACCCGATTGCCGCGCTTACGGCCAGAATCAGACGCTTTTGAAAGCGCCGGGATGTTGCCGTTGTTCGCCAGGCCGCCGGCACCAGGTCCAGGACAGCCTTTAAACCTTGGGCGCGCTTATGTGCCGCAAATGGCGGCACAAGCATGCGCCGCGCCAACCCCTCACTCAGTGGCGGCAGGACCTCCAGCGACTGCAGGCGCACCGCATACCCCAGTTCCTGTTGCAGGCGCGCGACAATCACGGTCGTATTCAGGTCGCGGCTCCAGCAATCCAAACCGCCCACCGGCGCCACGCCGCGTTCCAGATCCAGTGACACGATCAGGGCGCCCATGTCGCCGGCCAGTTCCTCGGCATATTCCTCCGGCGTCAAACCCTCAATGGGACTGATAGCTTTGACCGCCTGCGGCAGACCATCCTGCACTGCTATCCATACACCGCCGGATGGTTCCAGCAGGAGCAAAAGATATCGCCCCTGGTCCGGAATGGCGCCATGATCGGCCAGCAGTCGCCACCAGCCCATAATCTCGGCATCCACGCGCCGGATGGTCACGCCGAGCGGGCGAAACAACACGCCCAGCGCTTCAACCTGCTCCTTGGGTACCGCCGCAATCAACACACGGCAGGTCGTCTCCGTCGCGCTCAGGACTTCGCAGGATACCGCCATCCGATCCTCGGGAAACGGTGAAAACTGGTCCACCTGCAACTTGATCATGTCGGCCATCTCAAGGGGGTCGGTGGTGGGAAGCTCCACAACCCGCATCAACATCTGGCCGGGCGCCAGGCCGATGGTTACCGGGCCGGTCAGATCGGGACATTGCAGGCGGATCGCCTCTGCGCGTTGAACCGGATCGGCTAACGCCGCCGCATCGCCTTCCAGTTGAACCTGACGGGCGGCGAGTACTTCAATGCCCTTTTTGCCAGAGCCTAAAGTGGTCCACTCCAGAAAAGTATCGCGAACGCGTAAGCCGGTTATAATATGTCGCGCCATGGCAGGATGAAGAATGGTCAATGGTCAATGGTTGATGGTTGATGGTTAATGAAAAACACCTGCAACTCGTTCGTTACTCCACGAACAATTCGCCATTAACCATAGACGATTCCACGCTAATCATCAACCATTTCCTCCGAAGGCGGATCCGCCTATGGCGGAAACCATTTTTCCATTAACCATTTTCGACGGGTGTTGTCAATGGCTGATCAGGTTCACCTGGAGCGCATCGCCTTCAATCCAGCGCAGAATGCTCAGGTTCTTATTGTCATACTTAACCACGCAGGCAATGGCATGTTCGATATTGCCCACCTTGCCGCGCGCCAGGATGGAATATAGCCCGCCTGCGGGCTTGAACGTGATCTTATCCCGCACATTTTGCGGCAATGCCGAAACACCCGGAACACGCGCCTGAAGGTCAGCGGGATCCTCGAACAGCACATCGTCGGCAGTGCGATCTTTGAGATCCGGACCCTGGCGTTGAAAAATGATCTCATCCGCCAACTGGGCGTCGATTCCAATGGCCATCATTTCATTACGGCCGGCGGCATTGATGTTGATTTGATTGCCGGTCTCATAGGTCGTCACATACTCGGACAATGCCTGGTAAATGGTGATCTCCGATTCCGGCAATTTCGCGTCAAATCCCTTGATGAGCGCAAGTTCGTCCACGGTATCAATGGCGGCATTCTTGGACTGGTAAGGCGGATCCAGGCTCTCATAATATTCGGACTCGACGCCGTTCAGGTGGGAAAGCTCATCCTGGTCCACCCAGTCGAGCAGACAATCAATCAACGCGTCACGATTTTCAAAGGGAACCCCGGCAGCTTCAAAGAGCGGTTCCCACATGACACTGGTCTTCTCCGCAGGATCATTTGGAAAAATCATGCTGTTCAGGTTATTGCGCACATTGACGGGACAAACCGTAACGGTCAATGTGCCGTCGCCAAGTTCGCGCATCACCTCGGCAACACCGCCCCACGCAAGGGAAATGGCCGCACCACGCACTTTCTCGTCCGCCCCCTTGGCAAGATAGATGGAAGGATCCAGGTTGTTCATGATGTCGGGATCAGCGGTTTCAAAGAGCATCATGCGGGCCAGTTCGACCCCCGCTTTGGCTAAGTATTCGGCTCTGAGCTTTTTGCGCCAGCTGGACGTGATCCGCGCCTCAACGTGCATATCGAAGGCAAAGGCCATCACGAACATTGAGAGAAGTCCCACGACCCACAACACGACAATGAGCGCCGAGCCGGAAGCACGTGGAGCGTGGAGCGTGAAGCGTGAAGCGTATTCTGACTTCTGGCTTCTGACTTCTGACTTCTGACTCCTGGCTCCTGACTTCTGACTCCTGGCCCCTGGCTTCTGACTCCTGAACATTTACTGGCATTTTCGATAAAAAGAGACCCGTTTCTATCCTCTCCAAGGAAAAACCAAAAATCTCCTCAAAATGAATGATGACCCTCTCCTTGACCTCATTGAGAGGTGTCTCCCTCCCTAAAAGAGAACCCATTGAGGTTATCTTCACCCCCGTTAACCCGCAGGGGTTGATCAGTTCGAAAAAAGAGAGCTCCGGATCAACATTCAGGGCAAAGCCATGGAAGGATATTCTCCTTCGAACAGCGATCCCGACAAAGCCCACCTTCTCCTTTCCTACCCAGACCCCCCGATTCAGTTCGTTTCTCTCACCGTCTATCCCGTAATCCCTCAGGATGCGAATCATCACCTCTTCGAGGCGCCCCACAAATTCGATGACACCCTTACCTTTTCCCTTGAGGGCGAATATGGGGTAGCCCAGGAGTTGACCCGGTCCGTGATAGGTGACATCCCCTCCCCTTTCAATGGTGAGGCAAGGAATGCCCTGTTTTCTAAGAAAAGACTCGGGGACCCGGACATTATCTCTATTTCCCCTTTTTCCAATAGTGAAGACATGGGGATGCTCCACCAAAAGAAGGCAGTCCGGAAGGAGACCTTCCCTTCTTGCGCGGTGAGCTGTGTGCTGGATGGCCAAGCATTCCTCATAGTCCCTGTAAGCCAGATCGACGACCATGGCCCTCTGCATCACCTTATCTTCCTTTTATAGGTTGCTCGCCACTTCCATACCGAGATCAAATGCCCTCAGGTTTGATTCCAAAAAGGCCTTCTTGGTTGAGGTGGAGATGGCCTCTTTCACGGCTCCTGCCGTCACATGGGTTGCCCCGGATCCTATCAAAGCCCCAAGCATAACCATATTTAAAGAGAGGGGATTACCCGCCTCTTCTGCCAAATCATTTCCGTTTAGGGCGATGACTTTGTCCACCTTGGTCTTAATCAAATCTAAAATTTCATCCACCGGAGGATACTCCCCCTGTCCCGCAGAAACGGTAAAGGGCGGGAGAGGATCGGTATTGGTGATCACACTGGTCTCTCTGTTGCATTTTCCCAGGGCTCGCATGGTCTCCAACGGCTCAAAGCCTATCAGCACATCGGCCTCGCCGTTTGAAACTATAGGGCTGGTAACATTCCCCATCAGGACGGCCGATTCCACCACACCCCCTCTTTGAGCCATGCCATGTATTTCACTGACCACAGCCGGGATTCCCATGGAGAGGGCAGCTTCACCCAAGAGCCGTGATGCCAGCAGATTACCCTGACCACCCACACCTACGAATACACATCTTTTTGTTTCCATATTATTCTTCGATACCCTCATTAGTACCTTAGCAATAAATTTCTGCGCAAAACGTGCAGAAAATTTTCATATAACATCATAATTCAAAAAGTGTGAAGTGCCTAAAGTGATCTAAAGTGCCTAAAGTTGAGGATTTTAACTGTTTTATAAAACAGATGGAGCGAAGCGACACCTTAACTTTAGGCACTTCAAACTTTAGTTCACTTTAGGCACTTTTCCGGTTTATCCGGGTTGGGAACAATAGTAGCCTTAACTACCCTCATCTTCATTGCACTCTCTATTGCTTCAATTATTCCCTCCTTAGAAAATGGAAACCTGGTCTGCAGCTTGCTCCAAGGATAGCGATCCCTAGCCCGGTGAAGCATTGCAATACCTAATGGGATATCGTTCCCGGTAAAGGCCCAGCTGCCGATGATATTAATATCCTTCACACAAATCCGGTGCCAATTGGTCTCAATTGAGCCTGCGTCGGTAAATTGTCCCATTTCGACATATGTCCCTCCATCGCGGAGCATTTCCATACCCTCAGGGCCGGCTGAAGGATGTCCGCTGCAATCCATCACTACATCGGCTCCAAAGCCGCCAACGATCTCTCGAACCGCATTGACCCGTGACTCAAGCGTAGTGAATTCATCAATAGATACCGTTGCCTCTGCTCCAAATTCACGACACAACGCCAGTCGTGGCTCTTCCGGCGCCCCGATTACCACCACCCGTCCCGCCCCCATCTCTTTTGCCGCGACTATTGCCAATACACCGATAGGGCCTGAGCCCTGAATGACCACAGTATCACCAACCTGAAAGCCACCTACTGACACAGCCCTATTAAAGGCACGAAGAGATGAGGTTAATGGCTCTGAAAGAGACCCAAGCATCAATGACATATCATCAGGCAGACGGTAAATCTTTGTACCTGGCAGCATATCCAGGTCAACATATTCCATTTCCGCCCAACCACCCCAAAGGTGCGGTGGTTTATCGAAAGATAGGTATCTTCCGTAATAGGTCGGATTTAGACATTTGTTGGCGTTTTTCGGGTAGTGAACGCAGTAGTAACACTCTCCGCATGGCATCAGAGGGGGCAGCATGACTTTACTGCCTACAGTGAGTGGTTTTCCCATAAAATCCTTTTCAAGTGCAGGGCCCTTTTCCACAATAATGCCTGCCACTTCATGGCCAAGGGTAAGAGGCCATGGTAGAGTTTTTGGCCAGTGACCTCTGAGAATATGTAGATCGGTGCCACATATACCGCACGCCCCGACCTGGATTAGCGCGGCTTTCTCAGGGATTTTGGGTCTGGACACGGTCTTAATTTGGGGGGGCATCCCCGGGCCATCGAAAACTGATACCCTGACTTTTGACATGACCTATTTCCTCCGATAATTAAAGACTACTGGCAAAATAATTTAGGACAAAATAATTATTATAGACCTCGTTAAATGGTCGATTCGTTTATTGGTCAATTGGTTGTTGCAACACTAAAAATGCAAAATAGCGCGATAATTGGACACTCGGACGTTAACAGTTTCCAACACTCTGATAATATGTGCTTTTTTAACCATTCCACTATTTAACCATTAAACCAGTTGACGATATCTGAAATTATTTTGCCATCAATTATTTTGCCAATTTTTTATCACAAAACTTTTGGAACAAGATACTATGGACTTTGATTTTATAACGTGACCAATCCTTTCGTTGCAAACAATCCCCACCCGCATACGCCCTTCCTTTAGCGCACACGTTTTTGACACATATTCCAGCATCTTTTTGAGGAAGATTTCAGTGAAAAACTTATGAGTTTTGGGGTTAAAGCTTTTTGACGTCCTTGGCCTTAGGTCCTCGCTCACCCTCTTCTACATCAAAGCTGACGCGATCACCTTCGGCAAGGTTCTTGAATCCAGGCATATTGATGGCAGAATAATGAACAAATACATCCCCACCTGCGTCTTGACTGATGAACCCAAATCCTTTCTTTTCATTAAACCACTTTATAGTCCCCTCTGCCATAGAATAACTCTCCTCTCAAAAACTTTTACATTAATCTCTCATGCCTCAAAGCCCACTCTATCAAACAGAATAGACCTTGCATAAGACAAGTGGCATTGAAAATCGATTTTATGTTTTCATGATATCTTTCATTTTCTCCACTTTCTCCTTTACATCTACGACCTTTTTTACACCCGGGATCTGTTTCATGACCGAGTCAGTCAACTTACTCTCAAGGGTTGCCGGGTTTTTTTGCTCCTGGTCCTTGTCTTTATCTTTGTTATCTCCTGTCTCTTCATCAAGGCTTATATCCTTTTTTACCTTCCTGAATTCCCTTATGGCTCCCCCCAGACCTTTTCCAATGTCCGGAAGCCTCTTTGCCCCAAAAATAAAGAAAACAATCACACCAATGACAATCAACTCCGTTGATCCCAAGCCAAACATAATGATCTCCTTTTATCTATTTGTAAATTGGATAGGTGCTTCTTTATCCTCCCGTGATTCCACATATCCGATATGATAGGCGGTTTCCCCCATGGCTTTCAGGCGTAAAAGCACCTCGCTTGTATCCTCTTCTCGGATTACCATCACCAAACCGATGCCATTATTGAAAGTCCGCATCATTTCTCTCACGGGTATCCTTCCCGCCTTTTCGATGTAAAGGAATATGGGTGGAGGTGTCCAGCTTGAACTGTTTATAATTGCCTTACACTTTTTGGGCAGGATGCGTGGCAGGTTGTCGATAAGACCTCCACCAGTTATGTGCGATATACCATAAATCTGAAAGTCACGTCTCATATTGGTTATGTTCTTACTGTAGATTCGTGTGGGTTCCAGGAGTTCTTCGCCGAGTGAGCGACCAAATTCCTCCACGTAGTCATCAACAGACATTTTTAGTTTTTCAAAAAATATCTTTCGGACAAGGGAATATCCATTACTGTGGAGCCCGGTCGAGCCTATACCGATCAACTGGTGTCCCACGGCTATCTCTGAGCCATCAAGAAGCTGGTCATTATCCGCCAGTCCCACAACGAATCCGGCAATGTCATACTCCCCGTCAGCATAAAAACCCGGCATTTCCGCCGTTTCACCACCGATAAGAGAACAGTTGGCCTCCCTGCAACCGGCTGCAATCCCTTTGACTATATCAACAGCCTTTTCCATGTTCAGTTTTCCCATTGATATATAGTCCAGCATGAACAAGGGTTTAGCCCCCTGAACCATGATGTCGTTTACACACATGGCCACAAGATCTATACCGATGGTGTCATGTTTATCAAGCATAAATGCAATTTTCAATTTTGTGCCTACCCCATCTGTGGATGCCACCAGCACCGGATTCTTGATATCCTGGATATGCAAAGAAAAAACCCCTGCAAAACCCCCTATGTCAGTTATTACACCCGATTTGAAGGTCTTGGCCACAATAGGCTTGATAAGCTCTACAAACCTGTTCCCCGCCTCGATATCTACACCGGCCTCTGCATAACTATTCTTTTTATTATTGTGTCCCATTCTCTCGAACCCCCCTATCCATAACATCTTTTTCTAACAGGATAATTTTTGATTTACAAGTTATAAAATCGTTGCGCGATTTTATATAACGCGGCTTCGCCACTCTAACAAAAAGGAAATTCATAAGCAATCAAGTTAAAATACGAAACTCTTCAGGAGTCAGAAGCCAGAATTCCCAGGCCCAGACTGGATTTACTTGTGAGTGTAATTAATATCAGATTTAGTTCCATTACACAGCCCCTGACTAATATTTCTTAAAAAGCACCAGCCCTTTTGAATTTCCGGGAGAGAACCCTATTCAACAGGGCCAGGGCGGGCAGGATTTAGAATTAACCTGCCTGCTGGCCGATGCGCGAAAAGGCAGGGATAGGGACAAAAAGATTATATTTCACAGAGACTAAAATCAACCCAAAATAAATGAAAAATCAGAATTCGAGCGGTTAGACTTATCAAAGGTTTTTGAGGCGAGCGATATTTTTACAGGATGAATAAATATGACAATTCTCTAACCGTGAACCTTTGCTTGTGGGGTCGAAGCCCGAAGGGCGAAGCCCCAAACCGTGAACCGGACAACCTGAATAGTGCATTAAGAGCGCATTTGCAGGCATGAAAAAAAGGTTTGTAATAAAAGCCATTACCAGAGATGTTTTCCGAGGGATTTTAATTCATTATTACGAAAAGATTT
>JBDRJR010000046.1:0-2054 GCA_043814705.1 Verrucomicrobiota bacterium | reverse complement strand
CCCGGTGGGCCCAACACCGGCATGACGCCTATAAGCGCGGCTGAAGGCCTCTGGATGTTTATAACCTAATTGGTAGGCAACGGCCTTAACTGATGAATTTCCGGATTGGAGCCATGTTTGGGCGGTTTTCATTTTTAGCTTCCGGAGATAAGCGGCCGGCGATATTTTCAACTGCCGGTGGAACAGGCGATTGAGCGTGGCCGGAGATATGACCAGATACTCGCACAGAGCGCCGATGGCATCATGCATTGTGATGTGTTCTTCCAGCCAGCGCCGTGCCAGAGTAAATTGCAAGGCGGGAGTTTCGCTCAAATCGGGAGCAACATGGGTCTGTGCCAAGAGCAAGTCGATTTCCCTGCGTATATTGTGTAATTTAAACTGCGTGAATTGATCGGGGCGACGCACTATTTTCCGGCAAACCGCATGTAGAGACTGCAATCGTCTGATCTTTTGTTCCGACAGTTTAATTATCAAGTATTGGCCTTCTTCCGGTTTAATAAACGGAATGAGCGGCGGGGAACGCCATGCCCAGTAGTTACGATAATAGCGCTTACCCTTTTGCCCGGTGTAACCGCGCCGGCAGGTCGGGCTCATAATAATCATCTCGCCGCGTTTTAATCTCAGCGCTTTGTCTTGCACATGCATATAACAACACCCCCCTAACACAAGAGAATAATACCACACGGTTCTTGCCATCAGCGGCCGTGGGAAACTACCGGGCAAGGCCGGCGCCGCAACCGCGGCAAATATAGGGGGAGTACCGGGAAAGACCGGCGCCGCAACCGCGTTGATTGCAGGAAAAATGACAGGCAAGCACGGTGTCGCACTCAAGGCACATAAATCCAATCCCTGTTCCGGTAATGGCGCCAAAACCGGAATGGGAGCCGGCCGGTTAATTGAATGTTTTGAAGATGGTTTCATGCCTTACAACATACCTGAATCAGTGACAGGATTGCCTGTCACTGATTCAGGTTCAGCATGTAGCCTTCCGCGCCCACATACGCAAAGTTCGGCGCATACCCATCCATCCCTTTATACGTCCGCCCCACGCCTTCCTTATGCGATTTCGAATTGTCGAACGGCGATACATCCACATCCAACGGCAAATATTCACCCCGTTCCGTCTTCACCGGCGTCAGCGTCGCCCGGCGCAATAACATGGCATTGGCTTCCTTGATCGCAAAATCAAACTGTCCTTCCGCGCCGTCCATGCGTTGCCGCAACGTTTCCGCCGAAGGCGCGCGCCGTATCCCCAAGGCCCGACGGAAAAATCCGTTCGCCCGATACAGTTCTATGTCCTCATACGCCGTCCGCCCCAACACCAGCAACCCAAAATAGGAGCGCACCACATCGCCATTCGTGATCTTCGGCTCCAACACCCCGTCAATCTTGATCGCATTAACCCGCCGATCTAAGTCTAGTCCCGCAAAAATCTTGCCCGCCAACACCAATCCGCCGTTGCTTTCCAACGCTTCGCGCCCCGCTTGAATGATAAATTTCATCGGTAAATACCTTTCACCTGTTTGATGAACCCGATACACACCGCCGCCGTTCATCCTAATATACTGAACATCAACAGGTTGTCAAGATATTTCCGAAATTTGTTTTGACTTCTATCACGGAATCAGGAACATATTTAATCATGACGATTAGTGTCAGCAGATTATCATGGTTAAATTTATACTGAAAGATTAGATTAAGGTCAAGAAAAGAGAGACTTGCATTTAACTAAGCAAAAAGAGGGAGGGAAAAGCCATGAAAAAAATGAAGCTGGCCTGTTTCGGTTTATTATTAGGATGCTTTGGCTTAAATCCGGCGCAGGCTGACGACAGGGCCATTATGTGTTTTGAAACAGCCTGGTCTGATCTTGCTAATTCCAGAGCACTCGAGCGTTTTAAAGAGGCTAAATGTCATTTTACTTATTTAGGTGGTACACCATGGCGGTGGGTGTGTGGCAATGATATAGATTATACCAAAAAGGTCGAGCCCGAACTTTTTTTTAAGGATACTTATCATCTTAACTATTTATATCTAAATCATATTCAGACAATTGC
>JBDRJR010000045.1:0-31130 GCA_043814705.1 Verrucomicrobiota bacterium | reverse complement strand
CGCCAATGCCCGAACAGCCTGATTATTAGCCCCAACACCCATTTTAGACCACGCCGTCCCATCCCACTGCGCAATCCGTTCAACGTCCGTCTCTTCGCCAAACGTTGAGAAATTCCCGCCCGCGTACAAATCAGCGTTCGTTGTCGCCAGCGCTAGAACAGTGTTACCTACCCCAGTGCTCAGATTAGTCCACGCATACGGGCCCGGAACAACCCCTCCAATCGTACCAGCCGACATTACCGTGCCTTTCACGCCGAAAGAATAATCGGGCGTGTCGCTGTTATTGGCGATGACAATCATTGCCGTACTAACGCCCTCCACGGAAGCGTCAAATACAAGGCTGAAATTGGAGGCTGTCCCCGTTTGCACGGTCTCGGGCAGACCGGTCACGCGGAAGCGCGCCGCCCCGTCGCCATTGGTCGTAATGCCGGTAATGGTCAACGCTACATCGCTACTGCTGTTTGTCACAGTAAACGTGTTTGTCCACGCCCTACCCAATGAGCGCGAGCCGAAATCCGTGCCTTTGGCCACAATAGCTCCTTCACCGTTCGTGATCTCATCCCCGTTTATTCCTAAAATAGCTATCTCCGCTCCGATATAAGTAAATATGTTGGATTTTACCGTCTCACCCTGGCTGATCGAAAACACGCGCACATCACCCAATCCCACCGATCCCGCACCGGTCCATACCACCACCTGGGTGGAGCACTGGCTTTCAACATTGGTCACCGCCACGCCGCAGAAAGTCACATTCGTGATATCATCGGCGGAGTCATCACTCAGGCCATTCCCCGTAATGGTCACCCGCGTTCCGCCCGCGATCGGACCGTTACCCGGGTTGACGCCCGGAGTTTCAATCTGAGTTGAAGCCCAGATTGCCACCCGGCTCGCCGCCTCGCCGCCCGCAGTTGTGAACCCCCCGCCCGCATATAAATTCCCGTTCGTTCCGCAAGCCAGAGCCCAAACTGTGTCGTTTACTCCATCGCCCAGGTTAGTCCACGCCGTTCCATCCCACTTCGCAACCCGGCTCACCGCCAGTCCACCTGAGTTTGTAAACGCTCCCCCCGCGTATAATTCCCCGTCCGGGCCTATCGCCAATGCGCGAACATATTCATTAAATCCATCACCCAAGTTAGTCCACGATGTCCCATCCCACTTCGCAATCTTACTCGCCGCCTCGCCGCCCGCGGTTGTAAATGACCCGCCCGCGTATAATTCACCGTTCGTTCCGCAAGCCAGAGCGTAAGTAGCGTTGCCTACCCCATCATCCAGGTTAGACCACACCGTTCCATCCCACTTCGCAACCTTACTCGCCGCCTCGCCGCCCATCTGTGCGAAATCGCCGCCCGCGTATAATTCGCCGTTTGTTCCGAGCGCCAATGCCCGAACAGCCTGATTATTATCCCCAGAACCCAAATTAGTCCACGATGCTCCATTCCACTTCGCAATCCTTTCAATGCCCGTCTCTTCGCCAAACGTTGAGAAATTCCCGCCCGCGTACAAATCAGCGTTTGTTGTCGCCAGCGATAGAACAGTGTCGCCTATCCCAGTGCTCAGATTAGTCCACGCATACGGGCCCGGAATAAGCTCCCCGATCATGCCCGCCGACCCGGTAAGGACGCTCATTAACAACCACCCGAGGGTTAAGCTGACAGGCAATGGCCTGATACGCGCACCGTGATGCAAACAACTATTATTTTTCACGGAATTATCCTCCTTCGTTAAATCTTTTCCAAGTCCCAGGGTTTCACCCTGGGCTTTGGAATGGCAGGCCTTCCTCCGTCGCGCAAGGCGCTATGGAGGATACGTCAGCCTGCTCCTGCACCCCAACGGGGTGCCATTCCTCAGCCCGGCCCAATTGGCCTGCGTAGCCGTAGCGGCGAAGCAGGCACGGGCCGGGGCAACTTTCTTGCGAGCATTGCTGCAACACATTCGGTTAAAGCGACGGCATCAAACGGTTTTAAAAGAATATGATCCGCGCCCATGTTTTTGATCGCCGGTTCGGAATATGACTCAATGCATCCGGTTGTCACCAGCACGGGCACCGTAAAACCGCGTTTCCTTATTTCAGGGATAAAATCCACGCCGGACATCACGGGCATGGCCAGGTCGGTAATTACCAGATTTACGGGACGGGAACTCTTTGCTGACCTGCCGAGTAGGAACAAACCTTCTTTTCCGTTGAAGGCTGTTGTTATGACATGACCGGCTTGTTGCAAGATGAACTCCGATATATCCAGGGCCGAAACATCATCATCCACAAGCAGGACATGCGCTTGAGACGGAAAATTATTAGTTGTATATGCTTTTGACATTTTTGTCTGAGTTATGGTAGCAGTCAGCGTGCCAACCGTGCAAATAAGTCGTAAGTGGCAGGAAGGTATCATAATACGGGAACAAAATAAATGTAAAATATGGTAGGAGTTCAAAACTTGGATTATAAATGTTATAATCCGGGTTATAACCGCGATGTAACCTGCAACCATGGAAAAGCGAAGCATCCCGCGGACCCCTGCGATTTGCCCGGCGTAGCCTTGGCGAAGACAGAAGCCAAAAACGACATTTTGTCCTGCCATCCTGTCCTCCATAGCCGCTTCGGCGACGGAGGATACTACCTGCGGCAAACTTGGCGCGTAAATAGATCAGGTTAGAGTTCCGCAAAATGACTGATTTTTCTGTAGCCGGCGTCGCTGACGCTGGAAAATCCGCGGTCAACGACCGCGGCTACAGACCTGACCGGTTTTTCAATTATTTTGTGCAGAAGCCTTGAAAGGGCTACGAGGGTCAAAAGCCACCAGGCCTTCTATCAAAGAAGAGTGATTAAAACTATGGCTGGCTTTAGGAATTACGGAATGGTACATTCCGTAATAAGAAATATTAACGGCCAGTGCCAGGCAGAATTTGATTCCAGATACAGGGGGCAAGTTAATGCAAATAATAAATTCACCCGAAGAAATGCAGAAGATGGCGCTTGAATGGCGCCGCGAGGGCCGCCGGATCGGGTTTGTGCCAACCATGGGTTGCCTGCACGAGGGGCATATGGCGCTTGTGCAACTCGCGCGCACTGAGGCCGATGTAGTGGTCTTAAGCATATTTGTCGACCCGACCCAGTTTGGGCCAAAAGAGGATTATAAGCGCTATCCTCATGATTTGTCATGGGACAGCGAGCTTTGTCGTCAAAACGGGGTGGAAGTTATATTTCATCCTTCGGTTCAGGACATGTACCCGGGCCTTGCCGAGACGGGTTTGTCCAGTCATACCGTCTGCATAGATGAAAACGATTTATCAAAAAAACTATGCGGCGCGTTTCGGCCCGGGCATTTTCACGGTGTCTTGACCGTTGCGGCAAAACTATTCAATATTATTTTGCCGAATGTCGCCGTATTTGGGCAGAAAGACGCCCAACAGGCCATTCTTGTGCGCCACATGATCCACGACCTTAACTTCCCGGTCAATCTGATTGCCGCCCCCATTATTCGCGAGAAAGATGGCCTGGCAATGAGCGCGCGGAACAGTTATCTCAGTCCGGATGAAAGGCGGGACGCTGTCGTCTTAAGCGCGGTGCTTAAATTAGCGCGCCGGCTTTATCGCGAGGGTGAACGCAACTGCGAAACGATCAAAGAGGCGATGCGGGAGCTGATTGCAAAGCGGGCGTCTGCGGCTGAAATTGAGTATATAGAGATTGTGGATGCACACACGCTCAACCCTGTTCACAAAATCAGAGGAGAAAATGATTTGGTTGCCCTGGCGGTGCGTATCGGCCAAACCCGGCTGATTGACAATCTTCCGCTACCCGATGACCGGCTCAGTGGCCTGCCGGAAGAATAGGCACAAAGGGCGACAGGGTTACACTTCCGGCCCACTTGGCCGGGGTAGCCGCAGTGGCAAAGCAGGCACGGGACGGGGTAACTGGCGCAAGCGCTTCGAGACGGCCGGCTGGCTTATTCCCAGAAGCCGCGCGGTTTTTGCCTGGTTGCCCTCCGCGCGGCGCAGGGCCTCGGCAAAGGCCGCCTGATCAATTTCTGCCAATGTTGGCATGGGGTCCGGGAAAACGATATTTTCCCCAGCAGATGGTGTGTTTAAGCTGATGGATGCGTCAACTGTCTTTGCCTTCGGGACAATCCGCTCACGGACAAACGCGATCAGCGCCTGGCTGGAACGACTTCTCCCCACGGCATCAGTAAGTAGCCCCTTGAGTTCGCGCACATTGCCTGGGAAATCATAGCCGTTAAGCAGGGCAAGCAACTCCGGTTTGGCCTTGATCACCGGCTTCTGGAGTTCCCGGCAGGCTTCCCCGATAAAGTGCGCCGTCAGCAGGGGAATATCTTCCGGGTGGTCACGCAGGGCGGGGACTCGAATCTCATGAATACGCAGGCGGTAATACAAATCCTTCCGGAACCGGCCATCGGCAAGCAGGCGTTCCAGGTTGGAATTGGTGGCGAATACGAAACGGGCGGCGGCATGACGCGGGCGATCAGCTCCGAGCGGGAAATATTCGCCATCCTGCAGTAATCGTAAGAGCTTGATCTGCGAAGTCATGCTGAGGTCGCCAATTTCATCCAGCAGAAGCGTCCCTTCGGATGCCTCTTCAATCAGGCCAGCCCGGGCATGGTCAGCCCCGGTGAACGCGCCACGCTCATGGCCAAAGAGCGTATCGGCAAAGACATGATCGTCCATGCCGGCCGCATTGACCGCGACAAAGCGGCCGGACTTCTTGCCGGCGCCATGAATGGCGCGGGCCAGCAGTTCCTTGCCTACCCCCGTTTCGCCGAGGAGCAGGACCGGATGCATTGAGGGAGCCACGGATTCGGCATGTCCCATCACTTTCAGCATGGCCTGGCTGCAGGTAAGGATTGCGGCAAAAGCTTCCGGGTTCGCCAGCGATCCGGTGTCAAGGCATCGGCTCAGCGCAAGGTTTTCCCGGCGCAGGTCGCTCATTTCCAGCGCGCGATTAACGGAAGTTACCAGGCGTTCAATATCAATCGGCTTGACGAGATAATCAAACGCGCCAGCTTTTACGCAGTGCACGGCGGTGGCGATATCGCTGGATGCCGTAACGACAATGACAGGCATTTGCGGGCAAATCTCGGCGCACAGGTCCAGGATCTCCTGGCCGCTGACCTGCGGCATATCCAGGTCAAGCAACATGACGTCCGCCGTCTGCTTCCGCAGGAAGGCCTGCACCTTGCGGCTATCCGCCATGCATGTGACCCGATCGTATCCCTTCAACAGCAAGGCCGCCTGGAGCGCTTCCAGCGCACGCGGCTCATCATCCACGACCAACAGATGCGGCTGCGCAGTGGGCGTCATAATTCCTCCGGGGCGCCGGCGGGATAGAGTGGCAATACCATCCGGGCGGTGGTGCCATGTCCTTCCCGGGACGCAAACTCAAGACACCCGTGATGTTCGCGGACAATACCGTCGGAAATTGACAGGCCCAGGCCCGTACCACCCTTGCTACGCTTGGTGGTAAGAAAAGGATCCTTAATCCGGGCGATGAGACCGGGGGGAATGCCACAGCCTTCATCCTCAACCGTGATCATCAGGCTGTTCGTATCCGGGTCATGCCCGGTAACGATCCGCACGGCCTTGTCCGGGCCGGACAGGGCCTGGCAGGCGTTCATCAGCAGGTTGATGACCACCTGTTCGATTTTGCGGGGCCGGCCTTTGGGCAGTTTGGGCAGATTCGCGCCATAGACAACTGAAAAGCGATGCGTGCTTTTGCGAATGGGCGATGCCAGGAGATCCAGCGCCTTGCGCACCACTTCATTCACGTCGACAGGTTCGAACACATTCACCGCATCATCGGGGCGGACAAAATCCTTCAGCGCCGCCACAATTTCGGAAATACGCTGGCCGGCGCCGGTAATGCCCTTCGCTATTTTCAGGAGATTCGGTTTAAACGTCGTATAGGGAAGTTTGCCGATCATGAAATCAGCGCGTTCCTGGACGAGATTGTCCAGGACAGGAATCAAATCGTCCAGGATGGCCTGAAGCACCGAGGCGTTCAGCAGGATCACGTGCACGGGGTTATTGATTTCATGGGCTACACCTGCCGCGAGGGTGCCCAGGGTGACCAGCCGTTCGTGTTGCATTATTTTGAGATCCTGAAAGCGGGCCAGGACCAGCACAATGCTCCTCTGCAGGTCGGCCAATTTGACCGGCTTGACCAGATAGGCCCCGACCCCGGCGCGCTTGGCGCGCTCTACCAGGCGCGGATCGTCATAGCCGCTGATGATGATGACCGGCGTGGGGCATTGCGCCAAAATTGTATCGGCGCAGGTGATGCCATCCATGCCCGGCATCTTGATATCCATTAGCACCACGTCGGGCCGCAAGGCCGTCGTCATGGCAACGGCTTGGGCGCCATTCGTGGCGAGTCCGGAGATGACATAGCCGGCATGCTCCAGCATGTCGCGGAACATGGCGGCGGTAACGGCATCATCTTCAACGATCAGAATGCGGATGGGGTCACTCATGATTATTCAGCGCATGTTCGCGTAGCTTTTGTCTGAATCTTTTTTCTGCATGTCAAGCGCCGGCCGAACAAATTTTTCGTGACATTCCGGGCAAATTGAGTGGCTGAACTGGGCTTGGCTGTGCTCGGTAACGTAGGCTTCAACCTGTTGCCAGTACTGCTTGTCATCGCGTATTTTCTTGCAATACGTGCAGATGGGCAAAATGCCCTGCAGGGTCTTGATATGCGTTTGGGCCTTTTCGAGTTCCTTGATCCGATCGGTCAGCATGGTTTGCAGTTCAACGAAACGGCGGCCGACTCCGACGCGGGCTTTAAGTTCCTCGGCATTATAAGGTTTGACCATATAATCGTTGGCGCCGGCTTGCAGTCCCTTGACAAGATCTTCCGGCTTGTCGCGCGAGGTCAGGATAATGAGGTAAAGGGGCTCATAAGATTTCGCGGCCTTTATTTTGCGGCACACTTCCGCCCCTTCCATGCCGGGCATCATCCAGTCAATAATTGCCATTTTGGGCGCATCCGGTTTAAGCATGATTTCACAGGCCTCAAGTCCGTTGCCAGTTACGACGGGATCATAACCCAATTCGGAAAATACAGACTTAAGCATAAGCTGGTGCGTTAAATTATCTTCCGCTATGAGTATTTTCATATGAATCAAGGCAGAAGGTAGCAGGCATTAGGCACATAGTTTCTTATCAAAAAAAGAAAAAAACGAACACCAGTTTTTCTCCGCGCCTTTCATTTTCTTCATTCTTACTTCTGCCTTCTGCCTATGTGCCTTCTGCCTTCTGCAAATACTCCCGCATGGCTTGTCCCAGAATATCAAACTGCCCGTTTAATTGAGGAAGAAGCGCATCCGCCTCCGGCCAGTTGGCGGCCTCGCATTCCGTTTGCATCTTGAGCGCCAGGGAACGGAGCTGATTACCACTGACCGTAGCGGCTCCGCCCTTGATGTTGTGCGCTAATTGAACGGAGTCTTCTTGATGCCGATTTTTAACAGCCTGTTCAAGTTCGCGGATTAATCCCTGTGTTTCTGAAAGGTAAGTATTTATAACATCGCGTATTGGCGCCCGATCCCCGATCACCCGGGCAGAAAAGGTTTTGGAATCAAACACGGTGTCCGGATCGCTCTTGTGAATTATTGCGCCCTGACGCGCAACATCACCGCCCGAGAACGGTATGGCCGCGATGGCATTGGCAATTGCTTTCATGGTGACCGGCTTGGCAATATAGCCGTTCATGCCGGCGGCCAGGCATTTTTCCCGGTCGCCTTCCATGACGTGCGCGGTCAGCGCCAAAACGGGAATATTATGGTTTAGAACCGGCGACTTGGGGTCGCGGATTATAGCAGTGGCCTCGAGCCCATCCATTTCCGGCATTTGAATATCCATCAGCACAAGGTCGTAGCCAATCGTTGCCAGTGCATCGAGCACCTCCCTGCCGTTGGCAACGGCATTGGCTGAATGGCCCATTTTTTCCAAAATGGTCAACGCAACTTTCTGGTTGGCCATGTTGTCTTCGGCAACGAGAACATGCAGACGATTGGCAGGCGGGGTCTGTTCCGGCTCCGGGCATTCACCCGTCCCACTTTCATCCGGCGCGCTTATGTTTTCGCCCTTCAGGACCGCAAGCAGGTTGTTATAAAGATATGCCCGGCGGATTGGTTTCAGAGGCATGGTGGCAAACAAGTGTTTATATTTATCGTAGACCTCCTTCCGAAGAATCATGGGGCGCAACAGAAGCAGTGCCGTTTTTGCGATCAGGGAATCCGCCTTAATGACTTCCCCCAGGGCAAACCCATCCATTCCCGGCAATCCAAGGTCAATAATGGCCGCCGTGAAGGGATTGTTGCTCTTCGCGGCGGAGCGCAACAGGGCCAGCGCCTCTTTCCCGTCAGCCGCCGTTTTTACTTCTGTTCGCCACGACTGCAACTGCCGGGCCAGCACCGCCCGGCTGGTTTCATTATCGTCAACAACAAGAATTCTGGCGCCCTCAAAACAAATATCAGGATCAGCAACTTGGGCGCTTTCCGGCTTCTGCTTCAGAAGCGGAATAACAAACCAGAAGGTTGAACCTTTACCGTGTTCGCTTTCAACGCCAATCGTGCCGCCCATCTGCTTGACAAACCCCTTGGCAATGGCCAGTCCGAGGCCGGTACCGCCAAAGTTGCGCGCGATGGAAGCATCCGCCTGCGTGAACATATTGAAAAGCTGGTCTTTTTTGACATCCAGGATGCCGATCCCGGTGTCGCGCACGGCAAAGCGCAGGATGACGGAAGGAGCGGCAGAGTGTTCAGTGTTCGGCGTTCGGCGTTCAGTGTTCAATATTTGTTCATTCCCCCTTGAACCCTGAACCCTGAATCCTGAACACGCTTCGTTGTCCACCACCAGCGTTACCTTGACGAAGATGTCGCCCGTGGAAGTGAATTTGATCGCATTGCCGATAAGATTAACCAGAATCTGGCGTAGACGCCCGGGATCGCCTTTCAGATTGAGGGGCACATCCGGTTCAATCGAATCAATCAACTCCAGGTCTTTTTGCGCGGCTTTTACGGCGAGCACCCCGATAACATCCTCCACGACATCGCTGAGATTGAAATCAATATTTTCCAACTCTATTTTACCCGCCTCAATTTTCGACAAATCGAGAGTGGAATTGATGATATTAAGGAGAGCATCGGCGCTGAAATTGATGATTTGCGCGTATTCCATCTGTTCTTTTGACATCTTGGTTGCAAGGAGCAGGTCGCAGATGCCGATAATTCCCGTCAAGGGGGTGCGGATTTCATGGCTGACATTGGCGATGAACTGGCTTTGGGCGGTGGTGGCGGATTGCGCCTGCGCAACGCGTGTTTTTTCCACTTCAAATGCTTCCTGTAACTGCCGGTAGGCCTTTTCAAGATCGGTTTTTGCCCGTTTCAGCGTGTCTTCCGCCAGTTTGTGCCCGGCAATTTCCTTGTGGAGAGTTTCAATGGAACTTGATGTGGTTTTTAAATTTTTTGCCAGGGTGTTGAATACACGCGAAAAAAGCTGGCCCACGTCATCGGATGCTTCCGTGCCGGCCGTATTTTCTAAATTGCCGCCGCGAATCTTGCTCACCTTGTCAAGCGGGCCGGCAAACAACCTGGCCATTAACCGGCTTAATAACCAAGCCGCAAAGAGAGCCACTAATAAAAATAGAAGAAGCGAAGGAATATCAATGGATGGTGTTGCCTTGAGGCCAGGGAAAGCATCCGTTACACGCTTCCACAGGTCGTTAATGAACCCCAGCGCGGACAACGTCATAAACACCACATTTGCCTGAAGAATGATGCTGTGCATAAAATGTTTACAAGATGTTCACAAGATGTTTTTCATCTAATTTAAGGCCCCGTTCAGCAAGCGCGCGGGCCAATACAACTTCATAAACCGTTTCCAACAACGTCGGTCCAAATTCCCGATGAACTGCAATCGCCGAATCAACAACAATGCGTCCTGTTTTATTCTCATTCATTACTTAGCGACCTTTGCGCCTTTGCGAGAAAATCCTCCAGGAATTTACTTCTTATCCTTCTCGGCCGTATCAAGCTTTTCAAGCTTTACCGAGTCCTTTTTCTTGATCTGCATCCACCAAATCATGAAGAAAAGAAAACTGATGATCCCGGTAAACGCGATGGTGGTCCAGATGATTCGCCAAGTGTTCACGGTTCCTAACGTTCTGGCCTTGCTGCCGGCCGCCGGAATAACACCGCCTTCCTTGATTTTGGCATCGCGCACCGCCATGGTCAATCCCGGTGTGCCGCCGGTCTGGACGATCAAACGCTCCAAGCGGGCGATATCTTTTTTAACATCTTCCATCCGTTTGGCATTGACGCGGTAATTACCGATGTGAACATCGGCCGTCAAATCCTTTTGTTGCTGCGCCTTGTCTATTGCCGCCAATTCCTGCATGATTCGTTTGCCCAGGAACTCAGCCGACGGGCGCGCCTCGCTATCCGTGAACATACCGACCAATTTTTCGGTATGTTTCGACAAATCGTTGATCTGCTCGTTCGGGATGTACCAGACATCATTCAACTCAACCGAAAAGTTCTTTTTCTCATATGGCGCAAAAGCCAGATTGGCCGCGGAAAGATAATGGATTTTCTTCTCCGGGTTGTAACGCACTTCAAGTCCACCCCGGTCTGTGATCAGGTCAGGTTTGATTTCGGCGGGCAGAGGATATTCCAGCGGAGCGGTATTGCTGATGGCCAGCGGATTGACCATCTCTATTTTCATGGTAATCTTTCTTTTTGGCGCCGGCAAAGCCCCGGCCGCGGCTGAAGCAACTGGGCTGATTTCACCCATGATTTTATCGGTCGGCAATCCCTGCACTTCAACCACCAGGTCTTCCATGACACCGATATCCTTTTTGGTGTCATCCAATGCCGCCTTGTTCATTTCATAATTAGAGAGCCTGTTCTCGGTGGTGGTAACAGTATTCTGGTTTTGGATAATCTGGTCAAAACGACGGTAGATGCTGTCGCGCAAAATTTTGACCTGCTCGGCATAGCGGGATTTCTCAAGGATTGCCGACAACCGTTTCACATGGTCACGAAGCATGTTGATTTCACCGTCGTCAATCCGCCAGATATCATTCATTACCACTTCCAGGGTAACGCTGGCGTCAGGCTGAAGCTTGATGTTTTGGTAGACAAAATAAAGCGAGCGGTCAAAATCGTAGCCAAGTTTAAAGTCCCCCTTACTGATAATGTCTTCCGGCTTAACCCCGTCCGGCAGGTATTCCTTGACTGGGACAACCTCTTCAACAGTTTTGGAGTGATTGGCGACAAGGATTCTCTGCTTGACACTGCCCGATTCGAGCCAGGTCTTAACAACCGGCTTTTCGCGCTGGCGGAGCAAATCAAGGATTGCCTGAGATATGGCCTTCAGTTCGGCCATCTGGTCATACAAGGATTGCAGCGACAACTCTTTTCCTCCACCGGCAGACACCGCAAGGACGCCACCCACACCGGCCTGTTTGGCTATCGCGCTGATAGTCTCGCGGGTCTCCTGAACGGTTTTTGAGGCTTCCAGCAGTTCGGTTGTTATTTCCTTCGTTTTCTCGGTTCCGGTGGCCTGCAAATCATCAATGGCGGCGCTGATATCAGCCAACATGCTGTAGGTCGTATCCGATTTACCCTGGAAGTCAACTTCTTTGCGCAAAGCCTGAACCTCGGCAAAAACAGCAGCAACCGGCATCTGGTTGACCAGGCCATAGGTCAGGGCAATTTTACCAAAAAGGGTCTGCATGCCGCTCGAATCATTTGGCGTGCCCATGTATTTGACAAGCAAATCAATATTGCTTTTCAGCTCGGTCATATTTAACGAATCCCAATTCTCAAGCAAAGTGTTGACGTCGTCGGATATCGTTTGAAGTGTCGCGTTTATTGCGGCAATATCAGTTTTTATCGTGCTGATATCCCCGGACATTGTCGTGAGCGTGCTGTTCATTGCACTCTGATCGGCGGCGACACTGGAAAGCGTGCTGTTCATTGCACTCTGATCGGCGGCGACACCGTCCAGTTGCACGCCCAATGCATTAAGTTTTTCAAGCACGGATGAAAAATCGCCTGTGATTTCCTCAGAGGCCACAACTTTAAGCGTCATGCTGTCCGCGCTGGCGGTTGTTGATTCCGAACAGATGATGGTGTATTCACCGAGCGCCCAGGTTGAGAGAATTTCCAAAGCATACTCATACACCCCGGATGCGCCTATTTCATTCGCCATCAGGCCTCCGGAAATGAGGGTGGTATTATCCGGATCATAGACGCTGATTTCGGGCACTTTGCCGGTATCGGTTTTATACCGGATCGTTACGACACAGCCATTAGTGGCCGTGGTCGGCCGGTTAAGAATTTTAGATTGGATTCCCTTTTTGGCTTCACGGGTAATGGCGGTGGGCAGTTCGGCAACCAGATCGCGCGTCTGGGAAGCCTTGGAATACAGAGTTTCCGATTCGCTTGCCCCTACGGCGGTCTTGATGGAATCCATGCCCGCCAGGGACGCATCCATCTTTATTCCCAAGGTGTCTAATTTTGGGTTCAGGCTGTTGTAACTGGCACTTAAAGCGTCATAACTTGTGCCCAGCCACATCGTGTTACTGCTAATCGCGGCAGTGTTGCTGAGAATTGCGGCATGTTCATCGTAGAGCCTTGATAAATCCGCGACAAAAATGTACAAAGCGAACTCCATGGCGCTGAAATAAGTGCTTCCGGCGTAGTCAATTCTGATTTTGGTCAGATAAACGTCGTTTTTGGTGATGTTGGTTATATCAATAGGCATCCGGAAAAATCCCTCAGCATCGGGACTGGCCTGGGAGGCGGATGCAAGCTCGCTTCCATCGGCGGCCAGGAGACTGACCCGGCAGTTCTCCGTGCCAAGGCGGACGGTTCCCGATTCATCAAGCCAGGCGTTAATCGTGCATTCGTCGCCTTCATGGGTCATGTTCGCCCGCACGTTGTACTCAAAAGTACCGTCTGATCGCGAGAGCGGGACAAAATTTAACATTGTGGTTTTATTTGAATCCGAAACCCAGCCGGTAAGCTTGCTGGCATAATACGTCGCTTTTAGAAAAATAGTGGTGTTCGTTGCGTAGGGGTAATAGCGCGTTACGCCGCTCGCCAGTTGCGAACCCGTCCATCCAGAGGAACAAGCAACATCCAGGTCGTCAATTTCAGCTCCGGTGTCAATGTCAAAGAACCTGAAGGTGATCTGATAAAGAGATATGGAAAATTCATCAGAAATATCGTAAAGGTGCGAATTAGCCGCGTCGGCCACTTTGATTAGCATATTTGTGAGCGGCGCGGTCTGCGACAGAACATTCGGCACTGTCCAGGAATAAGAATTGTTATTAGCGACAGACGAAGCAATCGGATACCAGGTGTCGATATCAGGAACGATCGCATAATAGATGTTGACCGCGGTGGCCCCGCTGAACGTCTGCCACACAATATTATACGTCCGGCCGGCATGCCACGCTGTCCCGGCCGTCGGCGTCGTAATGGTGAATGGCTCTAACACGCTGAAGGCATCGCTGATGCCGGGCAATAAACCCGTAGTCGTGGCCTCAATGGTAAAACCGACTCCCGCCTTATCAATACTTAAGTTATTGGTTTCAAATGAAGCCAAGCCGCTAATTGTGTCAGCCGTAAGGGTTCCTCCCAGGGTGCTTCCTCCTGCAGGATCGTTGTCTAAGGCCAGGGTAATTGTAAAAACCAAATAGGTATAGCGGAAGCCGTTCTCATCAAGGACTTCCACTGAAAGCGGCTCGACCGGCGCATCCCATGAGAAGGGCTTATTTACAGAGTTTGTCGGAGGGGGCTGACCCACAAAACGCAGTCTGGCCGGTATAGGCGGAGTTCCCGGGATGAAGTTTGAAGAGATGTTCATGCTGGATCCGTTGCCAATGCCGCCGCCATACATTAACGGCGAGCCCTGTCGGCAATCCGAACCATTATACGACCCGCCGTGATAGCGGTAGACAGATATCGCCGAGGCCGGATTAAATTGCGCCATCAGGCCGAACAGAAAACAGCAGATAATTACTCGCGAAGCGCAACTCATGCAACGTGGAACTAATCGCAGTAAGGACAAACAAACCCCATCAGGAAGAAATCGGCTTCTGCCTTCCGCCGTCGTTTCGCCACGGCGAACTATGGCGGACAAGTCTGCCTTCTGCCTTCCGCCGTCGTCTCGCCACGGCGAACTATGGCGGACAAGTCTGCCTTCCAGCATATTATGGCGCTGTCCTGACACAACGTCCTCCATAAGTCGCGGTCCTGGTCGCATCGGTGACGAAAGCATTCTGCCGGTCTGATGTCCTGAGCCGGTCCGCACTATCATACCATGAGCCGCCGCGCGCGCCGGCGCCGACTGCGTTTGTGCCTGGCCAGTTGGCCGCATCCGCATCCCCGAGCGCTGTTAACACACCGTCGCCATGTTCGCCGGTATATGCCCGCCCGGTCGCATCGCCAATGGTAACGCACCGTTCCCATACATTCCCGGCCAACTCCATGTTCCCGTAAATGCTGGCACCGACCTGTCGGCGCGTTGTCTGTGTTAAAGAACTGGCAAAGGCACCGCAACGCATGGGTCCCTGAACGAGAGTGTTATCGGTCGCCGCACAATTGGCATAATAGTCAGAAAAGGTCTCATCATTATAGCCGGCATTTTTAATTCCACACGCGGCGCTCAATCCATATGCGTCCCCCCATGGATATTCATTGGCCACCTGCGGCAAGGGACCGCGGCAGAGTTTTTCATATTCAAGCTCGGTCATGGGCCGCAAGGCCGCCCAGTCGGCATAGGCCGCAAGGTCGGCCCAGTTCAGCCAATTACAGGCAACTGATGCGCCGTTAGTGGTATCGGACTTGTCAAGGTTGCAAAAATAACCCCCAGCCTGTTTTTGAATTCCATTGCGGTTTTGAGGATTAGTCTCACTATCCACATCGCACATAAATATGCCAACGCTCATCGCCGAACAGCGATTGCTGGCTTGCGCGACGGTAATTGAATTCAGAAAATCGCGATACTGCCTCTGTGAAATTTCATATTTCATGGCGTAAAAAGCGGAATAACCGTTCGGCCATGATGCGCTTGGCGTGGACTGCCCGCCCGGATATCCGCCGGCGACCGCAGCGTTGGCCGTATTAATTTGGGTTAGAAGAAACTCATTAGCGCCTGAGCCGCCACTGCCCGCGTAAAACGAGCCTTGGGAAATATAGACCATTTCAACGGCAAAAACCATGACTTTAACCGTCTCTGCCCCTGATAAACCATCAGCAACCCAATCCCAGACAAGACAGACTCGCTCGGCCGCCACCCGCCCTTCAGATTGATCTGCCGCCGGACGCTGTAAAAATGCTCCTTTCAAGTCGGAAGGCACAATAATATCCAGGTTGGTACCCGCGCCCACCGTAAAACCAGCCGGATTCGTTCCCGCTGTTTTCATGGTGGCATGTTTCCAGTGGACGCCGCTATCGACCGAATATTTCAGAAAAACCCATACGGCGTCGTGATTAAAGGCGTGACGCCACGAATTATCCCAGATGATGTCAAACTCGATCTTGATCTGGCTGGATTCCGGCGCACAATTTGTTATGTTGGAGACAATTACGTCATTGGCGTTTGCCTGGTACGGCATAAGCACCGACAGAATAATCACCAGCCAAAACAAAAGTACGCCGCCTTTTTTATTGCGCTGGAAACATTCGCTCATTGATTTTCTCTTTCCTTACTGATTTAATAAATGGCTTTATTATTATATAATTTAGTATAAAAATAGCATATTATCCCATCGGAATGCAATAAAAATCGAATACATAAAAATCGAATACAAAATGGTAATGCGTCGTTATGTTATAGGGAGAGATGATGCTATCGTTTGTCCAAAATGGCTGAGGGATTACCATTGGTATGTATTTTTGGACGGTAGATTTTTGGACGTATTTTTAGCTTGCATATTATTCATTAAATCTGATAGTTTTACCCGTAAATTACGTAAATTAAACAAAAACTTTGTATTTTAATCTTAATCTCCCAACGAAAAAAGTGGTCAGGAGCGAAACATGGTCAAAACATTGAATTTCACCATTCCGCTAATGGCGGCGTGTTGCCTGGCCGTGCTGATGACAATCGGATGCGAAGACAACTCCAGTTCGTTGAATCCGCCAAGCGTTGATGTCACGGGCACATGGAGCATGCAGGATGATTTAACCGACGTTCACACAATGGTGCTGGGTCAATCCGGCAACACGATTACAGGCTCCGTCGCCACGTTTGCCGGGCAAACTACGGCCATTGTTGGATTTATTTCGGATGCTAACATTACGATGCTCATGAGCTTGGGAACTTCCAACACGGTGGATTATGTCGGCCTGGCATCCAGGAATTCGATGTCGGGGATCTGGCGTAATTCGGCCAGCAGTACGGAAGGCACCTGGACCGCCACCCGCAAATAACATGTCCGCGGAAAGGACAAGCTTGCGGCTGTTTCGCGCGCGATCCACGGTTACCATCGTCCCGGCCACAACCATTCGTCAATATTCTGGCAATTAGGGTAGCCCCACACCTCGTTCCTGATATATAAATCCACGATATAATTCTTAACCTTGGCGGCATCCGGCGCCTCTGGCTTAAGCTCAAGGTAACGCTTGTAATGCTCAATCGCCTTGAGACGGTCTTTCTTGACCACATCATAAATAAATGCCAGATTATAATTGGAATCGGCGTCCAGCGGATTTTTCTCCAAAGCAAATCGAAATTCGCGCGTTGCCCGCCAAATTTTCCGGGATTTGTAAGCCGTTACGCCACGATTGTAATGAAGCCTTGCGGCCGCTTCCCGGTTTGCCGGCTCATTCGTTATGGCAACCCCTATACCCATTTCCGCTTCCGTCAGCATCCGCTCCAGCTTGCGGCATTTTGCATCCAGCCGGTCTAATTTATCATGCAAAGCCGCCATTTTCAGGTTATCCTTTTCAAGATCATCTATCCGGGCCAGAAGACTATCGCCATATTTCGACTGTTGCACGCCGGCATCTTCCAGGGCTCCGATTTCCTCCTGCAACAATTGCTCCCGTTCCTGGCTTTCGCTGGAAAGCAACCGGATATTTTTTATGAGCACCTCTTTTTCCCGCTTGGCTTTCCTGATTTCATCCATGATGTTCAGCCGGTCACGCTTAAGGCGTTCGCTGTCTTCCTTCAACACGCCGATTTCATGTTCAAGCCTCTCGTTAGTTGCCTGCACCAACTTTTGCATGGCCGCCGGTTCAACCTGCTCAACGTCCTGGAACGTTGCGGCTGACTGAGCCAAAAGGATGCCGGGGCCGGCTGGGACCAAGCCGGACAGAAGCATGACGGCCAGCAGATTCTTGCGGCTGTTCATTGTTTTCACGTCTGGGTTACGCAAACCACGCCCGTGGCGCGGCGGCACCGTCTTAATTAACTCCACAATCAGAGCGAATCGCTCTCGTCATAATCGGGCTCTTCCTCAAGGCGCAATCCCTTTGACTTCCCGTCTGCATCAACCACGTCGTGATCCCCGGTGATGATATGAGGAGTCAGAAAAACCACAATCTCCGTTTTTTCGGTTTTTTCCACATCGTTGCGGAACGCCCAGCGAATCACGGGGATATCCCCCAGAATCGGCAGCTTATTAATCGTTTTAATTTTTTCATCCTTGCGCAGGCCGCCGATGATGACAGTTGTGCCGTCTTTGATCTTAACGGTGGTGTCGGCCGTCGTGCGCGCAACTATCGGCACCTCGTTTTCCACATCAACCGCAATTTTATACTTCAAATAGCTTTCGACCGCCGATATTTCCGGGCTGACTTTTATCGTGATAAACCCATCATCGTTGATAATGGGCGTAACAACCAGCATGACCCCCACATCGAGGAATGTAACTTGCGCCGCGGTTGTGGCAATGGTGCCGCCCGAAGACACCGTGGTGGTAACATAAGCTTCCGTGCGGCCGACGTGAATTTTCGCCTGTTCGCCGTTAATCACGGCAATGCTGGGCGAGGAAAGGTTCCTCGTTTCGCCAAACTGCTGGAGAAGTTGCACGAGCGCCGTATACCGATAATGTGTTCCTTCGTGTCCCAGGCTCATGGTAAAGGGGCTGGCAATCGAGGAAGGAAGGGCAAAATTGCCGGCAAACGCCATGTTCGGAATACTCAGATTTTTAAGCACCAGCGTCCAGTCAACACCCATGTCAAATTCATCCCGAAGAACAATTTTAAGGATCTTTACTTCCATGAGCACTTCCTTGGTCTCGCGATCCATCTGCCTGACGATCTCCTGCACCTCCTTCATTCTTTCCGGCAGGCAGGAAACAACGACTTGATTGTTGCGCTGATCTATTGTCACCATGCCAGTCTTCTTCGCGTCAAGCCGGGTGTTCAAGGCGGCGGCCACGTCGGCGGCCTTGGCGTATTGCAGGGCGAATGTTTTCGGTATATCGGGCTTATCCAGGCTGGCCAACACATTTTCAAGAACTAACAGACGTTCCGGTGTGTCTTTCAGGACGAGGGTTCCCGAATCCTCGTCAACCATGACCTCGCCCACAGCGCTTTTCATTGACTCCATCGCCTTGAAAACCGCCTTGGGACTGGCATAAACAAGCTCGATTTTCCGGACCTGGCGGAAATCCTTGAATTTTTTCCCATGAATCGCCGTGTATTCTGCTTCCGGCATGACATAAAGGACCTCGCCGGGCCTGATTTCGTAAGCCAGACTGTTCGCGGTCATAATGATATCAAGTGCTTCACGAATCGTGACATTTTTTACAAAAAGCGTGACCCGCCCTTCGACAGCCTTGCTGACAATAATATTGATATTGCCTTTTTGCGCCAGGAACTTGAGCACGTCCGTTACATCTATGTTTTTCAAATCCAGCGCAATTCGCCGGCTTAATCCTTCTTTAAGCGGAACGGCATTGGTTGCAAACGCCAAGGACAATGCGGATGTTTCCGGCTCGGCCCCATCCGCAATCCGGACGTTTGATTTCTGCGCCCAGATATCGCCAATCATGGAATAAAACCAAAAGGCCGATGTAATGAGGAGAACATTGCCGATCGGTATTGCAAATCTGGTCGTTGTCGCATTCATTTTGAATAACGCTTTGTTAGAACTTACTTGGAGATCAGACTAACAACGCAAAAATATAATACAAGCAAATTGACGGCCTGCATGCGCAAGAGAGGTGCTACTTGGTTTAGCGTGTGATTTTTCATTGAGTTAATAAAGGCTGAAGGCCTGACACTCCCATAGCCCGGCCCAGCGGGCCGGGACAAGACCGAGTTCGCTCCAATTTCTGCACCCTGTAGGGGTGCAACAACTTTGATGGCATCCCACCAATATCAGCTACATCAACTCCCAATCCATCCCGTCGGATTCAAGGATCACACGGTCTTGACGAATGCTTTTTACCTTTATTCCCTTAATATTTTCGCCCTCTTTGAGAAAATATGTTTTCTTTTCGGCTTTATCTTCTATGATAACTTCCGGTTGTTCGCTGAAATAAATGCCCACTAAATGAAGATCGGTTTTGGCCTGCAGGGCTGTCGATTTTTCGGCAATTGTCGAGTCTTCTGCTGCGGCATGCTGTTCGTAGCTGAAAATGTCTCTCTGCCTGCTTATTTTTACATATTCTTCGGGTGACAGAAAGGCTTCGTGATTAAGGGGCTTCGACACACGGACTGGTGGACGCGCTAGATTTCGCATGGTCTTTTTCATGCTGGTCCGGCTAAAAACAAATGTATAAACAAAACCACAGAGCAATACAATTAAGAAGATAGCCAATACCCGATTTATTACCTCGATGCGTCGGAAAACAGCAAAATACTGCGTGCCCGACACATGCAGTGCCGTAAGGGACTGCACGGCGCCCTTGAAAAATCCCGACTGCGATGAGGGCGCCGACGACACTGTTTTTGCGTTTGACTCGGCTTCGGGCAAAACTTCCGGCAGAACAATTGGATCCGCTGACGCACCTCCCCGGGCATTGCTCATTGAAGGCGCCGCATTCATGCTGGCGGGCGATTGCTTCAGTTTTAAACTTCCGGCTGACGAAGCAGGCGGCGATATCGCGCTGGCGGCAACTTGGGCCGTTTGCGAACCCGCCTTAATGACCTTGAACAATTGTTCTTCCGGTGAAATCTGTTTGGCCATATTTTTATCCCGATCGCCGCGCGAGACTTTTCAAGAGGCGCTTCCATCTTCGCGGCCAAAAGCAATTATGGCGAAGCAATTTCACGCCCGGCCGGTTCACGCTCCGACGCCGCCTCCGGTGCCGGCATTACATCATTTTCAATCAATTCCTTGACAATTTCCGGACTCACTACCTGTCTATCATGCATCACCAGGTATTCCAAGGCATTATGACACATAAGAACAACCCGGCGGGGATAACCACTGGTATGCCGGTAAATAATTTTAACCGTTTTATCCGGGAAAAGGCGCGCGGAATGATCCGGATATCCGGCGACTTTCAACCGGTAATTTATCAATTCCCTGATTTCGCCTTCGGCCAGTGGTTTGATCACATATTTAAGCGCAATACGGTCCCAGAAATTTTTGATGCCGCTTATCAGCGGTAACAACTCCATTTGCCCCAGGAGAATCAATTGAATCAGCTTTTCATCATTGGTCTCGTAATTCAGTAAAGTTCTCAATATTTCAATGGCGGGAATCGAGAGCCGTTGCCCCTCGTCAATGAATAAAACGGTGATTTTATTTTCTTCCAGCCGTTGCTGGAACAGATGCTGTTCAATAACCTTCTGACAGTCATTCGCCGTGCGGTGGGTATTGCACAGGCCGAAGGCATCATTGATCTTCTGCAAAAAGCCGAATTCCGATTCCGCGCAAGGATCCAGGATCACGTGCGGGCTATAATTGGGCTCATTGCTGACCGTGATGTAAAGCTTGCGCAACAACGTGGTCTTGCCGACACCGACATCGCCCAGAATCACCCCCAGACCGCGACGCAGTTCCATCAGGATTTGGGCCTTATATAAAATCGCCGTATGGACTTTGGATAAATAGAAAAAATCCGGGTGGGGGCTCGTTGAAAACGGCTCCGTCTTTAACCCAAACAAGCGATAGTAGCTCATTGTTGCAACCGTATTTTTGCGCAAACAAAATTTACCATCCGCATTTAATTCAAGGTATTACAATTTTTGTCACCAGAACAGAAGCGCGTAATAAGGATTTTTCTTTCTGGACAAGTTTAAGCGCAATCTTTTCCGAACGCAAAAGGCAATCGGAGGTATTTAGTTGATGCAAGAACATGATGATCGCCGGCATGTTGCTTTCCGCTTCGACCTCCACGGCGAATTGTTTCTGCAGGTCCTTGGACTGGGGCATTTGCGGTTTAACATCCAGCAAATTAACAGATGACTTATGAGCCAGATTTTCAATTTCCCGTAAAAACCGGGCCATTTCCTCCTCATCGGACCCCATCTGTTTCATATACTTGGCATAATCCTGGAATTCCATGGTGGTTGCATCTTTCTCGTCAAGGCTCCGCAAATCCCGGCATAAATCCAACTCGGCCAATCTTATCTCACGATTAAGATAATGAAATTTTGCATTCAAAGGCCCGAACACCACGCGATCAAACAGGGCCAGCAAAGCAATTGCTATTCCCAGTCCCAATCCGATTTTTTCCTTGGCTGAAAGTTTTAATGATAAAGCCATAGTCACCACCCAGTTGTCAAGTCGCTACACACAGTGTCATTGGCGGGTACAGGTAATTTCAAATTCGCAACTTTCCGTGTTACCATCCTTTTTGGTTGTTGTTCGTGCCGCCTGTACATTCACAAAAACGGGGGAATCTTCCAGTTTTTTCACAAACAGGAAAATAGCCGACATGGTCGGCGCCCGCCCTTTTAACGATATCGCACCCTGCTCGCTGATCTGCAGGTCCGTATAAAAAATATCCAAGGGGGTCAACTTTATAATTTCACAAATCAAAGTCACCAGCGAATGCCTGGCATTCAAACGCGCTTTAATGAGATTGATATCGTGGCGCATTTTTTCAACTTTGGCGGTTTCCCGGTGTAAAGACGATGTTTCGGCGCGCAATTGCGCCAGATAGTCCTGCTTGAAATGAAGGGATAGGATCACCATCAGGGAAATCGTCATGATAATTGCCGCGATCAAGATGCCCGTTACCGTGAACTGCCGATGCTTTTCCTCCATTATTTTAACTATTTTTAGTTCGTCCGGGGTCAGATCAAGCGCCAGTTCCTGCCCGGCCATGGCCGCGCCGACAACCGGCGAAAACGACGTCGTCTGCACGGCTTCGGGCGGCAACGTATCGCTTGTTGCCAGAATCGAGTCAATTCTTTCCAGCGGAATGCCGAGACGCGCCTGAATAACGCCTTGCCGCGATTCATTCAGGCAATGCGCGCCTGAAATGTAAAGTCGTTGCACGGTGTTTTGCCCTGTTTCCACATGGAAGCGCTCGAGGGCGCCGGCAAGTTCGTCGCCGAACTTCACCGGCCAATCCGATTGATTTTCACCCAATTGTTTTGCGCCAATCGAAATCTGCTTCGTAAACAGCCAACGCCCCTTGTGAACCACGAGAAAATCGGAATAATCCGTGTCAATATCAATGATGGCCGCATCGTCTGGAACAGGATCCGGCAGATGACCGCCAATTGCCTGGAACCAGTGATAAACACATTCCGAACTCAAGACGACCCGATCTACGCTGATCCCTGCGCTACGTAACGGCGCAATGATGCCGTTAACAATGGAATCGCGCCGGGCAATGATAAGCATGATCTGCGTATAACCGTCCGGTAAAACATCGATCACACGGTAAGAAACGATGATTTCTTCCCTTGAAAAAGGCGTAAGCTTCCCGATCTGCAGGTCAATCATATCCTTGATTTCGGCAGGGTTGGTGGAAGGCAGCTTGAGGATGCGAACCGCGGCAATCACATGGCGCGGCAAATAGGCAATGATTGAACAGCGCCCGATTTTATTCTCTTTAAATATCCGGGCGATTGCCTGGGAGGCTGTTTCGCCGGAATCAGTAATTTTACAGAGAAAAAGACGCGGAGCGGTTTCATGAAAACGGCCGTCCCGATGAATGCAGATTTCGAGCCATTGACTGCCGATTTCAACGGCAACCACGGTTTTATGGCCGCGTTCCTTCCTGAATAGATTTGACAATGCCTGCATCGGATTTTAAACTGAATTAGATATTCGTTTTCCTTGTTAAACACGCCGGCCGCCGCTTTTTAATGTTCTCTCCAATACCAGAAGCGCTTGCGGCAATCAACGACAAAGTCGATTGTCGTCAAACCCTGTTTGCCGGTTAAACGTCCAAGTGAGCGCCCGCTAAAACATTCAGAGCGCACATCAAGGCAATCGACAATTTGCCGTCTTTTTTCATCCGTTAAATCTTTTTCTTGTGATAATAAATCGGCAATCTGGCCGGCATTTTTGAACATGCCGTCGTCCGCCGTCCCCGGTTTGCCGTCATCGCCCTCGCGAAACTCAATAATCTTACCAATTAGATCATCGTCCATGCCAACACTCTTTAAAATTTCAACGTAGGCCGTGTTGATGTTAACCCGCCCCCTGCCGTAAACCGTTGAATAACCCGACATTATCACGAACAATTCCGGCGTCATGCCCTTGACCAGACACAGTTCTTCCATTGTTTCAAATTTGCCGTTTTTACAGCAATAAGGCGGCGTCAAAAACTCATAATAAGAGCTTTCGGCTCCACCCGGCGTTTCATTATCATCGGCATCGCGCCAATCAATAATAGCGGCGGCCAGATCGGCTGCATCTGACACAGAAAGTTCACCGACCAGGACAAGACAGTTCTGCAAAACATCGAACGGCGCGGTATTAATATTAATTTTGCATTCTTCGTCAGCCAATCCACATTCCGCCCGGGCGGGGCCGATCCCAAATCCATGCCGGGTAAATGATCCCGCGCCTAACTTGACTTCGGTAAAATAATTAGCGTTATTTGCCCATGCTTCATTCAGGCATTGCCAAGAATTGGTGGCATATTTCTGTATTTCAACGGCGGTCTTGACGGCGCCGGCCTTGGCAATGAAAAACCTTTCCGTGTTTTGCTGGCAACGCGCGGTAACCCGCAATAGCGGCTGAACATAAGCCCCAAGAGCCACCGCCAGCGCTCCCAGCAGGAGGAGCGCCCAGAGAACAATGATGAAAATGCTACCGCTCTCCGGGTAATCCCACTTATCCAGGCAATCATCGCCCGCAATCCAAACAAGACAGAACTCACCACAGAGACGCGGAGGCATGGAGACAGGACTTCTCCTCTCGTATTTTCTCCTGACCAATCGTTGCGCGCATTTGGCGCAGGACGTTGCATCCTGCGCCAAATGCGCACAATACTCCTGTGGGGCGAAGGAAGCGATCAAGGAGATGGAGTCATACTCCGTGTCTCCGTGGTGAATCATCTCTTGCTTTAACAACATTTTGTTTCTTATAGCGGTTCCCAGCGTTTAAACGTTTAATGCGCGACTGGAAGCCATACGGTCCGTTCCAGACTTGTCCGGCGGTCGCCGCTCCGCATGTTTAACACAAGCTTAACCCCCAACGGAAGCCCTTCCCTGGCACACCATGAATTTTTCCATGCGCAGGACCAGGTTTTGGCATCCCGATAACAATAGCTGAATTTAAATTCGTCGAGGCGCGCCAATTCCCGGAATGCATTGCCGCGGATTGAACTCCCGGCATCCAATCTGGGATGGATGCAGACTATTTTTTCCGTCAGGGAGTTGGACATTGCGGTGTAATGATAAGTAACTTGACAAAGCAAGGGCACCGCCAACATGTTGGTTTGGGCCGGGAATGAAACCAGGGCCGGAAAGGAAAATTGCTGCTCATCGCCGTTAAACCCGATCCCGGCAAAAGGACATGCATTGCGTATTCTTTTTTCCATTGCTTCCATGGCCAGCAGGACTTCCAGTTGCTGATTGCTGCCAGCTTTTACACGGTCATAAATGCGCAACCCGCCGCGCACGGCCGAAAGAACCACTAACGCAATAAGCCCCATGATGGCAATAACCACCAACAGCTCCATCAATGAAAAAGCGTCCTGCAGGCCACGGATTTTGCCGGCAACCGGTTTATGACTTTTATTATGGCGCCACATAACCATATAGACGAAATCCACCGGACAACGATTTCTTTTCCTGGCCGGCCTCAATCGTCACCTTGCGGCAGACGTCATCGTCCGCAATGTTTATTTTCAAAATCCATTGACTACCGGGCACGAAAGCGCCGGTAACCGCCTGGATATAATTACCCGGCGGCAGTCCCGTGTCGGAAAGCGAAGGTTGTTCCAGACGGGCAAAAGCCTCCTTGACGAGGCAAAGAGATTCCAGTTTTGCGCCGCTGATCGAAAGTGCGCGGGCGGCAACCGCATAAGAGCGCATGATACCGACAACCCCAAGGCCTAAAATGACAACCGCCAGCAAAACCTCAATCAAGGTAAAAGCCTTGGCGGTTTTTGCCGGACGCAGGTTGCGGCGCCGGTCAACGCCGGCATCATTTCCAATTGCCGATATCATCATCCGTACCTTCATTGCCATCTTTACCCAGCGTATAGAGGTCATAACTCGCGGGATTATGCACGCCGGGACACTTGTAAACGTAGGATTTTTTCCATGGGTCAATTGCCTCGTTCTCAAGATACGGCCCGTTCCAATTTTGCGGGACGGGGTCTGAAGATGGTTTTGTCATGAGGGCGTTCAACCCCTGAGCACTGGTGGGATAATTACCGTTATCCATTTCATACAACCGCAACGCAGTTCCGATGCTGGAACGGATATCCGCCTCGGCAATCGCTTTTTTGGCCTGTTCGGACCGCCCGCTCAGTCTGGGCACAACCATGCTGGCCAAGGCGGCAATGATGATGATTACAATCAATACCTCAATTAGCGTAAAGGCGCGTGTTTTTTCCCGGCGCAAAGTAATTTTCATTGACGTTTTTTCCTTTCCCAATGCGAGCTATGCCCGCAACCAAAAGATTTTCAACCACGAAACACAGGCATGTGGTCTGTGGTTAATTTTCTTGTTTTTTATAGCGGTTCTGGTGCTCAAGGCGCTATTCCGGCTTGAACTGCCGTTTCATTTGGCAATTGTGCCGATATTAAATACCGGCAACAATACGGCAAATACAATAAAACCAACAACCCCGCCAATCAAGAGAATAAGCAACGGCTCGAGCAAAGACATAATAATGCGGACATTCTGATTTATCTCGCGCTCACAAGAATTCGCCAATTCCATCAGGGCATGTTCAAGCCGCCCGCTTTTCTCACCCACCACAATCATGGATAGAGCCAAAGGCGGAAACATCCCCGTCCCCGCGAGGCTGGCCGATAATGTCGCGCCGTCGGTTACGATCCGTTTGCCGGCTTTTTCCAGGCAATCGCGGAAAGCCTCGTTATTGACCGTCGCCCTTGCCAGCTCGAATCCTTCAAAAGCCGGGATTCCATTGGCAAGCACCAAAGAGAGCGTGCGCGAAAACCTGAGAATTTCTGCCTGACTGATAAGACGGCGCACAAAGTGGATGCGCAGTTTTAGCCAATCCATGAATAATTTCCTTTTCGTGCCCTGTTTTAAACGCGCGCAGAGCAGCGTGATCATTGCCGCAAAAGCCAATAGCCAATACCAATTTTGCACCATAAAATGACTGACGGCAAGGAGAATACGAGTCGGCAACGGCAGGGCCTCGCCCATATCGGCAAAAAGATCCGTCAGTCGCGGAAGGAAAAAAGCCAAAATAATAAAAACCGTTCCAATGCCAACGGTTAACATCAATAAGGGATAAGCCAGGGCCGATTGAATCTGCTGGCGCAGAGCCTGCTGTTTTTGCAGATGCTCCGCCAGTTCCTGCAAGACCTGGTCCAGTGTGCCGCTCTTTTCACCGGCCCGGACCAGCCCGACATAGAGGACATCAAAATACTGCGGGTAATTGCGTAGCGCATCGGAGAGCATTTTGCCCGACCGTATTTCACGCTCCAGCGTGAAAACCACATCCCGCCAACCCTGGTCGCCGGACTGCTGGGCAAGCAGGGTCAGCGCCTGAAGAACCGGGACGCCGGCCCGCAACAGACTGGCGAACTGCCAGGTAAAGATGCCGATGTTTTTGCGCGCAATCCTCTTCCAGCCGGAGAGAATGAGTCGGCCGCAAGAAACCGATGGGCTTTGCGCAACGATCTTCTCAGTCACGCGAATGGGCACCAACCCCATCGCCTCAACTTTTTGAACGGCCTCTTCTTTGGTTTCGGCCGCCACCTCAACATCAATGACGCCGCCCGGCCCCTGTTTTGCCTGAAAAATGTAAGAATGCATGATTTAATTTTCGGCTTGCGTGACTCGGACAACTTCCTCGATGGTTGTGATGCCGGCCGAGGCTTTTTCCCACCCATCCTGGCGCAAGGTATGCATTCCCTGTTCTATGGCCGCATTTTTCATTATGGCCGCCGAAGTCTTCTTGGCGACCATTTCGGAAATATTTTCATTCATAACAAGAATTTCGAAAAGGCCGGTCCTTCCCAGATAACCGGTGTTTCGGCAGGCCGGGCAACCTGCCCCCTTGCAAAACATGGCGCCGCTTTGGACCGGCAAAGGTTGCATTATGGCGGCCTGCTCCGGCGTGATGATCCACGGAGCTTTGCAGTGCGAACAGATGACGCGCACCAGGCGTTGTGCCATAAAAGCAGAAACCGATGAAATCACCAGAAACGGCTCAACGCCGATATCCAACAACCGCGTTATCCCGCTGACGGCATCATTTGTATGCAGAGTAGAAAAAACCAGATGCCCCGTCAGGGCGGCTTGAATGGCAATTTCCGCCGTTTCGAAATCACGCACTTCCCCAATCATCATCACGTTCGGATCATGCCGCAACATGCTTCGCAACAGGCGCGCAAAAGTCATATCAATACGGGAATTTACCTGCGCCTGTGAAACACCTTTCAACTCGTATTCAACCGGATCCTCAATTGTTACGATTTTGCGCTCCCGCGTATTAAGTTTCGTCAGCCAGCTGTAAAGCGTTGTGCTCTTGCCGCACCCCGTTGGTCCGGTAACAAAAAGGAGCCCATAAGGCTTGACCAGTAATTTTTCAACGATCGTCACATCCCGCAACGACATGCCCAGATCCGAAATGCTGAAAAGCCGCGTCAAAGGCAAAATCCTAATTACAACGCTTTCACCGTAAAGCGTCGGGATAGTAGAAACGCGCAAATCATAATCCTTGTCGCCTATGCACACTTTGGCGCGGCCGTCCTGCGGCAAACGTTTTTCAATAATATCAAGGCCCGACATCACCTTGATCCGCGACACGATCGCCGCATGCAAATATTTAATGGCTTCGGGAATCTCGGCGCTGTACAAAATGCCGTCAATCCGGTAACGAAGCATTACCTCGTCACGGTAAAGTTCAATATGCACATCCGTGGCCCGGTCGGTGATGGCCTGATGGAGGATCTGGTTGACAAGCCTGATAACCGAGGCATCCTCGCTTAATTTTTCGAGATCTTCAACCTGTTCAAGGCTACCTTCCGCGCCTTTTTCGGCATCCGGCTTTTCGCGATCAAGAATTCTCTCCACCGTATCGGCCGCAACTCCGTAGTGTCTGCGAATCGCCTCGCGAATGTCGGCGGCCGTTGCAAAATGTTCTTCAACCAGATAGCCCAGGTTTGTTTCAAGATCTTCAAGCAAATTCACCGCTTCGGGATCGGCAGTTGCCACCACCAACGTTCGCCCCGACAGACGTATGGGCATAATCTGATAATGCCAGGCAAATTTGGCGGGCACGGCTTTGACGGCGTCCGGCTCTATTGGCGTCTCTTTCAAATTTAAAAAAGACGCCTCGTATTGCTCGGCAATGACTTTTAAAAATTTTTCTTCCGTCACAAGCCCCATTTTTATGAGAGCATGTTTTAGAAAACCGGCTTTCTTTTTTAGCGCTTCTTTAAGCTGATCTTCGCTAATAACGCCCTTAGATACTAAAATATGCCCGATTGTTTGCATAATCACTCAAAATTGTTTATGAACGGCATTATGTGAAAATCACCTTCGGCGGGCGAAGGAATGTCGGAGGTGCTCCCTACCACACCCACGCTAAGCCCTGGCCAGCGCAGGGCAGGCGTGTGGCAATCTCACATCCCTGTGCGCCAAACTAACGCAATCCAAAAGCCTTCTGCCAAACATGCCGTGTGAGGTCACACGGCATATAAATCCCTTGTTTTTTGTAGACCCACTCACCGAATGGGCACGCTTTCGGGTCATTTTGCAAAACTCACATGCTAAGCAAAATTAACCAGAAAAAAGCATTCAGCGATTATAGCACCCGCTTCTGTTTCGGCAGGCAGTCCTCCCGCCAGCAACAAGCAAGTTGGTCACAATCACTCTTTTCAGTGTCAAAGCAGGCAACATTACCCTCGGCGACCTGAATAGCGCGGATCAATTCGACCTTCTTCATTCCCTGGGCATTCAGTCCCATTTTTGCAGCCTTCCTGCTGATTTCAGCTATCTTCATATCGCATCACCTCCCCCTTGTTTTTTTAAGAATTTTATGGCATTTTTATGAAAAATGCAAGTTGATTATCGGCTTTGATCCGAATCCGCATTACAAATTATTTCTGAATCTTCCGCAAAGCCGTTATGGCATTCTTGTGGCCTTGATCGGCCGCCCGGTGGAACCAATTCGCTGCTTCTTGTTCATTCTTCTCCACGCCTTCACCGTTGATATAACATGAACCAAGATTAAACTGAGCCTCCGCAAGTCCCCGCTCCGCCGCTTGACAATACCACTTCATGGCCTCAGAATAATTTTTCTCCACACCCTGACCAGCATCATAAATAATACCAAGATTGTATTGTGCTTTCGCGTTACCTTGCTCCGCAGCTTTCTGAAACCACTTTAGCGCTTCCGTATAATCCTGCGCTACTCCCTGACCGGTGTAATAGGCGTTACCCAGATTAGATTGTGCCTCCGCATCACCCTGCACGGCCGCCTGACGAAACCAATTTGCCGCTTCCGTTTCATTTTTTTTCACACCACGGCCATACATATAAGCAACACCAACATTAAATTGAGCCAGGGCGTCGCCTTGCCTGGCCGCTTGATAATACCATTTCACCGCCTCCGTATCGTTCTGTTTCACGCCCTGGCCGCTACAATACGCATTACCTGTTTTAAACTGCGCCTTGGCATGGCCTTGCTCCGCAGCTTTCTGAAACCACTTCACTGCCTCCGTTTCACTTTTTTTCACCCCCCTGCCACGACTATAAGCAAGTCCAAGGTAATATTGCGCTTTGATATTATTATTTTCCGATGCCTTAAGGAGCCATTTTGTCCCTTCCGCATAATTCTTTTTCACACCATCGCCGCGAAAACAGGCGACACCCAAATTATATTGTGCTTTGGAATGGCCCTGCTCCGCTGCTTTGAGCGACCATTTCACCGCCTCCGCATAATCCTTTTGCAAGCCTTTGCCCGTAAAGCAGGCGGTCCCCAGGCTATATTGCGCCCTGGCATCGCCCTGCTCTGCTATCTGCCGCATCTGTATTAAATCAAATGTCACTCTATCGGCATTTTGACTCTCTGAGTTACTTTCCGCCACCGATTCTACAGTTCCCGAAATTTCATTGCTGATATGATACAGAGGTTCGTCTGGATTAAGAATCATCCGACGGCCATTTTCGGCTACGGTTCTTTCCTGAGATGGACAGGAAAACTGTGCTATCAGTCCATATGTTATGAGCAATAACCATGAAGTTAATGAGTTGCTCATTTTCGCGCCTAATTATACAAAAAATTTCCAGCCAGATGCGCTCTGTTTAGTCCCGATATCTACATGCTTGGACCACGCAAGCTATGACGATTATACCTGGCATACAATAATTCCATGGGGCGCATTATAGCACGCCGCGCAAATAATTGGTAGTCCTGTTACTTATTGCCGGATTCATGGCCGGTCTTCAGCTCTTCAGAATCATTAATTTGTCGCACCAACGGGCATACCAGCCACCTATAAATAAAGGGTATTTTGGGCGGGGAAGCAAGTGCCGATTATTTTTGAAGATTTTTCTTGTCATAAACGCTTTTTTTGTGCATATTA
>JBDRJR010000044.1:0-56777 GCA_043814705.1 Verrucomicrobiota bacterium | reverse complement strand
ATAATACAGCCAGTTTTGTCGAATTTGAGAGTAACGCCCCGCTACTCTCAAATTTGAAAAAACCTCCTTTTTTTTATCTCCGTGTTTCCGTGTCTCCGTGGTGAAATTATACGTTTGACCCACAAATTCTGGTGAGGAGCCGGTTAATCGTGTAGTCACCGGCTCTTCTGCAAAACCAGCGCGGTGCGCGAAGGCAAATAGGCGGTCAGCAGGGTGCGCCCGGCGGCGTTGGGCGCCGAGATATAGGTCTGGTTGGGCGCCAGGCGGCTATGACCGCCGAAAAAGGGCGCGTCGCTGTCCAGGATCAGCCGGTACTCGCCCGGCGTGGTCTCCACGGGATAATCGGTATAAGATTTTACCGGGTGGAAGTTGAACAGGAACAAAAGACCGGCGCGCTCGAAGCCCAGCACTTTGTCGTCGCCATGTTCAACGCGCAGGCGCACGTCAGGATCATCCAGCAGGCGGGCGAGCCGCGCCAATTCGATCATGGCCTTGTCGAAATCAGCCAGGAAATGATAGACAAGGGAAGGGTCGTCCCGCAGGCGCCACTGGCGCCGGGCATAATGGTAAGACCAGTGATTGCCTTCGCGCGGGAAATCAATCCATTCCGGGTGGCCGAACTCGTTACCCATGAAAGTGAGATATCCGTAGCCCGCCGTGGCCAGCGTGGCCAGCCGGATCATCTTGTGCAAGGCCAGTCCGCGGTCCACCCGCAGGGTGCGTTTGCCAAGCGTCATGTGATCGTAAATTTCGCGTTCGATCAGGCGGAAGATGAGGGTTTGATCGCCCACCAGGGCCTGGTCGTGCGATTCGGCGTAACTGATGGTGCGCTCATCGCGGCGGCGGTTGGTAAGCTCGTGCCACAGGGTTTTCATGGGCCAGTCCTCGTCGCGGGTGTCCTTGGTGAGCTTGATCCAATAATCCGGAATACCCATGGCCAGCCGGCAGTCGAAGCCCATGCCGCCATGCTCAATGGGCGCGGCCAGGCCCGGCATGCCGCTCATGTCTTCCGCCACGGTCAAGGCATCAGGGCGCACGGCGTGAATGACCTCGTTGGCCAGGGTTAAATAAGCGATAGCCTGTTCATCCACACTGGCATTGAAATAATCATTGTAAGAAGTAAAGGCCTTACCGAGTCCATGGTGCCGATAGAGCATGCTGGTGATGCCGTCGAACCGGAAGCCGTCAAAGCGGTATTCATCCAGCCAGAATCGGCAATTGGAGAGCAGGAAGTGCAGGACCTGGGGTTTGCCGTAGTCGAAACAGCGTGAATCCCAAAGGTCATGCACACCGCGCGGGCCTTCGTGGAAGAATTGGAAAAGTGTGCCATCGAACCGGCTCAAGCCCTCCACCTCGTTGCGCGCCGCATGGGAATGAATCAGATCCATGATGACCGCGATCCCCGCCGCATGGGCCGCATCCACAAGCTCCTTCAATTCATCCGGCGTGCCGAAGCGCGACGAGGCGGCGAAATAATTAGTCACGTGGTAGCCGAACGAGCCGTAGTAGGGATGTTCCTGGACAGCCATGAGCTGGATCGTGTTATAGCCCGCCGTCACGATGCGCGGCAAAATTTTTTCCTTGAACTCACGATACGTCCCGACCTTGCCCTCTTCCTGGGCCATGCCGACGTGCGCCTCGTAAATCAGCGGCGTCCGGCAGCCGCCGGACCGCCGGAACGTGTGTTGCCAGTGGTAAGGTTTCTCCGGCGCCCAGATCTGGGCGTTGAAAATCTTGGTGCGCTCGTCCTGGACCACGCGCCGGGCATAGGCGCTCAGGCGGTCGCCACCCCCGCCGGGCCAATGCATTCGCAGGCGGTAAAGATCGCCATGCGCCAGCGCGCCGGCGCCCAGGCGAAGTTCCCAGACGCCATCATCATTCAGGCGGCGCAAAGCCAAGGCCGGGTCCTCGCGCCATTGCGAGAATGTGCCGACCAGCGTGATGGCCGTGGCGTTGGGCGCCCATTCGCGCAAGACCCATGCCTCACCCTGCTTGTGCAGGCCAAAATACTCATGGCCGGCGGCGAAATCAGCTAACGTCATCTTGCCGCCCGTCAGGCGCGTCTCTGTCTCCTTAGTCAACTGAACCCGCCGTGCAATCGAATCGGCATATGGCGCCAGGTAGGGATCGTCCTGGACTAAGCGTGGAGCATGGGAAGCACGTTGAGCGTTAAACGTGGAGCGTTGAGCGTCCGAAGAAAGGGGAACCTGACCGGAGCAAGCGAGGCGTGTCGAAGGACGCGTGACGGAGGATGGAGGACGGACGCAGGTCGTCCGGCCTTTGCGCGCTCTGCGTTTTGAAGTGGAAGTCATATCTATGGGGCTTTTATTCCAAACGGCTCCGCTTTACCCAAGGATGGCAAATCCCCGATAAAAATGTTCAGGTTTTGTTCCGGATCAATTCGAGTAGCGCGAGAATATCAAATCGATGTGCCTTGCTCAACATGTTGTTCGCTCGCCATGCTGCATCGAAAATGAGCTTTACAAAACTCTTGCGGACGCGACCGGGCATTTTCCCGATACCCCGACAGACAGGCTGACACCGGCCTGGAGATAGATTCGCGTGCAACGGGCGTTTTCCGTTGTAGCCGGGGGAGTTGACCCCGGTGTTTGGCATTATTCAGATTCGGGCAAGACACCCTGAAGATCTGATGCTATTTTTCGTTCATTTTTTCTGAAACTCCTCCCACAGCGGCCGGAGGAAATGGAGGCCGCGCCGGCCGTATGTTTCGCAGATATTATCGGCGTCATTTCGATCGCCCGTTTCATAAATCCTGCGGACGATAAGCGCCAATCAAAGATAGTCCTTCGTAAATCCTTTTTTGCCTATCAGACCGTTTCGTTTTCATCTGATATCGCCTCTTTCAAAACCGACTGCGACAGCATTTCGGACTGTTCTTTGCGTTCGGATACCTGTTTTTCCAATTCGTCAATCATGGCCATGAGTTTGTCAACACGCTCAACGATGGCTTGTTGTTCGGCAAGAGGGGCAATCGGGAGCCTGGAATTTATAATTTTTTCTAGCGTTACTCTTGTAATTGCAACACCATACATACCTTCCCTGCGAACCGACAAGAATTCCTTGTGAGTTGCTTCGCACCTCAGTTCACCTTCCTCATAAATATTGCGCAGATGCAGGCTGATATTCTGTTGAGTCGTCTGAAACAATTCAGCCATAAGTGGCTGTGTAAGCCAGACCGTCTCATCTTCAAGGCGGACTTCCAGTTTTGTCCGACCGTCTTCAGTTTGGTAGAAAATTATATTGGACTGGTTTTTATCCTTATCCATCGCCGATTTCCTTCTTCAGCTTTTCAAGTGAAGTGGGAAGCCCGCAGGGCGAAGGCGGAACAGCGGAGGACGGCTTGCCTTTTTGCGCTCTGCGTTTTGAAGTGGAAGTCATATCTATGGGGCTTTTATTCCAAACGGCTCCGCTTTACCCAAGGATGGCAAATCCCCGATAAAAATGTTCAGGTTTTGTTCCGGATCAATTCCAGTATGGCAAGGATGTCGAATTGATGAGACTTGCTCAACATTCCGAAGATTCGGATCATTTCCGGGATTATCCGAAAGTTGTCCTTGTTGAAGACGAATTCTGCCGTCTCCTTTGGTTTTGCCGTTCTGCCGAGCAAAGCGGGATTTGCATGCAACTCGGTTATCGGGAAGCAGAAGTATAGCATGGCTTGAGTTCCGACGGCATATTGTTTCTCCCGGACAACAATCTCGGCAATTATCTCGTATTTTCCGAAGCGATGGACAAGCAGAGGGTACTCGATCTTGGACTCCAGAAAGTCAATTCCATTGATGGTTGCTTCTCTTGGATGTGTTCGTTTTATTTGACAGGACGGGTGGTTTTCGAGCAGGTTTTCGTTGCCTATGCCCTGGATTTCATTAAACAGGGAATTCAATGCTGTTTTGCGGACGAACCCCCACTTAACGAGATAGAACATATATTCGCTCAGTTCGTAAAGGGCTTTGATTTTGCGGTTGTAAGCGGTGAAATGCAGGTCCTTGAGAGTTGTCTCCGCTAATTTCTTTTGATTATCCAGCATCGTATTTAGAATTTATTGATCCGTTATTTTTATCCCTACTCATCAAATTCTTGATCCTTCTTTACGGCATCTTTAATTAATTCGACCCATTCAATTTCATTTTCAGGAGCATCAAATCCCCTGTTATTTATTTGTTTGGCCCAATCCTTAAGAGTTTTTTCGTTTATTCTTACGCCATTTTCTGGAACATTTTCAATGCCTGCTAATTTTACGGCAATTGTCATGTTTCTCCCCTGAAACTTGTCGCGGCGCATTGCGCCCCTCCCACACAGAATAGGTTATACCCCGGTAATTTGTGGGAGGCGTGCTCTGCGCGGCGACTTTCCGCTGTTTTAACCCATTAAATCCCGCCCCGCTGCGGGGCAGGCAAATCTGCTCCTTTATAACTTATGATTTTACGGCATGAATTATCCTGATTACCACCTTGTCAATTTCAACAAGTATTTCTCAATATTTATCCCTATCGTGTTTCTCCAAGCTTCATTAAAAGTTTTTCTCGGAACAATATCTAATCCATTTCCGTCTTCATTACCAAAAATATTTTTATAATTTATTACTTAATCCTTTTTATGGTAACAAGGTTATCATTAAATAAATCCTTAAATTCCTCCACTGTTTTAAGATATTTTTCGTGTCTTTTAACAAAAAGTTGATTGCACGACCATATTTCTTTTACATTAGCGTCATTGTAGATTGAGTAGAGATGGTAAATATCTACAATATCGTTAATTTTGAATGTTTCTTTGTGCGCAAAGTTTATAGCAGATTGCAATTTTCCAAAAAAATCCTCAAGAGAAAGGCCGTTGGGAATTACTTTGATTTTTAAATCCAAATCTTTAATAAATACAGGGGTTATCCAGTAAGATTGGATGTGTTTGCAATTTATGTTCAAATGCTTGTTTTTTATTTGAAGCATTGCCAGATAATTTTGCTTTTTATTTTCAATTTGCTGGTTTAATAACTGAAAGAATCCTTCGGAATTTTGCATTTCTTTGAATTTTTCGTTAATAACAACATCTGACCAGCGCAAAGTTTCCTCTCGCCCATACCAGTTTTCCGATAAAGATTTGACAAATAGTATCGTCAGGGTTTGCATGTCTTTTATGTTTAGCCGCTCAGCGACAACTTTCGCTTTTTTAATGCTTCCCGCCGCATTGTCGAAGCTTTTGATAATTTGCTGAGTCGCTTCTGTTACGGAATATGAATCCGTGATAAATTCAACATTATATCTATCAGTAGTCTTTTTCACATATTGTTGTAAAGGCAATGTTCTTGTTGTTGTTTCCAACAAAGGCATTATACTTGAAGTTTCAAGCCCGATTTTCTTTGTCATTTTGTTCCTATTAGTTTTCATGCGTGTTAATTCCCGATGGTCAGTCCTGCGAATAAGCAATTCAAAGGCGAAATCAAGCTGGACATCCCCCTTGACTTTGCGCCGCGCAATTTTTAATAATCGATAAGAAAGCGCTTTTCAGCCGACATGGTCTCGCACTATTCGGGATTGACCTGAATAGTATTTTCACAGGGATAGGTTGCCAAGACGATGTAAATATGTCAAGCGCAACGCGGCAAGCCATCTGACGTCTGTCTTCAATCTTTTCTGGTCCGGCGTCTGGCCTCTGGTGTCTGGTATCCGATCATGATCCCCTGATCAGCGGGCGATCCAGCATGGTCTCGTAAAGCCGGAGATAATTTTTTGCCGTGACGGGGTGCGTGAAGCGTTCGGCGCTATCACGCATAATCCGAGCGACCTGCCGCGCGCGCACGTGCTCCGGCTGGCGGAAAAATGCCATGGCCTGATCCATTCCCCAGTTTAAGGCCCGGCTGTCGTAATCCCGGAACAGGAACCCGTTGCCCATGTTGCGCCCAACATCCAGCGGTATAATTGTGTCGTGAATGCCGCCCGTGTCGTGTGCCACCGGCAGACTCCCGTATTTGCAGCTGATCATCTGCGGCAAACCGCAGGGCTCAAACCGGGACGGCATGAGCACGAAATCGGAGGCCGCGTAGGCCAGGCGCGACAAGCTTTCGCTGAAGTTGCAGACCGCCACGCGCGCCTGCAATCCGTGCCGGCGGGCGATATCGTGGAAATGGGTCTGAAAAGAACCGTTGGCCACAAAAACAATTTGCAGGCCATCGCGCCGGTACTGATCCACCACCGCATAAAGGATGTCGGCTAACAGTTGACAGCCCTTCTGGACCGGGTCCAGGCGTGACGGCCAGAAGAAGAGCGGTGCGCCGTCGGCGCGCGCCAATCCCGCTTGCTTTTGGAGCGCGCGCTTGGCTTTAAGCTTGCCGTGCAAACAATCTTCCGCGCCGTATCGGCAGGGCAAGGCGGGATCGGTTGCGGGGTCATAGGAAGGATTGGGCGCATTGAGAATGCCAGCGGCGCAACCGGCGGCGCGCTTGTTGGCCAGCTCATGACGCAGGGCGCCATCCACGAAATTGAACCGGCCCTCGGTCAGTTCGTTCAGGAAGGTGGGGCTTACGGTGTTGATGAAGTGTGCGGCAAAAATACCGCTGATTAAAAAATCCACCGGATTGCGGTCGCGGCTCTCCTCGTAGGCGCGCGGCATCCACTGGTAATACAGCGAGCGCCAGAATTCGGCGGCGTCAATGCCGCTATTCTCAATGTGGGCCAGGGTGGTTTTGAGGGAGTGGATATTATGCACGGTAAAAAGGCAGGGGATCTTCAGGCGCCGGGCCAAAGCCGGAATAAGCCCAGTCATCCAGTCGTTGCAATGGATCAGATCCGGCCGAACACGCGGGATGATATTGTTGATCACTTCCCGCTGGAAGGCCAGGGCCAGATTTGGGTTTTCCTCCTCGTGCGGGTTATAGACGTTGGCACGATAATAGAAAATGCGGTCTTCGGCCAGGTGAATGCGCTCATCCGGCAGTTTGGCCTTGTAGGCGCGCAATTCGTCACTGATCAGGTTGCCGATGTTGAAATTGAACATCTGGCGATAATGTGGCAAGGCCACGTGGATGTCGGCGCCGGTTTCGAACAGGGCGCTGACTAATGCCGCGGAGACGTCGGCCAGTCCGCCCGCCTTAGCCACGAGGTAGTTGGCCATGTTGCCCATGCCGTGCGGGAGATAAGTGATTTCCGGCGTGACAATCAGAATGCGGGGATTGTGTGTGCTGGCCATGGTTAAGTTCATGTTAAGGAATTTTCCGCCATTGGCGGATCCGCCTACGGCGGACAAAGTTCGGACGGGAACGCCGCCCGGAGGTCGGCGTCCACCTTGGGCGGCGATATCTTCAGGTGGATCACGACCTCCGGGCGCGATGAGTTGCCGCCTATGGCGGACAAAGTTGCCATCCGGCATGTGCCGGACACAAAAAGCACAAAAAAGAGCATTAATTTATCATGTTTGTGAATCTTGTGCATTTTTGTGGCTAATCGTTTTGTCAAAGTTGCCCGGCAACGGCCGGGCCTAATTCTACATTCTGCATTTCTTTCACTCCGCCCAGGTAAGAAAGCCCGGCAGGGTTTGTGTCCAGGCGTCGCCGCGGGGCATAATGCGCGCGGTAAAGCCGTAACGACCGGTTGTCCGGCATTCCAGCCGGCACTCGAAGATGTGTTGGCCGTCACCCGCCTGCGCCGGGCCTTCCCCCTTCGCTAAAGCTACGGCGGACGCGTCGGCGGGCAGGCCCGTTTTCTGGATAGCGGTCATTGGCTGGCGATGGCCGGCGGTGATGGTGCCCTTCATGTTCAACTGGCCGTAATAGAGCTCCACGATTACGTCGTCGGGGTGCAGTTCGCCTAAGTGCGCCGTAACGGTCACGGTAAAGGCGTCGCCCACACGCAAGAGTCCCAGTTCGGCCGGTGCCGCCGGCCCGCCCGCAATGCCGGTGTGTAGCGACTGCGGGCGCGGCCGGCTGGCGCGAATCTGCGGCCATAGCCTTGCCAAACGCGCGTGTTGTTTGACCAGGGCGTGAGCCTCGGCCGCGTTGTCGGCCCGGAGCGCGCGACTGCGTTGGAGGGCCGGAATATAAAACCGCTCCTCATATTCCCGCACCATGCGGTGCGCGCTGAAACGGACAAACGCCATTTTAATGGCCGCCTTCATCATCTTAACCCATGGCGCCGGTCCGGCAGTTGCCGGATTGGGCCGCGTATAAAAACATGGAATCACTTCACTCTCGAGCAAATTGTAAAGGACCTGGCTTTCCACGGCATCCTGGTAGTCGGCATCTTGGTATTCTTCGCGGTGTCCGATACTCCAACCTGCCGGCACTGTCTGTGACGAAACCGCTGTTTGCCCGTAGTCGCCACCTGACAGCGTTGCGGGTGCGGCTGGCAGGTTGAACCCAGGCGCACCGGGCCCCGTCGGAGCGTTGTGTTCCGGCGCGTAGGCCTCGTCCCACCAGCCGTCCAGGATACTGACGTTCAGTGCGCCGTTGACGGCCGCCTTCATGCCGGAGGTGCCGCTGGCTTCCAGCGGGCGGCGCGGCGTGTTGAGCCACACGTCCACGCCCTGGACCAGGAAACGCGCAACGTCAATGTCGTAATCCTCGATGAAAATTATCCGGTGGCGAACCTGGGCGCGGCGCGAAAAATGCACGATCTGACGAATAATTTCCTTGCCCTCGTTGTCGCGCGGATGGGCCTTGCCGGCAAAGATTACCTGGATTGGTGTTTCGCCGGTCAACAGGGCTTCAAACCGCGCCGCATCGTGCAGAAGCAGGCCGGCGCGCTTATAGGTGGCAAACCGGCGCGCAAACCCGATGGTCAGAATGGCGGGATCGAGCACGGACTTGGCCGCTTCCAATTCGGTCTTGCCGGTGTTGCGGCGATACATCTGACGCGTCAGCCATTCCCGGCATTCGCGGATCAGGCAGGAACGGCTGAGTTCATGGGCGCGCCAGAGTTCCTCGTCTGGAATCTGATCGATCCGTTCCAGCATGGCGGCATCCCCGGGCTTGGTGTGCCATTGGGGGCCGAGGTAACGGTTGAACAACAAGGTGTTTTCCGGCGAGAGCCATGAGGGCGTATGCACGCCATTGGTGATGGAAGTGATGGGGATTTCGTTCTCCGGCCGATTGGGCCACAGTTGCATCCACATCCGGCGCGCCACAACGCCATGCAGACGGCTGACACCATTGCAATATTGCGACAAACGCAGTGCCAGCACCGTCATTGAGACAGGGGCGCTGTCGGCGGCGTGCGCGGCGCGGCCCAGGCTCAACAAGTCTTCCATGGTTATAGGCAAGGACTCGTGCAGGGCCTCGAAAAACGGGCGAAGCATGTCCACGTGAAATTCGTCATGGCCGGCGGCCACGGGGGTATGGGTCGTGAACACATTGGTGCGCACGATGATTTCCATGGCCGTTTTTTTGTCCAGGCCATGGTTGCCCATGAGACGGGCCAGCCGTTCCAGGCTGATGAACGCCGAATGGCCTTCGTTCATATGGCAAACCTGCGGTTCGAGCCCCATTTCATGGAGCGCGCGCAGGCCGCCGATGCCAAGCAGGATTTCCTGCAGAAGGCGCGTGCGATGGTCGCCGCCATAGAGCTGGCAGGTGACATCGCGCCAGTCCGGCGGATTTTCCGGCATATTGGAATCGAGCAGAATGACGGGAATGCGGCCCACCTGCACTTTCCAAACGGCCGCATGCAGGGTGTGGCCCGGTGCGGGGATGTTGATGGTCAGCGGATTGCCGTCGGGCTTAAGCACCCGTTCGAGGGGAAGGTTATGAATTTCGTTTTCAGGATAGACTTCCTGTTGCCAGCCGTCGTTGTTCAAATACTGGCGGAAATAGCCCTGCCGGTAAAGGAGTCCCACGGCGACCAGGGGTAAGCCCATGTTGGAAGCGGCCTTCAGATGGTCGCCGGCTAAAACGCCCAGACCGCCGGCAAAAAGCGGCAGGCTTTCGTGAACGCCGAACTCGGCGCAAAAATAGGCAAGGCAGTCGCCCGGCGCATACACCGGACTGCGTGTATCAGCCGGTTGCAGGGTCTCCTTCTCGAAGGCCTGGCGTACACGCCCCAGATGGGTTATAAAATTTTCGTCGGCGGCCAGCGCCGTCAGCTGGTCCTGGGATACGCGGCTCAGGAACAGAACCGGATTGAACCTGGTCTCCTTCCAGAGTTCGCGGTTGATCCGGCGGAACAGCTCGATGGCGTCGGCATTCCAGGACCACCAAAGGTTGCGGGCGAGCTCTTCCAGAAAACGGAGTTTTTCGGGAACTGCGGGGGCAATCGTAAAAAATTGCAGTGTTTGCATACCGCGATCAAACACTCTTATGACCGGTGATTCAAGCACAAAACACGGGAATGCCTTGCAAAGGGCGAAAAAACCGGCCAAGTATCCGGCTATTCCACCTTGATAACGCTGTTAAGCGTCCCGCAGGCGTTACGAACCCAGTTGCGGCATTCGGCATCCACGACCCAGTTTCCGTTGATTACGAATTTGTACTCATGTTCCCCCTTGGGTAACATCAGTGTGATCGTATAGGTGCCGTTGCCGCTGGTGTCTTTCATCGGATGCCGCTTGGTATCCCACTGGTTAAACGTGCCTGCAAGCGACACCGTGCTCTTCGGACTGGCCGTGACCTTGAACGTCACACGTTTGGCGGCCAGGGCGGTTTTCATTGCTTTTCGCATGGCGATCCTCCTCATTTTTTTATAATTCCGATATTTTCAACTGGGCGATTGATATACAGCCCTCCCGCAGGAGCAAGCTGACAAAGAAACATTCTTATATCATCAACAGCCTTTATTATAGTGAATACTATTCTGGCGGCAAGCTTTATTTTACCGGAAGTAACCCCTTCAGTCAGGAGAGCAGGGTGCGAACTTCAAGACTGCCATCGTTTTGCCCCCACGTTCTGAGGTTACATTACAGCCCTGTTTCCAATTGACAGCCGGATTGGATGTGCTTAAATAACAGGGTGTTTGTTAACACGCGAAAGGAACAGCCTGAAATGAAAAAGATTCTGCGCCGCGCCGTCAAACCCGCCGTTCGCCTCGCTCTGCAGGGAGGACCCAAAGTGCGAAACACCCCATGGCCGAACCGTCACCTGGTCGGCCTGGAGGAAAAATCAGCCGTGGATGCCCTGTTTGACCGCGCCATTGCCTCCGGCAATGCCTTTGGCTATAACGGGCCGGAGGAAGAAGCGTATTGCCGTGAATTTGCCAAAGCCATGGGCGGCGGGTTTGCGGATGCCGTCAATTCCGGCACGACGGCCGTTTATGTGGCTCTGCGCGCCTTGAACATTGAGCCCTTTACGGAAGTAATCGTTGGCCCGATCACCGATCCGGGCGGCATTATGCCGATCCCGCTTCTGAACTGCATTCCGGTCATTGCCGACGCCGCGCCGGGCCGGTTTACGCCCGGACCGAAGGAAATCGAGGCTGTCATTACCCCGCAGACGAGCGCGATTGTCGTGGCGCATATTTTCGGCGAGCCGGCCGATATGCCGGGGATCATGAAAGTCGCTCGCCGGCACAAACTGCCCGTGGTGGAAGATTGCGCCCAGTCACATGGCGCGCGGCTTAAGGGGCGTCTGGTAGGCACGTTCGGTGACGTTGCCGCCTTTTCCACGATGTTCGGCAAGCATCACTGCACGGGCGGCCAGGGCGGCGTGGTGTTTACGCGCCGTGAAAAACTTTACTGGGAAGCCCGCCGGGCTTCCGACCGCGGCAAGCCGTTTGGCTTGCCCAAGGGCGCCAGCAATGCAATCGCGTCGCTAAATTTCAATCTTAACGACCTGGCGGCCGTGATGGGGAGCGTTCAGTTGCGGAAACTGCCGACGATCGTCTCGCGGCGTCGGGAACTGGCGCGCCGGATTGCCAGGGGCCTGCGCGGCCTGAAGTCCGTGTCATTCCCGCCCCAGGTGGCCGGAGCCGAGCCGAGTTACTGGTATTTGCGCCTGCGGTTTCATCCCGAGGCCGTGACTTGCAACAAGACGACCTTCTGCGAGGCATTAGCCGCGGAGGGTCTGCAGTTGAGTGAGCGCTATTGCAATCCCTGCCATATCTGGGATTGGTATCGTAATCGCCGCGTGTTCGGTACAAGTAGTCTGCCGTGGATTGCGCCGCAATACAAGGGCAATCCTAACCGGACCTTCCCGTGTCCCAACATCCTGACGGCATTGGACGCGCATTTTCACCTGACCCTGTATGAAAGCTGGGGTAATCAGGAAGCCGCTGATATCGTGGCCATTTTACAAAAAGTGGCGCGGGCGTACGCGAAAAGCACGTAGCGCATGGAGCGTAAAGCGTCGGCCTAAACGTGTCCTATGAAAACGAAACGTAAAGTCAATGCCGCCCTTCGCAAGGAAATGTCATTCCTCGAAGCGCTCGCGCGCCGCTGTCCACAGGATGTGGACGTGCTCAAGGTGTTGGGCGATCTGTACACACGAACCGGTTGTTATGAGGATGGACTGAAAACAGACCTGGAATTGACCCGCCTATGTCCCCGCGAGTCGCTGGTCTGGTATAACCTGGCCTGCAGTTACGCCTTGCTCGACCGGACCGACGAGGCCTTGGCGTCACTGGAGCGTGCCATTGTTCTGGGCTATCGGGATGTGCGCTGGATTCGCGAGGACCGGGACCTGGACTCGCTCAAGAAAGACCAGCGCTTTGACGTTCTGCTCCAGCGCCTTATGCCGTGAGCGCGTTCATTTGTTCCGCCAACCGGCGCTTGCCCTCCGGCTTGTCCCGCCGAAAACGGCTTCGTGTAGGGGGAAGCGCTCTGGCGTAGGAGGGTCCATCGTCTGGTGTCCCGCCTTCGCCAATGCTACTCTGCGAAGTAAGCCTCCCGGCCTTCGCAGCTAGGAGCTTTGCTCCGGCGGAGTAGGCCCGGAGGCTTTGCTACGGCGGAGTAGGCTCTATACGAAGACGAGGGCCTCTGCGGGCAGGCTGTCTTCCGCTCCAGCACGCTCTACGCTTCACGTGCTTACGGCGTCGCGCTGGTCATTGGCTCGGCAATGACGCGGAACCCGATGTTTGCCGATGTGTAATCCGCGGTGTAACTGCTCCGCCGTGAAGTTTTAAGGAAAAGAGGCGCGCAATCCGACCAGGCGGCGCCTTTCAGGACGCGGGTTTTGCCTTCCGCATCGTCAGTGTCCTCGCACCATTCCCAGACATTGCCGCCAACCCCGCACAGTCCCCAGGCATTTGCGCCGCTTTTCTGCACCGGGCAGGACACACGGTAGCCGTCATGGTGATCAAGTTTCTGGCCCGGCTCCGGATTTTCACGGCCGAAGTAGTTCCAATTACGGGGAATCGGTCCATCGCCCCAGGGATATTCCGCCGCCTTGCCGCAAGCGGCCGCTGTTTCCCATTCCTGTTCGGTCGGCAGTCGAAACCGCCACCGACTGCCTCCGAAAGTCTGGGTCATCCATATGCAGAAGTTGTTCGCGTCGTTCCAGCTCACGGCAACTGCCGGCTGGTCGTCCTTGTTGAGCGTCAACTGCTGGTGTGCGCCGCTGTTATGCGTTGACTTCAAACAGCGGTATTGTTTGTTGCTGACCTCGTATTTGCCGACATATTGTTTTAATGCCGGGATATAAATGAACCGCATCTTGGTTTTGGGCCCGAGTGTCATGACCAGGTCGGCCACGTCACTGATCGGTTTACTGCAACCTGCCAATCCCGCCAGCAGGCCCGCCGCCAGGCACCATCCTCCAATCCACATCCATGCGCGTTTATGCATTGCTTACTCCTCATGCTGGTGTAGTGCGTCTAACGTTGCTTTATATTCCAATCTGCCATCCCGAGCACAGCGAGGGATCTCCGACCGGTTGGCTACGAAAGCGATTCCTCTGCGGCAGTGCCGGATCGGAATGACATACTTTCCAGATGCTGTCAGGAAATTCAAAGCGCCCGTCAGGTATTCTGAATCTGGATGCGGACCGTGGCGTTCTTCAGCGCTTCATCGCTAACGCTGAGATCAGCCGGCTTGATGCCCGCCGGCATACCCCCGAACAGTTTGATCAGAGCTGTCCGGAATGATTCGGGATCGCCGCGCGTGACCGTGAATGTCTCAACTTTGTCCGGTAATATCAACTGGGATTTCAGGTGATCGCCTTGTGAGAGGATGACGAACGGCTTGGTGCAGTTTGGACAACGGCCGCGCTTGGCGACATCCGTATCCCTCAGCCAAAGCTTCTGACCGCACGAGGGGCAACTGATCTTGAAATCCACTTCGCCTTTTTCGCGCAACATGAAAATGGCCAAGGGGATGCCGAGCGGGTCCGGAAGGGAACGGTAAATGTTTTTGATCTTTTCCATGGACAGCACATCAAGGAAGCGGACCACGATGCCGATGGCGTCAGCCTTAGCCAGATGCTCCGCGAAATTCGGATCCTGGCGCGGATCCCCGTCAACGATTTCGCAAGTCGTCTGAAAATCACCGACTGGCACCACGGCCTTCGGTTCGGCGGTCAAAGAACACAGAAATTCTTCCGCCAGTTCGTGATAAATTGACAAAATCAGCAGATGAGTCTTTTTGCCGGCATTCATAATGTCGCTCTCCTTGTGTTATTAACAGCGCGGATTAAAGCACTTTGAGCTTGATCTGCATAATTTTTAATTTAAAACCTTTTTTGCGTCCGGTTCAAGCAAAATTTGTAAATGACAACCGCCCCCAGCAATCCTGATGTTTTGGCCGCCTTTTCAAATTCATTCTTCTGCGTGTTGGTCACTTCAATTTTGATGCTGTTTTTCCCAGGCCGAATTGCATCCGTGATTTCAAAAAGAAACGGCCGCCAACACCGGCGGCCGCACTTGCGGCCGTTTACGCTTACTTCCGCAATCTCTTTGACCGCGCCCAGGTCAATCCATATGTTGTCCGCATTCAATGGATCAAGGTAAAACTCACAGGTGTATTTCGCTTGCCCGGAATAATATTTTGGTCCCAGCTTTTCCCAGCACTTGAGACCTCCCTTGATTTTGACGGCTTTGCGCCCGATGGCAATGGTCCAGCCGGTCTTTAGCTCCATGATTTTTTCAAACACCTTGCGCTTAAAAACGCCGTCAACGGGAACATTCTTTTCTGAAATGAGCACCAGTTTGCTCTCAAAACCGGAGAATTGCAGATCCAGACGCAACCGGCCGTCTTTATCGGAGGCCCCTTCCATTTCAAGAATCATCCCGCTTTCGGCGTTCAAAAGACAGGCTTTACCCTTGCCGCGCAAGGCCATCCGGCCTTCGAGCGGGTTTTCCGACTCGTTGACCAGGAAATAAAGTGTCCAGCCGGCATCATGGCGGCAAAGGTATTTCAAACCAGGGCATGCGGTTTTAAGAATCACATCCCGGCAATCGGTTCCCTTGATGAAGTTAATAAGCCCGGCAACCCCCTTGAATATTTTCCAGCCGCCCCGGCGGGTATTTTCCCTGTTACCGGGCAAATCAATCACAGGGTTTTGTTTCCCCGGGCTATCTGCGTTGACAATCCATTCCGGCACGGGAGGGATTACGAGAACATATCCACCTTGCCTAACGAATTCCTTGAGGATCGCATATGTTTTATGCGGCAGAACAGATGCTCCGGCGAGGACAAGCGCTGAAAACTCTTCGCCCGCAATGCTTATTTTTCCTTTTCCAATATCCGCCTTCAGCAGGAAATCATCGTCAATTATGTCAAAATCAACCTGGTTTTCCATCAGACCATGGCCGACGGAATCGAAAAGACTTGAGAGTTTGTCCAATTCGGCGTTCTTCTTCAGGTCGGGCCGGCGCAATGACCAGGCCGAATGAATGGGATAATAAAGCGCAACCGGGGCGCGGTGCCTGCCGCGCGTCAAAACGTAGGAAAGCCTCGCCACGTAATCCGCGAAACAACCGAAATACGGCCAGAAAATATTATGGTGTCCCTCGGAAGGCGGACTCTCAAATTTGCGTTCGGCCCTGATGGAGTAGTAAAAAGCGTGCGGGTTCAGGAAGTTCACGCCCCTGACATACTGCCAGTCGCATACGGCCTTCATTTCTTCAAGCGTCAGGTCCCAGCTCGAACAAGCATAGGTTTCCGAAAGTGTCCGTTCTTTTCCGGAAAGATGCACCGCGCTGGAGACAAATTTTTCGGTCAAACGGCGCTTGTTCCGGTCAATCTTATCCAGACCGGGAATATCAAAATACCGCAATGGTTTCATCAGATGCCCGGAAAACTGGATATGGTTCTGGAACCCCTCCTCCCATTCAAGATGGCCCGTGAATTTAAGGCGGTTTGCCCGACACCAATCGCGTATCGGCTTGAAATAGTTTGCGCAAAACATCCCGGCCACGGTGTCATAGAAATCACAACGCACTTTCCGGTAATTGCCGGTTTCTTTCCAGAGGCCGACAAGATGGTCTTTTAATTCATAACCGCGGTTTTTTTTGAAGAATTCCGGCAATTCTTTCGTCCAGGTCAGGCTCGCCGGATTCTTGTTCCAAAGATTATGATAGAAACCCGGCTCATCGGTGAAAATTCCGGGAATGGTCCTGCCGAACTGTTTTGCAAAGCGTTTTTTATATTCTTCATGCGAAAGACGAATAAACGCGCGGGTTGCATCAGGATTCAACCGGTCAATGTGCGCCGGCCGCGTAATGGGATGGGTGAGCCCTGAATTCCGGCGCACGAAAAAAAGAATTTTGTGAGGACCGGCGGGAATATCGGTTACGAGTTGCCAATCCCATATATCTTTTGTGACTTCTTTCAGTCCCGAATAGTCGGGTCTGCAAATATAGACGTATTGCGGGAATCCTTCCGGCAACCATTCGACAAGATGCAGTGGCCCGGTCACATCCTTCTCAATCAAATCAAGGTGTTGTTCTTGAAATCCGGGATTTTCTTCGTATATCTTGCCGTGCGCCCAGCCCGATGCCCAGTTCATATCATCGTATAACCAGAGGTTGAAGTTGATTTTTTGCCCTTCATTGATTGCGGCCCGGATGCATTGCCACCAATCTTTGGAAAAATAGGGCGTGCGCAACCCGAATCGCCCGTGCATGAAGGCGCCGCCCACGTTTTTCTTCGCAAATTCCCTTACCTGCCGGCGCATTTCCGCCGGTTTCAGGCGGTCGTTCAAAAACCAGAATGGCGCCAGCTTGAACTGTTGCGGCGGCCGCCTAAAATCATTTTGCGTAATTTTTTTGTTCATTTTCCGATTTAACCTTTCAAAGGAACCGGAGGAGACAACGGCAGATCGCGCCCTGCCAATCCGATCTGATAAAAATACTACCGTCCTGCCGCAACCAGCTCGCGCCGGAGCCAGGCCAGCGCCGCCTCTCTATTTTCCACCAAGCCTTCCAACTGCGCGTCGTAAACCATCTGTTTCCATCGGCCAATCTCACGGCCGGCGGTAACGCCCAAAGACAGGATGTCATGGCCCGTGACCCACGGCTTGGGCAGGACCGGTTCGGCGCGGCGCGCGGCCTGGAACGCGACCAGGAAAGCGTGATTGGTCATGTCCCCATGGCTGGCCTCGCAATCTAAGCGATGCAGTTCCAGCTCGGTGGCAAAGGTCGGCGCCCCCACCAGCCGGCAAAGCGTCGCCTTGCGCATGCGCTGAACATCCATAAACCGCATGTGGTTGCCGATGCAGAACGCGATGGCCTTAATATCGTCGTTCGGCAGGCGCAGGCGCTTCAGGATTTCCTCCGCCAGGGCCGCGCCCACGCCGGCATGACAGTCGAACCGGATACGGTTCTCCACGAATTTAGCCGTGCCGGGTTTACCCACGTCATGGAGCAGGACGGCGTAAGCTAAGCGTAGATCCGGTTGGCCCGCTTGTCCAAGCTCGTCTGGCCCGCCTGCAATCCGGCGACTGCCGGACGTAGCATTGCGGGCAGGTTGCCGCATGGCATTTAACATCATAATCGTATGCGTCCAGACGTCACCCTCGGGGTGAAACTGCGGGGGCTGTTCCTGGCCCCGAAGCGCCGAGACTTCCGGCAGGATAACCGGGAGCAGGCCGACGGCCTGGAGGAGTTCGAGCGCTGTGCCGGGTTGCGGCGTCTCCAGCAGGATGCGCGTCAACTCCTGCTGAAGGCGCTCGGCGCTGACTTTTTCGATCTGTGGGGCGTGCCGGCGGATGGCGTCGGCCGTGGCGGGGTCCAGTTTGAAATCGAGCGTGCTTGCAAACCGCACGGCGCGTAGCATGCGCAAGTGGTCTTCCGCAAACCGGTCATCCGGACAGCCCACGGCCCGGATCAGGCGCGCGGCCAGGTCCGTCTGGCCGCCAACATAGTCGCGCACCGCGCCGGTCAATGGATCGAGGAACAGAGCGTTAATCGTGAAATCGCGGCGTTGGGCGTCCGTCTGTTCGTCGGTGAACACCACGCCCTCGGGATGGCGTCCATCGTGGTAAGCCTGGTCTTTGCGGAAGGTGGCCACCTCGTATTCGAGGCCGTGGATGCGGACCCGCACCACGCCGAACGATTTGCCGGTCGTCACGGCGCCGGGGAAGAGACGCTCCACCTGGTCGGGCACGGCCGAGGTGGCGATGTCAAAATCCTTCGGCTCACGGCCCATGATGATGTCGCGCACACAGCCGCCCGCCCAAAAAGCGGTAAAGCCCGCTTCCGTCAGACGCCGGACCACGGTCCGGGCGCCATCACTAAGCGGATTAGTGGGAATGGAAATCATAAGAAATTAGTTATCCCAGCCGGAATGCCCGCGGCAACAGATCCTTTAATGCGTAAATAGCCATTGCCGCCGGATTGCGCGCGGCGGCCGTGACAATGACAAAATCCGGCCGGCAAAATTCGGCCAGTGCCTGCAGACATGCCCCGCAGGGCATTGGTGCGGTTTGCCCGCCCTTCTTCGCCAAGGCTTCCGTCTTCGTCCGGCAACGCCGGACTTCGGCGGACAGGTCGCAGGGTGCTTCACTGGAGACGAGAGCCAAAGCCGTAAAGTGGCGATAACCCGCCGAGACGGCGGCGCCCAGTGCCGTGCGCTCCGCGCATAGCGTCAGGCCATACGACGCGTTTTCAACGTTACAGCCCTGGAAGACGCGCCCTTCCCGGGTCAGCAGGGCCGCGCCGACGCGGAACCGGGAATAGGGTGCATAAGCGCGCCGCATTGCCGCGACCGCCTTTTTAATCAGATTCTTTTGTTGGTTGGGAGTCATACCTAACAAATGCAGAATGCAGAATGAAAAATGCAGAATGTCCGGTTTTCAGATATTATTTGCGTAACTATTTAGAGTCTACAGCCTACAGCCTACAGCCTATTTTGCCAGCTCTTTCCAAAGTTCCTTCAAGAGTCGGCTCATGGCCGGTGCGGCGCTCTCCGCGGCGGCGGTAATTTCGGCGTGCGCCAGCGGCCGGTTACCGAGGCCCGCCTGAGCCAAGGCTTCCGTCTTCGCCAAGGCTTCCGTCTTCGCCAAGGCTTCGCCGGACAGGTCGCCGGACACGTCGGTGGGCAGGCCGGCCGCCCGGTTGGCAATGAAGGAAAGCGCGCCCACCTGCAGGCCGGCGGCATGGGCCAGCAGGGCTTCCGGCACGGTTGACATGCCGACGGCATCCGCGCCCCAGGCGCGGAACGCGCGGATTTCCGACGGTGTTTCGTAGGTTGGGCCCGAGGTCGCGAGATAGACTCCGTGTGCCAGGGGTTGTCCCAGGCGTTCCGCGGCGCGGTCAATCCGCCGGCGGAGATCGGCCGTATATACTTGCGTCACATCCGGGAACCGCGTGCCCCAGCTTTCATCGTGCGGCCCGACTAACGGGTGGACGCCCATGGCATTGATGTGGTCGTCAATGATCATCAACGTGCCCGGGGTCAGGTCAGCCCGGATACCACCGGCGGTGTTGGTCAGTACCACGAGCGAAGCGCCGAATGTCTTTAACAGGTAAATTGGAAATGCAACCGGCTCCCAGCCGGCGCCTTCATACCAGTGACGCCGACCCAGGAAAATAAACGTTTCCAGGCCGGAACATGTTCCCCAGAGCAAAGCGCCGTCGTGGCCGGCCACGGTCGTTTGCCCCAATCCGGGAATGGCGCAATAATCCAGGCGGCCTTGGATTTCAAAGGCGGTTGCGGCCGCGCGCCAGCCGGAACCCAGGATGAGTCCCCCCACAGGTTTTGCCGCGGGAAATGCGGTTCTGACGGTTTGTGCGCCTTTCGAAAGCATAGGAAGGTTCATGTTATGGTCTCTCTGATTTTATGTATAGGAATTTCAAAGTTACCATCCGGCAGGTGCCGGACACAAAAAGCACAAAAAAGAGCATTAATTTATCATATTTGTGAATCTTGTGCATTTTTGTGGCTAATCGTTTTGTCAAAGTTGCCCGGCAACTGCCGGGCCTAATTTACGACACGGGCTGGATTTCGAGCGTAATGAGCGGGGGCGGTGAAACGTGTTCTGCAGTTATCCGGAAGGCGCCCTTAACCAGTATGAGCGCTTGTTCCAGGCGGTCACGGCGGTTCGTGTGCAGAATTGCCAGCGGCTCGCCAACGGTCACCGTTTCGCCGATTTTTTTCAGCGCGGCGATGCCGGCGGCAGGGTCAATCTCATCCGTGATCCGCGCGCGCCCGGCGCCCAGGAGCAAACTTGCCCGGCCAATGGCTTCGGCATCCACGGTTTGAATGAAACCGGCGCGGCGGGCCGGCAAAGGTTCACGGATGGCGGCTGAAGGCAGCCGCGCCGGATCATCCAGCGCCTGCGGATCGCCGCCGTGCAGGCGCACCATGGTTTTAAAGCGTTCAAAAGCATTGCCGGATTCAAGTTCGGCGCGGAGCCGCTCCAGCGCCTGCTTTCGATCGGCGGCTACGCCGCCCAGCATAAGCATGCGTGCGCCAAGTTCAAGGGTGAGCGCCTCTACGTCTGCCGGACCGTTGCCCCGCAGGACGTCCACGCTTTCCGTCACTTCAAGGGCGTTGCCGACCGCCAGGCCCAGCGGCTGATTCATGTCCGTGATGAGCGCCGCGAGCGCCAATCCCAAGCGTTGCCCTGTCGTGACCAGCGCGCGCGCCAACGCTTCGGCATCCGCGCGCGTCATCATAAACGCGCCACGCCCCCATTTTACGTCCAGCACCAGTCCATCCGGCTGGGCCGCCAGTTTCTTGCTTAAAATGCTGGATACGATCAGGGGAATTGAAGACACGGTTCCGGTTACATCGCGGAGCGCGTAAAGTTTTTTATCGGCGGGCACGAGATTATCCATGGCGCGAATTATGGAACAGCCGCACATATTCAGCACATGGAGGAAAGCGGCCGTATCGAGATCGGTGCGGTAGCCGGGGATGGATTCCAGCTTGTCAATGGTTCCGCCGGTAAGCCCCAGGCCGCGCCCGGCGATCATGGGCACGATGATGCCGCAACCGGCAACCAGCGGCGCCAGGATCAATGAAACTTTGTCGCCGATACCGCCGGTGGAATGCTTGTCAATTTTCGGGTTGCGCAGTGATGAAGTGTCCAACGTGATGCCTGAGGCCAACATGCTCCGGGTCAGGGCCACGGTTTCGTCCGGCGACATGCCTTTGAGCATGATGGCCATGGCCAGGGCGGCCATCTGGTAATCGGGGATGGCGCCGCCGGCGTAGCCCTGGATAAAAAAACCGATTTCCGCGTCCGCCAAGACGCGGCCATCGCGTTTTTTTTCAATTATCCATTGCGGCACCATAATTTATCAAGTATAGTGCCAAATATCAGCCTGTCAATGCCTGCGTTGACGACTGCCGCAATTCGCAAACAGTTGGTTGCGCGCGTTAAACGCTTTTAACCCGTGACGAAGAAGTTTTTCGAACAATTGTCACCATGCCTCAAACCCATGACAACCCGGAAGCATTTCCGGAAACCGCGGATATCGCAACCGCATCCGATGATTATGCCGGTCGGTTTGCCGGTGCGGTCGGCGCCTGGATGCTGAAGGTCCAGGAAGCCGCCGTTCTCGATCTGCTCCAGGACCATTCCGGCGTCACGGTCCTCGATGTTGGCGGCGGCCATGGCCAGTTGGCCGCGCCGCTCTGCCGGGAAAAATATCCGGTGACGGTCGTCGGCAGTGCGGAAGCCTGTCGCCACCGCATTGCCGCTATCATGCAGGCAGGTCAATGCCGGTTTCAGGTGGTGAACGTCCTGAAACTTCCTTTTGCCGACCGCTCTTTTGACACTGTTTTGTGTTTCCGGTTGTTGACCCACTGCGCGCGCTGGGAGGAGCTTATTGGCGAGCTCTGCCGGGTGGCCGTGCGCGCCGTGATTGTGGATTATCCCACGTGCCAGAGCCTGAACTGCGCGGCCCCGCGTTTGTTCGGCGCCAAGAAAAAGCTGGAGGGCAATACGCGCGCGTTCCGCTTGTTTCGCCATGCGGAAATCATCAGTGCCTTCGCCCGGCGCAGTTTTGTTCCCGGCCGGCGGATCGGCCAGTTCTTCCTGCCCATGGTCCTGCATCGCCGCCTGAAATGCCGGCCGCTTTCCGCCGCGGTGGAAGGCCTGTTGCGTCAGGCCGGCCTGACCCGGCGCTGGGGTTCGCCGGTTATCCTGGAAATGCGGCGTCCGGCAGTGCCGGACGCGTTCGAGCTTAGTCAGATGCCCAGTGAAATCCATGCCGGCGCGCGCGTGCTGGTTACCGGCGCGACCGGGTTTACCGGCGCGGTTTTGGCCCGCAAATTAGTGCGGGCCGGCCTGGAGGTGCATGCCATTGCCCGGGCTTCCTCGAACCTGGCGGCGCTCCGCGATTTACCCATTCATTGGCATAGGGGCGATGTGTTTGACGAGGCCGTGGTGGCCGAGGCTGTGCAGGGCGTTGAATATATTTTTCACGTGGCGGCGGCCTACCGGGAGGCCAGGCATGCCGATGCCATGTATGCCCAAGTGCATGTGCTCAGCACCCAGCTCCTGGCCCGCGCGGCCTTGAAGAATCCCGCCTTCAAGCGGTTCGTGCACGTCTCCACGGTGGGTGTCCACGGCCATATCGCCAATCCGCCGGCCGACGAGCTCTATTCCATGCACCCGGGCGACATCTACCAGCAGACCAAGGCGGATGCCGAGCTGTGGCTGAGGGATTTTGCCCAGAAGAAACAATTGCCCTACACCGTGATCCGGCCGGCGGCCATTTACGGGCCGGGCGACAAGCGCCTGCTGAAATTTTTCCGGATGGCCTCGCGCCGGATCCTGTTCCTGCTCGGGCGCGGTCAGTGCCTGTATCACCTGATTCACGTTGACGATCTCACCAACATCATGATCCTGGCGGCGACGCATCCGGCCGCCCGGGACGAAATCTTCATTTGCGGCAACCCGGACTGTGTGACGCTCGACCAGATGGCGCGGATCGTGGCCGGCGAGCTGGGCAACCGGTTTCGCATCGTGCGCCTGCCGGCCTTCCCGTTCTTTCTGGCCGCCGACGTTTGCGAATGGGTCTGCCGTAAGCTGGGCATCGAGCCGCCCATCCACCGGCGGCGGCTGGCGTTTTTCACCAAAGACCGATCATTCAATACGCGCAAACTGCGGGAAAAATTAGGATACCAGGTGCGCTATTCCAACGAGGCCGGCCTGATTCAGACCGCGCGCTGGTATTGCGGACAGGGCTGGCTGAAACGGCACGCGTGATTGTCAGAGATCAGAAGTCAGAGGTCAGCGGTCAGATCAGAAGACAGAATGCATTATTCTGACTTATTGCTTCTGGCAGGGCTTGCCTTATTCTGATCTCTGATCTCTGACCTCTGATTTCCGGCGCCTGGCGCTATGGCGCTTTTATCGAACATGTAGACAACGCCGCCGACGGCCGTCATCAGGGTCGTCAACACGGATACGACAAAGGAAATGATAAAGGCCTGGGCCGAGGGCACACCCACCAGTGCGAAGAACCCCACAAAACTGCCTTCGCGAATGCCGATGCCATTAATGGACGGCAACATGATGAGTAACATAATGAGCGGCACGAAGATAAAATAATACGTTACCGACACATGCACCCCGAAGCTCACGGCAACTGCGTAAAAAACCAGGATCCTCAGCATCTGCACGAACATGGTAAGCAAGAACGACAAAACCAGTGCTTGCGGATATTGCCGGTACTGTAAACACGACACGATCCACCGGCGCACCTGCCGGATGATTTTCCTGTCCGCCACCCGCTGGATAATCCGACGGTCCACCCAGTGAATAAAATCGTTATGAAACAGGAGCGCGATGGCCAGGACGCTTCCCCCGGCTACGCCGGCGGCGATCAGGCGCGCATGCGCCAAACCAAAGGTGTCGCCAACCATCCAGGCGCTGACGCATCCCAGTAAAACCAGCGAGAGCGCGCCCATGAGCCGGTCAATCACCATGGAAGTCACCGCCAGCGAGACGTTGGCGGTGCTCTTGGAAAGATAATATCCCCGCACAATGTCGGCGCTGACGCTGGAGGGCAACACCAGTCCCCAGAATCCGCCGATGTAATTGATCACCAGCAGGCGCCAGAATGTGATGGGCGAGCCTTTGGCCCGCAGGAGCAGGAGCCATTTGCTTACGCTTAAGATGCGCTCAGCCAGCAGAAGACTTACGGCCACGGCTATCAGGCCGGAGTTGGCGCGGCCGGCCAGTTCCAGACTGCCCCGCCAGTCAACCAGGCGCAATGTCCAAAACAGCAACAATAGGCTGACGCCGAATTTCAGTAATTGTTTGATACCTGCTTTTGTCATGCCCGCGATGGTAGCCCGATGCGTGGATGGCAATCAAGCCGTAATTGTCGAAAAGACGGTATTTTTTGACTATGTGAGAACGCCAGAATGGCCTCTTCGTCGGGAATAGGCATTCCAGTTCACCAGGAAGCAGGCTTGTTCAAACAGTCTTAAGCGACATTACTTCACAGGATCCCAGCCTGACCCGCCCCACGGGCCTTCGTTATAGAAAAGCACGTTGCCGGCCATGGTGAAGATTGACCAATACCCGTCATTATACACGGCCAGGTCGGACTTACCATCTCCGTCGTAGTCACCGGGCACCGGGGTCCAGCCTGACCCGCCCCATGTGCCTTCGTTGAGCAGGATGATCCCATTCGCTAACGAGTAGATTGACCAATACCCGTCATCATACACGGCGAGATCGGCCTTACCGTCGCTGTCATAGTCGCCGGGCACCGGGATGGAATCCGCCCCGCCCCACGTGCCTTCGTTGAGCAGGATGATCCCGTTCGCTAACGAGTAGATTGACCAATACCCGTCATCATACACGGCGAGATCGGCCTTACCGTCGCCGTCATAGTCGCCGGGCACCGGGATGGAATCCGCCTCGCCCCACGTGCCTTCGTTGAGCAGGATGATCCCGTTCGCTAACGAGTAGATTGACCAATACCCGTCATCATACACGGCGAGGTCGGCTTTGCCGTCACCGTCATAGTCGCCGGGCACCGGGATGGAATCCGCCCCGCCCCACGTGCCTTCGTTGAGCAGGATGATCCCGTTCGCTATAGAGTAGATTGACCAATACCCGTCATAATACACGGCGAGGTCGGACTTACCATCTCCGTCGTAGTCACCGGGCACTGGTGTCCAGTCTGACCCGCCCCACAAACCTTCGTTATAGAAAAGCACGTTGCCGGCCATAGTGAAGATGGACCAGTAACCGTTACGATACACGGCGAGGTCGGCCTTGCCATCGCCGTCAAAGTCGGTTGGCGCGTTCCCCCGAATGCCGTAATCCGCTATGCTGAAGTCGCTGTGTCCCGCTTCATTTTTGGCCTTGACCCAGTAATAATAGGTCACGCCAGAGGCCGCCGTCGCGTCATCAAAGGGTGAATCGTTGTCTTCATTCAACCAGACGGCTGATGCCGGGTTGTTGACCGTGTTCCGGTATATCTCGTAGGATGCGGCCGAAGGGACTATTTCCCAACTGACCCGGACGCGATCGGCATACGCCCGCTTGCTTGCCGAGACCCAGGCCGGCGCCGGCGGCGGAACTACCGTGGGCGCCGCATAGCCGGAATCGCCATTGCTGAACTCACTGGCGCCGGCGGAATTCCTGGCCTTGACCCAGTAATAGTAAGTCACACCGCTGGCAACCGTCATATCGTCAAAGGGTGAATAATCGGCATCATTAACCTTGACGGCCGAAGCCGAGTCATTATTGGTGCCGCGATACACCTCATAGAAGACGGCTGATGGAACATTGTCCCAACTAACCCGGACACGGTCCGTGAATGCGCCTTTGGTTGCGGCAACATCAACCGGTGTCGGCGGAACTACCACGGGGCCGGCGCAACCATAGTCGGAGGCGCCGAACCCGCTGCCCCCGGCGGAATTCCTGGCCTTGCCCCAGTAAAAATAAGTGGCGCCGACATCCACGGTCGTGTCATCAAAGAATAAGTTAGTTATCCCGGACACTAATTCCACGGCTGAATTGGTGTTGTTGACCGTGTTGCGGAACACCGCGTAAGTATCGGCTGACAAAACGGAATCCCAACGGATACGGACACGGTCGGCAAAGGCGTTTTTAGTGGCTGAGACATCAATGGGCGCCGGCGGCAAGTTTACCCATATGGCGATGTTGTTGGCCGCGATGCCGCCGGCGGTGGTGAACTCCCCGCCGGCATACAATTCCGCCTTGGTTCCTATTGCCAGCGTATGCACCATATCATTCATTCCGGAGCCCAGGCTGGTCCATCCCGCCGTGGCCGGATCCCATTTGGCTATGCGATTGGCCGTGATGCCCCCGGCGGCAGTGAAATACCCGCCGGCATACAACTCTCCATTGTTACCCACCGTCAGCGCATACACATGACCATTCATCCCCGCGCCGAGGTTGGTCCATCCTGCAGTTGCCGGATCCCATTTGGCGATACGGTTGGCCGCTACGCCCCCGGCGGTGGTGAAATACCCGCCGGCATATAATTCGCCATTGTTTCCGACTGCCAGCGCTCTCACCATATCATTCATTCCCACGCCAAGATTGGTCCATGCGGCCGTCGCCGGATCCCATTTGGCAATATAATTGGCTGATACACCGTCGGCGGTGGTGAAATACCCGCCGGCATATAATTCGCCATCGGGACCAAATGTCAGCGCGAGCACATTATGATTCATGCCCGCTTTCAAGTTGGTCCATGCGGCCGTTGCCGGATCCCATTTGGCGATACAGTTGGCCGTGACGCCCCCGGCGTTGGTGAACGCTCCTCCGGCAAACAATGCGCCATTGGTGCCCACTGCCAGCGCATACACACGCTCGTTGATTCCCGATCCCAGATTGGTCCAGACTTGGGCCTGGCCGGCTTGCGCCGCAAAATAAATCAAGGGGATCAATACGGCAAGGCAAAGCGATTTGCAACGCATCATGGCAAACCTCTTTTTCGGCGATTTTAAAATCGGTTCCTCTGCGCAATTTATACTACAGAGCATGACATTTAATAACCGTGCTGATTTGGATACGCCTTAAGTCGCTGTGCCCGGGGCGGGTGTGGGCCGCGGAGCTGGTGCGGGCGGCCTCGCCGGCGTCGAGGATGCGTTTCCGATTTTGGCTAAATGCTGAGGGTGCAGGAGCATTACCAGGTTATGGCCGAACAACCGTGGCCCTGATTCGGGCGCGCCGATATCGGCGCAGTCCTTGATCAGGCGCGTGAACAGGCTGTAGCCCAGCTCGCGATGCTCGTTTTCCCGGCCGCGGAAAAGCAGGGATGTTTTCACGCGGCATCCCTTTTCCAGAAACGCGCGAATGTGATGCATCTTGGTGCAGTAGTCGTGATCCTCGACGTTGGCATGGAATTTCATTTCTTTCAGTTCGACCCGCACTTGGTGTTTGCGGGCCATTTTCTCCCGGCGGCTTTCCTCGTACCGGAACTTGCCGAAATTCATGATGCGGCAGACCGGCGGATTCGCATTGGGTGAAATTTCCACCAGATCCAGATTTTTGGATAGCGCCAATTTCAAGGCCTCGCCGGTGGCGATAATGCCGATTTGTTCACCCGTATCCGAGATACAGCGCACCTGGGGAACACGAATGCGGTTATTCACTCTGGTCGAAGTGCGAATAATGACCTCCTGGGGCAATGGTTAATGGTTGATGGTTAATGAAAGAGGGCAGAGGGGGCATAGGCTTGGATTTGCCATGTAATTTAATTTTGCGTTCAATACTCATAAATCAACCATTCCCCGACATGGCCTCGGTCTTGATTTGCTGAATGAAAACAGCCACGCTCAAGGCGCCCTGGTCGCCGCCGGCGCGACTGCGCACGGAAATGGTCCCGGCTTGGACTTCCTTCGGGCCGAGAATGAGCATATAAGGGATTTTTTCCAGTTGCGCGTTGCGGATCTTGGCGCCCAACTTGCCGGCGCCCGCATCCACCGTCACGCGCACATCGGCGGCACGGAGCTTCTCGGCCGTCTGCCGGGCGGCCTCAATCTGCTTGTCCGTGAGCGGCAGGACGCGGACCTGTTCCGGCGCGAGCCACAGCGGGAATGCGCCGCCGTAATGTTCGATCAGAAGCCCGAAAAACCGTTCCAGACTGCCGAGCAGGGCGCGGTGCACCATGTAAGGGCGGTGCGCCTGGCCGTCTTCGCCGACATAGTTAATATTGAACCGCTCGGGCAGGTTGAAGTCGAACTGGATGGTGCTGAGTTGCCATTCGCGGCCGGTAACGTCCTTGTATTTCAAATCCACTTTCGGGCCATAGAACGCGCCGCCGCCCGCATCCACCGTGTAGACCAGGCTTTCGGCCTTGAGCGCTTTTTCGAGCGAGGCGGTGGCCTGGGTCCAGCGCTCCTCACTGCCGATGGCCTTGGCCGGCCGCGTGGCGAGATAGGCCGAAATGTCGGCGAAACCAAAGGCCTTGAAAAATGAGAGCGCAAAGCGGATGGTGCGCTGGACTTCGGCTTCGATTTGTTCAGTCGTGCAGAAAATATGGGCGTCGTCCTGGGTGAATCCGCGCACCCGCAGGAGGCCGTGCAGGACGCCGGCCTTTTCGTAGCGGTACACCGTGCCCAGTTCCGCCCAGCGCAGGGGCAGGTCGCGGTAGGAGCGTAATTGCGACTTGTAAACCTGGATATGAAAGGGGCAGTTCATCGGCTTGAGGAAATACTGTTGCTCATCAATCACCATGGGGGCATACATGCTTTCGCGGTAGAATCCCAGGTGGCCGGAGGTTTCCCACAGGAGCGCGCGTCCGATGTGCGGGGTGTAGAGCAGTTCGTAGCCGCCGTGGAAATGCTCGCGGCGCCAGAAGTCCTCGATGATGGAGCGAACGCGCGCGCCCTTGGGATGCCAATGGATCAGGCCGGGGCCGACTTCATCATGCTGGCTAAAGAGATCCAACTCGCGGCCCAACTTGCGGTGGTCGCGTTTGCGGGCTTCTTCGATGATGTCGAGTTGCGCCTGCAGGGCCGGGGCGGATTCCGCCACAATCCCGTAAATCCGCTGAAGCATGGGGTTGGTTTCGATTCCACGATAATAGGAGCCTGCCACGGAGAGCAGTTTAAAGGCCGGGATTTCCCCGGTGGAGCCCAAGTGCGGACCGCGGCAGAGATCTTTGAAATCGCCGCAACGGTAGAAACTGATCGGTTCGCCTTCGGGAATATCGGCCAAGCGTTCGAGCTTATAGCGTTGGCCCTGCAAGGCCGACGCGGCTTCCGCGCGCGTCATTTCCACGCGTTCAAACGGCAGATCGGCCGCCACCAAGCGTTTCATTTCCGCTTCGATGCCGGGAAAATCTTCCGGAGTAAACCGGTGAGGCAGGTCGAAATCGTAGTAGAAGCCATCCGCTGTGGCCGGCCCGATATCGAGCCGGACATTTTCAAACAGCCGTGTGACGGCTGCGGCCATGACATGCGCCGTGCTGTGGCGCACCCGTTCTAAATCCAATGTAAAAATCTCCTTCCGTAAAACAAACCGTGGTGAACCGGCCTTGGCCGATACTTGGGCAAATGGCGCAAACCCTGCGCCGGTTTGCAAGAACGGCTGTAAATGTAGCATGCGGTCAAATTGTTGTCAATGCCGCAACCGTGCGTGTCAAAGCTTATTAGAAATGTCCCCATTTTCGACTCATTAGAAATGTCCCCTTTTTGTTGTTGGTATCTTGTTGCGTTAGCTCGGGTTCCGCCCCCCGAGAATGGGCTTATATAGCTCGTCGGAGGGGGGCGGAATCCGAGCGGTGCCTTAGGATGCGGCGTCGCCACGGGTGGTTTGCGGCCGGGATATAGGGGATACGTGGTCGATCTTGCAGGGCGGTTGTCTGCGGGGGCGGCCTGGCCGGCGCAGGTGCGGAATGGAAGCTCAGTAGTCGACCGCCATAAAGTATGGCCAGTGTCCCATCACGTCTTTCCACGACGACAACGCGGCGTCCAGACAGACCGAGCGCTGTGTGCCGGGCGTCGATCTGCAATCGGCGTGTGCGCCAGCACACGGTCCAATCCTTGGCTACACTGCGAGTTTCCTGCCAGGACAGTACCAACGCGAGCGTCGTGGCCGACGGTCGCGACCGGTGGCCATTAACAGGGTCACGCGGTTTGACGCTGTAGCGTTCCTGGATTAACTGCAGGAAGCTTCCGTCCAGATAGGCGTTAGCCGCCTCAATGGTGCCAATCCCCTGCAACCGCATCTCCTTGACCAGACGGTCCTGGAACAAGCCGTGACGTCGTTCGACACGCCCCTTGGCCTGGGGGGAATAGGCCGGGATCAACTCCACGTTGAGTTCGCGCATGGCACGCGCAAACTGTGTCTCTGGTCCCACATTCGTCAATTGCTCCTCCAGACTTGCCTCACGTGTGCAGACATAGATGCTGTCGCGGTCCGGATACAACGCCATCGGCAAACCGTAGCGGCACACATAGCGCTCAAAAATGTCATAGGCGGCAGCCGTGTCCTCGGCTGGATAGAAACGCGCCAGCGTTGTGTTGGTTGCATCGTCGATCATTACCATCAACACCGCACGAGGACCACGTCCCTCAAACCAGTCGTGCTCCGAACCGTCGATCTGCACCAGATCTCCCCGGCGCGGACGACGTTCCCGGGCCGTACGATGCACCTCCCGCCTACGATGCGATTTCCATATCCCGGCGACAATCAGCCACTGCCGCAACGTCTCGTGGTCCACCACAATCCCGTGATCCGCCGCCAAATGCTCGCTTGCCAGCAGTGGACCGAATCCCGCATACCGCTTGTTGTACCATGCAATCGCCCGTTTGCGCTCACCCTCCGGTCTCATCCTGTTCGAACTACGTCCTCGACTCCGATGCACGAGTCCGACGTCCCCCTCTGCAAGATAGCGCCGGCAAATCCGCTTGGCCTGCCGGTATGATACGCGCATCATCTCTGCCGCCTCTCGTAACTTCAATAGCCCTTCCGCTACGCGGCTCATTAACGTCATACGTTTGCGTTCCCTTATGCTCATTTTAATCGTCTCCATCTGGCCTCCTTCCCTTTCGGGTTAGGACCAGTCATGGGGACATTTCTAATGAGTTACAAGGGGACATTTTCAAAAAGTCGCGACAGCGTCGCCGTGCGCAGCGTCGCCGTGCGCACCCCTGTCTTGATCATCTTTGTCTTGATAACACGCATAATTAGCGTAGTCTTTTCCCATGAACTTGATCGGGAACAAACTATGAACCAACGCTCTGCCTGGCTCATTATGGCGGCCCTCGCGGGCCTGTGCAGTTGCGGTAAAAAAGCGGACGCACCGGTGCCGCCGGTGTCGGTCACGACCGCCCGGGCTGTCATCAAAACCATGCCTTTGACTGTTGAAGCGATGGGATTGGTTGAGGCCTATAATTCCCTTGAGATCATCCCCCGGGTGTCGGGACAGATTATGAAGTTTCATTTTCGGGAGGGGGACGAAGTCCAGCAGGACGCGCTTCTGGTGACCATTGATTCAGCCCCCTTCACGGAGGCACTGCGCGAGGCGGAGGCCCGGCTGGCGCGCGACAAGGCAACACTGGCATTCAAAACCAGCGATGCGGAACGGCACAGCCGGCTTATTGAAAAAAACGGTGTCTCGCGTTCGGAATTAGAAAAGTCCCACGCTGAAGCCGGCGCTTATAGAGAAATTGTGCAAGCCGGCCGCGCGGCTATCGAGCAAGCCCGTCTGAACGTCGGCTATTGTTCAATTCACAGCCCGATTTCGGGCCGTGCGGGCGCGTATGTGGTTAATCAGGGCGCCGTGGTTGAGGCCAACAAAACGATTTTGCTGGTGATTAACCAGATCAAACCGCTTTACGTGACTTTTTCAGTTCCCGAAAAAATTCTGCCTGAAATCCGGACTGCCCAGGAAAAGGCAGTTTTAACTGTGGAAGCGCGTGTGCCGGGCGCCAATGCCCCAACCCGGCAGGGCCGACTGACTTTTATTGATAATACCGTGGATACGACTACCGGAATGATTCGGTTGAAGGGCACGTTTGCCAACACCGATGCTTTTCTCTGGCCTGGCCTGTATGTCCGGGTCGCGCTCATTATCGGGGAAGAACCTGGAGCCGTCGTGGTTCCGGCCAGCGCTGTTGCGAAGGGACCAAAAGGCGACATTGTGTTCGTGGTTCGGGCTGACGGGCGCGCGGAGTTGCGAACGGTGCAGGCGCGCCGCATAGCCGGGGATGAAGTGATTCTGAACGACGGCATATCGTCCGGAGAAATCGTGGTTACCGACGGACTGAACAAATTAAAAGACGGCATGGCAATTGTGTCCGTCAATACAACGGCTTCTGCCGCGACGAATGTGGCCCTCGGGGACCGGTAAGATGTCATGAACCTTTCGGAACGATGGATCCGGCGCCCGGTTATGACCATCCTGGTCATGTTCGGTCTTTTTTTCTTTGGGCTCCTCGGTTACCGCAATCTGTCAATTAACAATCTGCCGGACGTTGATTTTCCAACCATCAGTGTCACCGCGTTTCTTCCGGGGGCAAGTCCGGAGACCATGGCCGCGACGGTGGCCACGCCGCTCGAGAAACAGTTTTCATCCATTGCCGGCATTGACTCAATGACCTCCGCGAGCGCGTTAGGGGCCACGACCATCAATATCCAATTTTCACTGGACCGGCAGATTGATACTGCGGCCGTGGATGTGAACACGGCGATTACGGCCGCCATGGGGGTGCTTCCCAAAGAAATGCCTAATCCACCCACGTTCAAGAAGGTGAACCCGTCCGACATGCCCATCATGCTCATTGCCTTGACATCCGATTCCCTGCCGGTATCGGTGTTACACGATGTTGGGGAAACAATCCTGATCCCGAATCTGGCGACCATCAACGGTATCGCCGAAATCGACATCCTGCCGCTCCAGAAATACGCGGTGCGGGTTCAGGTCAATCCCTGGTCCCTGGCCAATAAAAAGATTGGCATCAACGAAGTTACCTATGCCATTGCGGCCGGAAACGTCAATCTGCCCGGGGGCAAGATTGATAACGAGACGATCGCCTACACCATTGATTCCAACGGGCAGTTACCCAATGCCAAGTCCTTTGAAATGCTGGTGGTGAAGTACCAAAACGGCTATCCACTGCGGGTCAGGGACATTGGTCGGGCCGTGGATGGCATTGAGAATGACCGCACGGCGGCCTGGTTCCTCGATTGCGGTGCGACCAAGGGGACCGTCATTCTGCGGGTGCGCAAGCAGCCGGGCGCCAACACGGTGGACTTGGCCGCCGAAATCAAAGCCCGCCTTCCACGCCTGAAAGCAATGTTGCCCGGGGCGCTGGCCCTCCACGTGTTCTACGACCAATCAGCATTCATCCGCGAATTAATCGTGGACATGCAAATCACAATGGTTTTGACGATCTTGCTGGTCATCGTCGTCATTTTCTTTTTCCTGCGTTCGATTAAAACCACGGTTATTCCCAGCCTGGTGGTGCCTCTTTCACTGATCGCCACCTTCCTGGTGATGCAACTCCTCGGATTCACCCTCAACACCCTGTCTCTGATGGCCATTACCCTCTCAATCGGTTTTGTGGTTGATGATGCCATTGTGGTTCTGGAAAACATTATCCGCCGGATTGAATCCGGTGAAAACGCCTTGGAAGCCTCAATCAAAGGTTCGCGTGAGATCGGCTTTACCGTGCTTTCAATGACCATCTCGCTGGCGGTGGTGTTTATTCCAATCATGTTTATGGGCGGATTGCTGGGCCGGTTGTTCCGCGAATTTGCCGTCTGCATTACGGCGGCGATCCTGTTTTCGGGAATGATTTCCCTGACTTTGACGCCCATGCTGTGCAGTCGTTTCCTGGTGCGCTCATCCGCAAGCAGTTCGGGGCGGTTCTATGCCTTTTCCGAACGTGTGTTCAACGCCTGGCAGGCGGCTTACGGCCGCAGTCTGAACTGGGTGTTGTGCCACCGGCTTATGACCCTGGTGATGACCCTGTTAATCACCCTGGCAATGGTATATCTCTTCATTTCTGTCCCAAAGGGTTTTATTCCCACCCAGGACCAGAATTTTTTCCGGATTTTTACGCTCTTGCATGACCGCTCATCGTTCGCCGATATGGCGCGGCATCAGGAGACTCTAAACGAGGAGTTGTTGAAAAATACGGATTGCCGGGAGGCGCAAACGGTCTCGATCGCCGGTTTTTCGGGTGACAATAACGGCTTGGTGTTTGTGAGCCTGAAACCGCGCGCTGACCGGACAAAATCGGTTGATGAAATCATCAACGACCTCCGGCCGAATCTCAACCGGATTCCAGGGTTGATTGTGTCCCTGGTCAATCCGCCTTTAATTGCCATTGGTTCACGGCTTGCAAGCGCCCAGTGGCAGTTCACCCTGCAGAGCAGTGACCTGGAAAGCCTGTATCATTATGGGGCTATCATGGAGGAACAGATCCGCGCCATCCCGTCCCTGGTGGATGTTAAATCCGATCTGCAGCCCCGTAAGCCGAAGCTTGAGATCACGATTGACCGTGACAAGGCTTCCGCCTTGGGGCTGACTTTAATGCAGATCCAGGAGGCGTTTTACTCCGCCTATGGTTCGCGCCAGGTCTCCACCATTTATACCGCGTCCACATTTTATTATGTGATCCTGGAGTTGATGCCCGAATTTCGCCGGAACCCTTCTGCATTGGAGGCGTTGTATATCAAGTCCGATTGCGGGCAACTGGTTCCTCTAACCACCGTTGCCTCGATTCGCGAGACAGTCTCACCCCTTACCGTCAATCATGCCGGGCAGGTTCCATCGGCCACGATTTCATTCAACCTCAAGCCGGGCTGTTCGATTGGCACGGCGATTGACGAGATCAACCGGTTCAGCCGCGCTACCCTGCCGGCATCGGTGTATACCTCTTTCCAGGGATCGGCGCAGGCCTTCCAGTCATCATTAGCCAGTATGGGATTCCTGCTTTTGGTGACGGTCCTGGTGATTTACATGGTTCTGGGGATTCTCTACGAGAGTTTTATCCATCCCCTGACCATTTTGTCATCGTTGCCCCTGGCCGGTTTCGGCGCCTTGGCGGCCCTGGCCATTTTTCACATGGAACTCGACATGTATGCCTACGTCGGCATCATCATGCTGGTCGGAATTGTCAAAAAGAATGGTATTATGATGATTGATTTTGCTTTGGAGGCCGAGAAGACCCAGGGGCTCGATTCGGTGGCATCCATTTACCATGCTTCCTTGATCCGGTTCCGCCCGATTATGATGACCACCATGGCCGCCCTGTTCGGTTGTCTCCCGATTGCACTGGGGCTGGGTGCGGGTGGCGAGGCCCGGCAACCCCTCGGGGTCGCCGTAGTGGGCGGGCTCTTCTTTTCACAGATGTTAACCCTTTACGTCACCCCGGTCTTTTATGTGTATTTGGACCGGCTCAACCGGCGGTTCCAGCATAACCCGGAACGGACAACAGGCTGAACATGAACACGAACCTCTTTAATAACGCGTTTCCATTCTTCCGGCTGTTTTAAAAACTGCCGGCATTGTTGACAAACGGAGGCAAACATCTATATTACGTCTCCAGCGATTAGCGTCAGGGCCTTTTAAAAAAGGACGGCGCAATGGGAAGCCAATCCCAACATGGAACTTCATTAACGGCGGGTAAACGACACTTAACGGGAGAAAGTATGAAACAAAGAATCAAGGTTGGCATTATCGGGCTGGGAGCGATCGGCAAAGTGCATGCCGATGCCTACGCGCATTGTCCCGATGCCGAGATAACGGCGCTGTGCGATGTGGATGCCGGCCGCTTGACAGAGTTAGGCGAAAAATATCAAGTCAAGAACCGTTATACGGATTATCGGAAACTTCTGCAAACGGACGTGGCGGCCATCAGTATCTGCGTCGGAAATCAGCTGCACCGCGAAGTGGCTGTTGCCGCGCTTCGCGCCGGTAAGCACATTCTGCTCGAGAAACCGATGGCCCTGCATGCCGGCCAGGCCGCTGAGATTGTCGCCGCCCAGAAGAAAGCACACAAGGTTGTTCAAATCGGAATGGTCTGGCGCCAGGCGTCGGAAGCACAATTGATCCGTGAGGAGATCCGATCGGGCCGGTTGGGCGCGATTTATCATATGCGCGCTGTGATGATCCGGCGGCGGGGCATTCCGGGTCTGGGCGGCTGGTTTACCACTAAGGCCGTTTCCGGTGGTGGACCGTTGATTGATATCGGTGTGCATTGGTTTGATTTGTGCATGTTTTTGAGCGGCCTGTGGCATCCTACACGTGTCAGTGCAATGACTTACGCCAAATTCGGCGCCAATATGCGCGCTTATAAATATGTCAGCATGTGGGCCGGCCCGCCGAATTACGCCGGCGTTTGCGATGTCGAGGATTATGCCGTCGGACTGGTGCGTTTCGGCCGGAAGGCCACCATGAGCTTTGAAATTGCCTGGGCCGCCAATGCCGAGGAAGTCATGTATATCGAATTGATGGGTGATAAAGGCGGCGTCCGGGCAATGGACGGCAAGCCGCTGAAAATCCTGACTGAATACGAAGGCCGCGTGGCGGATATTACCCCACAGTTCAATACCGACACGAACCGGTTTTACGTGCAGGCGGCCAAGTTCCTGGCGGCCTGCCGCGGGGAATGTCCGCCGCCAGCGACTTCAGCCGAAGGCTTGACCGTGATGCGCCTGATGGATGGCGTTTATCAATCCGCCCGGTCCGGCCAGGAAGTGACGCTTTAACCTGAATAGCGAACATGACCGCAGGACTATTTGACGAAGCTATTGTCCGGGCGCGGGCCAAGTTTATTGCCATGGCGGCAACCTTTTCCCTGGGCGTGTTCAACGATAATTTCTACAAGCAGGCCGTCCTGCTTCTGGCAGTCGGCGCCGGGCATCCGGATATGCAGGGTTACGCCTTGGCGCTCTTTACTCTGCCGTTCATTGTTTTTGCCGCCCCAGCCGGCTGGCTGGCGGACCGGTTTCCCAAGCGTGCCATTATAATTGGCGCCAAGACCATTGAATTGGTCGCCATGTTGGTCGGCGCGGCCGGCGTCTGCTTGGGACATTGGTGGTTGATCTTCACCATGCTGGGAATGATGGGCTTGCAGGCTACCTGCTTCAGTCCCGCGCTCAACGGGTCCATCCCTGAGCTGTATCCGGCTACATACGTTCCCAAGGCAAACGCCATTCTCCGTATTTTTATAACAGTTGCCATTTTAAGCGGCACGGCTGTAGCCGGATTTGCCCTGGACCGAACCGGCGCCGGCTGGTTTGGTCTGGCCCGCGCCCCTCTGATGGTGTCCCTGGTCATTATCACGGTAGCCGCCGCGGGACTGCTGGTAAGTTTCGGTGTGCCAAAACTCCCGGCCGCCGCGCCGGGCGTAAAATTCCCCTGGACCGGTCCGGCCGACAGCATCCGGCAATTGCGCGAAATTCTTAAAGATCCCCCGTTGGCTATAACGATTGGCGCCGACGTGTTCATCTGGTTCATTGGCTCGCTTCAAATCTTGCTCATCAATCCGCTGGGGCTCCTGCAGTTTGAATTTAGTTCATCACTCACCAGTTTTTTGATTGTCGCCGAACTCGGCGGGGTGGCGGCCGGCGGTTTGCTTGGCAGTCGTCTGGCCACGGGCGCGCGCTGGCAACGCCCGCTGGTTTTAGCGGGTATCATTTTTTCCCTGCTCATGATGGCCATGGCGGCGGTGCCGTGCCTTCCGGCTTCCGTCCGGCCTATGGCCATTTTTGCGCTTATCGCCGTAATCGGCGTGGCCGGCGGGGTGTTTTTGATTCCCGTGGAAAGTTTCATTCAAATTCGCGCCACGCCGGAACGCAAGGGCGCGGTCCTGGCGGCCACCAACTTTGTGGTCTTTATCGGCATTATGCTTTCCGGGTTTCTGGCCAACCTGCTCAATGCGATCTGGCGGCCGACAACCAGCTTCGGCCTGGCGGGGGTGTTGGCGTTGCTGATTGTGGCCTGGTTATTCCTGAAGTTTCGCCAGGCGGATCATGGGCCGTTGACCACAGGCTGAAGGCGATCGCGGAATGACCGGCAACCTAACCGACAGAATGATTGTTTGTTGCCGAGATTTTTTTGATTTCCATTCGACGTTCGGTCCGGCAGATGCCGGATTGGGCGTTTTCTTTGGTAAAGACCACGGCGTCACCGCCGCGGCTACATGAAACAGTTGCCGCCTTAGGCGGCCTATTTTGGAGTGGCCAATATGCTTGTCCGCCTGCTCAGCACCCTGGTCCGCGGTTTGTTGCGCCTGCGATACCGGATCAATGTAAACGGTATGGAACAGATTGCCGCCCGGGGCCGCGGTGGTATCTTGTTTTTGCCGAATCACCCAGCCCTGATTGATCCCTTTATCGTCTGGTCGCAACTTTCACGGCATTTCCGGGTGAGCGCGCTGGCGGACAAGGACCAGATGAATCGGCCCATCCTGCGCTGGATCGCGCCGCGCGTCGGTGTGCGGATGATCCCGGATCCGCTCAAATATGGCGAAGCCTGTCAGACCGAGGTGGCGCGCGTGCTGGCGGATTGCGTGGCCGGGCTGAAGCGCGGAGAAAATCTTCTGCTTTATCCGGCCGGCCACATCCAGCATCAGTCCCGCGAGGACCTGGGCGGCAACAGTGCCGTGGAATTCATTCTCCAAAACATGCCGGAAGTGCGGGTGGTCCTGATCCGTACGCAAGGGTTATGGGGCAGTCGTTTCAGTTTTGCGTATTCCGGCGGCCCGCCCCGTGTCGGCCGCGTGCTTGGGCAAGGAATCCTGGCCATTCTGGCCAACGGCATTTTCTTCGGACCACGCCGCCATATTTCGATTGAGCCGGCCGAACCCGCCGATCTGCCCGGCAACGCCGGGCGCGGTACGCTTAACCGTTACCTTGAAAATTTTTACAACCGCATTCTGCGGCCAAACACCTATGTGCCCTATACAATTTGGCGGCGGGGCGGCGTGCGCCCAATGCCGGAGCCGGCATCACGGTCCGTCGCAACAACCGACGAACCAATTCCGCCGGTTACGACTGCGATTGTGTTGAAACATCTTTGCGCGCTTTCCGGAAAACAAAACTTGGCGCCCGCTGAAACTCTGGCCGGCGACCTGGGGCTGGATAGTTTGGCGCGTGTGGAATTGGCGCTTTGGGTGGAACGTGAGTTTGGATTCCCGGCCGGCGAGGACAGCATGGTTACCGTGTCCGATGTCCTGTGCGCCGCCGGCGGGCAATTGACCACGGCCGGAGCGCTGGAATTGAAACCAGTCCCGCGAAGCTGGTTCGATGCGCGGCGCGGGCCGATTATGCTTCCTGAAGGCCGTACGCTGACGGAAGTGTTCCTGGCCCAGGCCCGGCGCGGACCGAACCGGGTGGCCGCGGCCGATCAAGCTTCCGGCGTGAAAACCTATCGGGACATGATTGCCGCCATCCTTGTCTTGAAACCTGAAATCGAACGGCTCGAAGGCCGTTATGTCGGGATCATGTTGCCGGCTTCGGCGGGGGCGCTCATCCTGTATTTTGCCGCGTTGTTTGCCGGCAAGATACCGGTGATGATCAACTGGACACTGGGCGTGCGCGCGCTCGCGCACGCCTTGCAATTACTGGGCATGCGCCATATCCTGACGGCCCAGGCCCTGGTTCAAAAGCTGGAAATGCAGGGCGGCGAATTCGGCGCGGTCAAAGATCGCTTTCTTTACCTGGAATCCTGGCGCAAGACTTTTCCATGGCGGCGCAAATTGGCGGCCGCGTTCCAGAGCCGGACAAGCTGGACGGCGCTCGATGCGGTCCATGTGCCGGAAACAGCCGTGGTGCTGTTTACCAGCGGCTCGGAAAGCCTGCCCAAGGCCGTGCCGCTGACACACGCCAACCTGCTGGCCAACATGCGCGACTGTCTAAGCGTGATCCGCATTGGCGCCGGCGACCGGTTTCTGGGTATTTTGCCGCCGTTCCATTCGTTTGGAATCAATGTGACGATGACCTTCCCCCTGTGCGCCGGGATTCCCATGGTTTATCATCCGGCGCCCACGGAAGGCGGCCTGCTGGCGCGCCTGATCGAAGCTTACCAGGTTACCGTGCTTGCGGGAACACCCGCGTTTCTGAACGGCATTCTGCGCGCGGCCGGCGGAAATGAGCTGGCGACATTGCGCCTTGTGATTTCCGGTGCCGAAAAATGCCCCGTTGCCATGCACGCGGCCCTGGCGCAAAAAGCGCCCGGGGCAATTATATGGGAAGGCTACGGTATCACGGAATGTTCACCGGTTGTTTCGATTAATGACGGGCATGCGCCCGGGACCATCGGCAAAATACTTCCTTCCTTGCGTCATGCCATCGTGCATCCGGAAACCCTCCGGCGGGTGGCGCCCGGGCAGACCGGCATGTTGCTCTTACGCGGCCCCTCAGTTTTTAACGGGTACCTGAATTATGCAGGCCCCGCGCCGTTTGTGGAACTGGAAGGAGCGTCCTGGTATCGCACCGGCGACCTGGTCGCGGAAGATGCGCATAGCGTGCTGACGTTTGCCGGCAGGCTGAAGCGGTTCGTTAAGCTTGGCGGCGAAATGATATCCTTGCCGGCCGTTGAGGATGTCCTGGCCGGGAATTTTGCCGACGTTACCGTGGAAGGCCCTGTGTTGGCCGTGGAAGCCACATCCTCCGATACGGCGCCGGAGCTGATCTTGTTTGTCGTCAAGCCGATTACCCGCGAAGCGGCCAACCAGGCGCTCCGCACGGCGGGTCTTTCCGCATTGCACAATATCCGCGCCGTGCGCGTGGTGGCATCCATTCCAACCCTGGGCACGGGCAAAACGGATTATCGGGCGCTGAAAAACATGCTGGCCGGTATCCGTTTAGCCAATTGAAGAAAGACTTTTTGACAGGATTACCAACCTTCGTCCGGCAACAGCCGGACTACGGCTTGGCAGGCAGGAGACATGTGGCTTGCTGGTCAAAAGATTAAAATGACAATCCTGTTATCCTGTCAAATTTCCTTCGGATGGCTTAATGGTTACCGGGAAACTGCCCTTCGTGTCTTTGCGCCTTTGCGTGAGACAGATTCTTGCAGTTTGTTTTATCTTTTTCGAACCGGGACCCTCACGCCCGGGCGGATTTGGATTCACCCACGATCTTGGCAAATCCTTCCGGGTCGTGGATGGCGATTTCGGAAAGCATTTTCCGGTTGAGCGCCACGCGGGCCTTGGTTAATCCCTCAATGAAGCGGCTGTAAGTGATGCCGTTCAGACGGCAGGCGGCTGACAAGCGCGCAATCCACAGACTGCGGTATTCGCGTTTTTTCAGCTTGCGGTGGATGGTGGCCAAACGCATGGCACGGTCCACGGCTTCCGTGGCCTGACGGAATAATTTACTGCGCGACCCGTAAAATCCTTTGGCCTGCTCCAGCCGGCGTTTTCGCCGGCGGCGCGAGGCGGGCGCATTAGTGGCTCTTGGCATGACGCATTCTCCTCTTCGATTTACAAAAAACGGTTAAAACAGATGTCCGAGGCGTTTCTGTTCCATATGACCCAATGCGCGCTTATTACGGGCATTGCGTTTGCGCTTGCGCGACTTGGTGGTCATCAAATGACCCCGGCCGGCGCCCAGATGGATCATTTTGCCGGTGGCGGTTTTTCGGAACCGCTTGCGCAGTGCTTTCTTGGTCTTCATTTTCGGCATAAACGCGCTCCTCCTTTGTTAAAGTGAAAGTTGTTGTTTATAACCTATCCCGGACAAATGTCCAGCCTTATTTAATGTCAAAGTTTGCCGGTTTGTCGGCAACTGCCGGGCCTAAGTGCATGCTTAGGAATTTTTCGCCATGGGCGAGTCCGGCAACAGCCGGACAGAGGTCGTACGGAACCGCCGCCCGGAGGTCGGCGTCCACCTTGAAAGGCGATATCTTAAGGTGGATCGCGACCTCCGGGCGCGATGAGTTGCCGCCTTTGGCGGCCTAATTCCTACGGGACACTAAAGAGCGTGCCTTGGGGAATATATTCGTAACAGCCCAAATCCACAATGCCGCTGAATTTGTCCACCCGCCGATGCCCGTCAACATCATCCGCATCGGTCATCCAGCCCTGATATATCCCCGCGTTCACGCAAGGCGAATCCTTGGTCAGGCGATAATTCCCGGCGGCCTGCCCGGCAAATAGCGGGTCAGCGCCGGTGTTTGCCGTCCCGGCTTGCACCGGCCCGGAACATACATAACTGAATGTTGTCGTGGCGCCTCCCAGATAGATATTACTGGTGGTGCTCAGTCCCAAATTACCCCAGATGATACAATTAGTCACTGAAGATGAGCTGGCGGCCTGATACCACATCCCTCCGCCACCGTATGCTGATACGTTGGTCCCGGCATAGTTCCCAACAATCGTGCAACCGTTCAACAATGTTGGTTGATACCACGCAAACACTCCCCCGGCGTAACTGCCATGACCGATGTTTTTGGTGATCAGGCAATTATTCGCTTCGGTGTTGTAAATCATGCAGACGCCACTGCCGAAATTGACTGCAGAATTTGTGATAACAATGCAGTTTTTCATTGTCGCCTTGCCACCTAACCCCCATAAAAACACCCCGGCCCCATACGCCGAACAAGAATTATTGGATATCACACAATTATTTATCGTTCCGCCATCATACAAACCTGCGCCGCCGCCATAATTCCATCCATAATTACCCGTTATCAGGCAGTTGCTCACCGTCCCGCTTTGATAAACCCAAACGCCAGCTCCGCCTTGCTCAAACCCGTATGTTCCACTCGTCATCGTATATCCATTGGTCAGCGTGAATCCAATCAGACTGGCGCCGCCGGACAAATAGACGCACCGCACCGCCCCGGTTCCCAATCCGCCTTCGGGCGCCGGCGCACCCTTGATGGACGTATAATTCGGGCCATTGACACTGCGCAAAATAATGGCATTGGTTGCGCAAACGCGATTGGTCAGCGCATAACTCGGCGTTTTTTTCCCGCCGGTAGCATATACGCCGTTACTGACCAGCACGGTATTACCGGGCGTCGCCATAGCCACATCAACTGCGTCCTGGATGTTTGTGGCCGCGGTTGCCCAGGTCGTGTAGTTCGCGACGGGATTCGTGCCATAGCGGTCAACGTAATTGGTCGTAGCCCCGGCCATTTGGATACAGACTGCCGTTGCGGCCAGCATTCCGCTAATCAAAATGACTGATCTTTGCATTTTGGTTTCTCCGCTTTCGGTTCTCCGGTTTTCCGTTGTCATCCCTCACGCTGAGTCCGGCGACGGCCGGACGATAGCGTGAAGCCGCTGGGTGTCTTTGCGCCTTTGCGCCCGCCTGCAACGCTGGAGCGTAGCGACTGCGGGCAGGTGAGACAGATTCACGCATTCTGTCATCCTGTCAAATTTCCTTCAGATGGCTGAGAAGCTGTGAAAAAATTGGCGCAAGGTGTAGCCGCGCTCTATGAACGCACGTATTTGCGAGCAATTCCTCGTAAAGAACCGTTCATAGAACGGTGCTACACATTTTTTCACAGCTTCTGAATGGTTACAAATGCCGGGCGCCGTGTGTTGAACGGGAATAGAGTGCCGCGCCGAGCGCGGGGCGTCAAGAAAAATTCGGAACGCTGAATTGTTTGTCGCTGAATTGTTTTGACAAATCCGATGCAATAGCATAATTTTGCCGTTTGTTAGTTCATGCTAACCTGAATTATTCATGACAATCATGAATAATTCACCCTGCGGGCTTCGACTACGGCCTGAAGACAGGCCGCCGCTCAGGGTTAGCCTTGACTATGAATGAAAACAAAGTTTTCATGAATAGGTCAGGCTAAGGAATTGCAATTTTATCTTTCTTGGTAGGCGGGCTGTCGCCGCGTCCGGCGGTTGCCGGACGCCTCCCACGTGAAAAGTTGCCCGGCAAATGCCGAGGCTTAATTTTATGGGGGCCGGTAGCTCAGTTGGTAGAGCACGGCACTTTTAATGCTGGGGTCGCGGGTTCAAATCCCGCCCGGCTCACCATGTGATTATTGCCCGGCATGCATTTGTCAAAAAAAGTTCTATTCGCGGTTGAAACCATGCTGGTCCGCCTTGGCTTGGTGGTCCTGCCCGCCTTGCCCCGCTGGGCCGTGTTGGCCTGCGCGCGCGCCGCCGGCATGGTGGCTTATTGGTCCGCGCCGCAACAGCGGCGCATCACGCTCGCGAATCTCGATGTTGCCTTTGGTGACCGCCTTGCGCCGCAAGCCAAACGACGCATTGCGCGGGGCGCTTTCTACACGATGGCCCTGGTGATGCTCGACCTTTTCTGGTTTTCACGGCACATGGAACAACGGGTCCGCCGATATGTCACCCTTGATCCAGTCCTTTGGAACCACGTGTATACCCAGCCCATGATCGGCGTAACCGCGCACTTTGGCAATTGGGAACTACTGTCCAAAGCGCTCAGTGTATACGGGTTTCCACACGCGGCCGTGGCTACGCCGCTGGCCAATCCGAAAGTGGATGCCATCATCGGCGCGGGGCGTTCCATCCCCGGCGTGGAAATCATTGCCCGGCGCGGCGCCATCAAAGGCCTCCTGCGCGCCCTGCGGCAGAAAAAACACGTGGCGCTCCTGCTCGACCAGAACACAAAACCGGAGGAAGGCGGTCTTTTTGTCGGTTTTTTCGGGCTTTCCATCCCAATGTCCACGGCGGCGGCCGTGCTGTCGGAACGCACCGCCGCGCCGGTGATCGCGTTATTTTGCCGGGCCGACACCAACGGCGCTTATACCATCTATAGCTTGCCACCCTTGAAGCGCGCGGATCTCGTGCCGGCGGGGAGCAATATCATCCCGGCCATTACTCAGACCATTGCCGCGCTGTTCGAACAGGAAATCCGCACCCATCCCGAACAATGGCTTTGGATGTATAAGCGCTGGAAATATATTGACCCCGGCTGGCCGGCCGCCGTCTATCCCTTTTACGCCAAACCTATACGGCCGGGCTGAGCAAGTCATTTTATTGTTGCGGGCTCGTTTTCCACCGGTTTATTTTTACGTGTTCCGGCGCCATCCGCCGGCCATAAACTCGAAAAACTCACCGTTCTCCGGCGTGGTTGAGGGGCGCCGGCCCGGATGCCGAAGGCGCGCGGCGATAGCGCCGGGGCGTGATGCCGGTCAGGCGTTTGAAATGCTTGATGAAATAGCTCTGGTCACAGAATCCCAGCGCGTAGGCGATTTCCGAACAGCTTTGGGACGAGCGTTCCAGCAACTGCCGCGCTTTCTGGATGCGCAACTGCATGACGTGCTGGAGAATTGACTTGCCCGTGTTCTGTTTCACCAAATGGCTTACGCGGCAAACACTCAGGTCCGTGGCCGCGGCAATCTGCGCCAGCGTGATCGGCTTGGTGTAGTGCTGGGCGACAAAGTCGAGGATGCGGCTGACCTTGGGGTTATAGACGTTGAAACCATGGGCGTAAATGCCCTGCATGAAGTCGTCCAGGGCCTGCATCAAAACGTGGGACAGCATTTCAAAGTCGGGCGCATTGATGAGTTGTTGCATCCACTGATGATTGCGCTCGATGAGCGGTTCCATGAGCGGGCTGTCCTCGACGGCGGCCCGCGTCAGGTATCCCATCATTTCGATGCTTCGCGCGCGCAAAACCGCCAGCTTGGGCGAAAACAGGTACATGGCGCCCAGCATTTCGTTCAGCACACGCCGCGCGCCATTCTGATCGCCCGCACGGATCAGTGAGAGCAACATGCGTTCCTTGTCAATCGGATATGTGGTCTGGCCGTTTTTTTTCCGATGTTCAATGGCTTCCGCGATTTGCCGTTGTTGGGCGGCCTTGATCCGGTTTTCATCCAGGAGCAGTGGTTTCCAGCCGCTAACCTGATAAAATGTTTTTTCCAGGGCCATGGCCGCTTCCCGGATGCGCTCGGCGCTCCAGGTTGGCAGGCGGGTGATATAGCGCCGTGCGGTCGGCAGGGCAATGCCCTGGTCGGCCAGGCCCTGCACGCTTTCTTCCGGCCCTTGACCCCGTGGCCGTACCGCGCCGCCCAGCAGACCACCCCGCACGGTGTGCTGGTCCACCAGGGCCACTACCCAGCTCATCAGGCCGGCCACGGGATAAAACAGGTAAGGTTCGCCCCAATGCAAGGCTTCCTGTAAACTGTAGGCCCGTGTCTGCACGGCCGTCGGCAGACGCTCCATTAACGATTGATGCGCCGCTGACGAGCGGTGGCCCAAGTCCGGCCAGTGTTCGCCGCTGATGGTGATGGGCGTTGCGCGCAAACCGAAAGTCCGGTGGTAGGAACGGCTAACCTCCGCGAGCATGCGTTTGGATAGAATTGTCATAAAACCGAGACGTGCCGGCTGAAAAACGCTGAATATTAGCAACTATTTTTTTAAATACAGCAAGAATGTTATAAAATCAAGCGTTTTTTGTCTATCTTTTAGCGGGGGTTCCCGTATGCTAAAGATAAATTTTTAGCCGGAAAACCGCATCTGGATGCATAGGAATTGCAATATAACACATATTCTGGATTCCCGTTTTCACTCGTTCCGAAGCATCAGAGCGAGCGGGAATGACCCTGCTTCGCCCAGAGGCTATGCAGGACAGGCAGAATGGGACGTGTGTATGTCGTTCCCGACTTGATGCTACTCTGCGAAGTAAGCATTCCGGCCTTCGCAGCCAGGAGCTTTGCTCCGGCGGAGTAGGCTCGCTACGAAGCACGAGTCGGGAATCCAGTTTTTTCGTTGCCGCCTTTGGCGGCTTAATTCGGCGCAGTAAACCAGCCGGGCAATAAACAAACAGGAGGGTGGCATGAGCGTATTGGAGCAAATTGCAGAGAACCTGATCAAGGGCAAGGCCAAGGATGTCAAGGAATTAGTCGCGAAAGCCGTCGCGGAAAATGTCAAGCCGGCTGACATTCTGAACAAGGGTTTGTTGGCCGGTATGAACGTTATCGGCGAACGGTTCAAGAAGAACGAAGTCTATGTGCCGGAAGTGCTGATTGCCGCCCGGGCCATGAAGGCGGGCATGGAACAATTAAAACCGCTCCTGGCCGCCGCCGGTATTGAGCCGAAGGGCACGGTCGTTGTCGGGACCGTCAAGGGCGACCTGCATGACATCGGCAAGAACCTGGTGTGCATGATGCTGGAAGGCGCCGGCTTCAGGGTCGTGGATGCGGGTATTAATGTTGAGCCCGACAAAATGGTTCAATTAGCCAAGGAAAACAACGCCAGCCTGATTGGGGCCTCCGCCCTTTTGACGACCACCATGACCAATATGAAAAACGTTGTGGATGCCGTCAAGGCGGCGGGCATGACCGGTAAGGTCAAGGTCATGATTGGCGGCGCGCCCGTGACCCAGGCGTTTGCCGATGAGATTGGCGCCGATGGCTATGCCCCGGATGCCGCTTCGGCCGCCGACTTGGCGAAAAAGCTGTCGGCTTAAAGCAGAATTCTAACGGTGGTCTCTTGTCCTGTTGAAAGCCGCCCCGATACGCTTCGCGATCGGGGCGGCTTTTTTCTGCCGCAGAACCGGTTGGCGTCAATTTTACTTGTCGGGCGGGGTGGTTGGCGTATATTATCCGGTAACCATTAAGCCATCCGAAGGAAATTTGACAGGGTAATATAATTGAAAGGCCGAATTATGCAGATTAAAACCTTTATCGTGATCGGCGAAAATATTCACTGCACACGCGTGCTGAAGCGCGACGGCAATCTGGTGGATGCCGCCGCGCGCGTCATTCGTTATGACGATGGCGGCAGGAAGAAAACATTGCCAATTCCCGAAATTTTATTGAAGAGCGCCGATTGGGAAAACGGGAAAATCAAGCACTGTGTCGCGGCGATCTGGCAGGGGCTGAACGGACAGGGCGCCGCGCAGGAGGCCGGTTGTGATTACCTGCGGGTCATGGCCTCCAGGCAGGCGCAGGCGGGGGCTTCTTTCCTTGATGTGAATGTGGATGAATTCAGCATGGATTTGCCGGAACGGATCAAGGCCATGCAGTGGACGGCGGCCTTGGTCCAGGGCGCCTGCCGCCTGCCGCTCAGCATTGATTCCTCCAACAGCGATATCATGCGCGCCGGCCTGAAAGCTTGCGAGAAAGCCCGCGGCAGGCCGATGGTGAACTCCATTTCACTGGAGCGCATCGGACTTTTGGACGCGGTGGCCGAATATAAACCCTCCGTGGTGGCCTCCGCCGCCGGTGAAAAAGGACTGCCTGCCAACACGCAGGAACGCCTGGACAACCTGGGACGGCTGATCCCGCATTTGACGGCCAAGGGCATCCAGATGGATTGGATCCACGTGGACCCGCTGGTTTATACGATTTCCACGGAAGCAAACAACGGCCAGCTGTTTTTGGACGCCGTGCGGGCGATCCGGGCGAAATACGGCCCTGCCGTCCATATTATCGGCGGCTTGAGCAATGTGTCCTTTGGCATGCCTGCCCGCAAGCTGATCAACCGGGTCTTCGCTTATCTGGCGGTGGAAGCCGGCGGTGATGGCGGCATTGTGGATCCGCTCCAGATTAACGCCAAAATTCTCCAGGGTTTGGATACAAAAACGGAGTCGTTCGAGCTGGCCAGGGCGCTCCTGCTGGGCACGGATGATTTCGGCCTGAATTTCATTGCCGCGCATCGCGCCGGCAAACTCGAGTAGCGCGGAAGGGAAAGTAATCAGTGATCCGTGATCAGTTGAGATCCGGAGGATGAGAAGGTGTTTGAAGATATGGAAGACCTCCTGCTGGAAGTGGAGCCATCCTGGTGGCATTACTTCTGGTTCCTGGTGTTCGGGTGGCTGTTGATCCCGCTTGTGATTGCGCTCTGGAAGCAGGCCAGCCTGACCCTGCGCGTTTATTCCGACCGGGTAGTGCTGGAAACCGGGCTCGTCCGCAAGCGCGTCGTGGATCTGGCGCTGACGGAGATCAATACGGTTGAAATCAGCCAGTCGTTTTTTCAGCGGCTATGCCGGATCGGTGACATTAAGATGGCCACCTCGGGCGTGGAAGGCTATGAGCTGGTTGCCCGCGGCTTGCCGCATCCCAAACGGATCAATGAAATCGTTGCGGCGCAACGCCGGAAATTGATGAAGCTATGACTTAATTATCCGCAGATTACGCGGATGTATAAGACATGAAGATTAATCGAATATAATTCCGGATCTTACCATGCGGCTGATAATCAACGGCGAAACGATTGAGCGTCCCGGGCCGTGCTCATTGGAGACGCTCCTGCGAGAATTGAAGCTGGAGGCCGGACGCGTGGCAACGGTCGTGAATGACGACATTGTGCCCTCCGATCGGCGCGCTGTGCGCCAGATACAGGAAGGCGACCGGATCGAAATCCTGATTTTTGCCGGGGGCGGATGATGGGGGAAACGTAGAGCGTTAAGCGTGGAGCGTTGAGTGTATAGCTGAAAACGAAGAACGAAGAACCAAGAACGAATAACTGCCATGGATTTGTTAAAATTAGGCCAACACACTTTCACCTCGCGCCTGATCCTTGGGACGGGCAAGTTTTCGGATGCCGCAACCATGCTGGCAACCATCCGGGCTTCCGGCGCCCAGCTGGTAACCGTGGCTTTGCGCCGGTTCAATCGGGAACGGCCCGCAGACGATCTGCTGGGGCCATTGCTGACCATCAAGGGCCTGACACTCATGCCGAATACGTCCGGCGCCTGCAACGCGCAGGAAGCTGTCAAGGCCGCCCGCATTGCACGGGAACTCAGCGGCAGCAAGTTTATCAAGGTGGAAATCCATCCCAATCCCCATCACCTGATGCCGGATGCGATTGAAACGTTAGAGGCAACCAGAATCCTGGCCGCGGAAGGGTTTGTGGTTATGCCCTATATGCCGGCTGACCCGGTCCTGGCCAAACGCCTGGAAGATGCCGGCTGTGCTTCGGTCATGCCCCTGGGCGCCGGAATTGGCACAGGTCATGGCCTGGCCACGGCTGATCTGCTGAAAATCATTGTCCGCGACAGCCGTGTGCCGGTGATTGTGGATGCGGGATTGCGCTCGCCCGCCGATGCCGCCCTGGCAATGGAAATCGGATGTGACGCCGTGCTGGTCAATAGCGCCATTGCCGTTGCCGGCGATCCGCCGCTGATGGCCGCCGCATTTGCTTTAGCCGTGCAGGCCGGCCGGTCCGCGCGCCTGGCCGGGATCATGTCCCAGAGCGAGGAGGCCATCCCCACCAGTCCGCTGACCGCGTTCCTCACGAGCGCCGAAAACGCGAGAAGCGTGCGGGAGACAGACCCCGGACACCGGATGCCAGACGCCGGCCCGGAGAAGATGAAGGTCGAACGGCGGAATCACGTGGAGCGTGTGTTACGAACGAAGAACCAGGCACGAAGAACATAGCATGGTCTTAACTGCCAACCAGTCCCGGCGTTATGCGCGCCAAATCAGTCTGCCGGAAATCGGCGTGGCGGGACAAAAACGTTTGTTGGCCGGCCGGGTCTTGCTCATCGGCGTGGGTGGACTTGGTTCGCCCGCCGGGTATTACCTGACTGCGGCGGGGATCGGCACGCTGGGTCTGGTGGATGGCGATATTCTTGAACTCAGCAATCTTCAGCGCCAGATTGCGCATACCACGGCCGACCTGGGGCGATCCAAAGTTGAATCGGCCTCGCGCGTCTTTACAGCGCTTAACCCGGATGTTCGGATCAATGCCCATAATCTGCGCCTGAGCGCTGGAAATGCGCGGGGGCTTTTTGAGGAATATGATTTTATCATTGATGCCACCGACAATTTTGAATCCAAATTCCTGATTGCCGAAGCTTGCCACGCCGCCGGCAAACCGTATTCGCATGCCGGTATCCTGAAATTCAGCGGCCAGGCGCTGACGGTCATTCCGGTTCAAACCGCCTGCCTGCGCTGTGTGTTTGACGAATTGCCGCCCGCTAATAAAGAGCCGCCGCAGGGTCCGCTGGGGGTTGTGCCCGGCGTGATGGGAACCATCCAGGCCACGGAAGCCATCAAATATCTGTTAGGGCTTGGCGAGCTCTTGACTAATCGCCTGCTGATTTATGATGCCCTGCGCCTTCAGTTCCGGTGCGTGCGCATCAACCGCAATCCGGCCTGTCCGTTGTGCCGGGTGAGGCACGCGCGCGAAGCAGGAACGACAAAGCCGCGCCCGCCAACAGCAATAGCGCCGCCGTGATGAACGTCAACCGGCCGGCCTGGCCGGCATAATGGTCCTTGATGAAAGCGGCCAGCTGGGGACCCGCAATTCCCGCGGCCGACCAGGCCGTAAGAATCATGCCATAAACCGCGGGCATGCGTGACTGTCCGAACATGACTCCGGTAAATGACGGCATGGCGCCGAATCCGCCGCCATAACATAGCAGGACGTAACAGACCAGTGTTCCGAACAGCCATGGTTCGCGCACAACAGCGAGAGCGGCAAACACGAATATCTGGCTGATCAGAATCAGCCGGAATACCCGAATTTGTCCCAGCCGGTCGGAAACCGCGCCCCAAAACAGCCGTCCAAAACCGTTGAACAATGAGCTGATGGCAATCAGCGTGGCGCCGGCCGCGCTCAAGGTCACTGCCGTCAATGCCGGGTTTTGGGCATGGATAAGGTCCTGCAACATTGGCGATTGGAAGCCGATAAACATGATTCCGACGGTGATGTTGATGAAAAAAATAATCCACATCAGCACGAAGGCGCGGGACTTCAAAGCAACCCAGGCGGATGCGGTCGGCTTGCCGCCGGCCGGTGGGCTTGCTTTTGTTTCAGGAGCATTCTGCAGACAGGCGGCCGCCGGCAGTGCCACGACAAGGATTATCCCGCATATCCAGAAAAAAACATGCGCCAGGTTTTGCCCGGTTTTTGCCATCAATACCGGTGCAATAATTTTGGCCATGATCAGGGCGCCCAATCCGAATCCCATTACCACCATGCCGGTGGCAAGTCCCTTTCGATCCGGGAACCACCCGGCAACCGTGGCGATGGGCGTGACGTAACCTAACCCGAGCCCGATCCCGCCCACCACGCCAAACCCCAGATACAGCCAGAGCAGGGAACGCCCGGCAATTGCCAGGCCGGCAATCAGGTAGCCGAGGGCGTAGAGCAAGCCGCCCGCCATGGCCAAGCGTTTTGGGCCAAAGCGTTTTAAGTTCAGGCCGCCCCAGGCGGCCGCCAGACCCAGGCAACAAATCGCCAGCGAAAAGCCCCAGGCAACCTGGCTGTGGGAACAACCGTAGACGGCTACCAGCGGCTTCTGGAAATAGCTCCAGGCATAAACCGTGCCCAAGCAGAGTTGTAACAGCACCCCCATCAATGCGATGCGCCAGCGCTTCGAAAAAGTGATAATAAGGCCTCCCAGAAACTTCCCGCCGCGCGGGAAGGTTTACTTGTTTATGGTTAATTGCTTATGCAAAAACAACAATTTGGCGATTTTTCGATTTTTCATTCCCGCGGCCTACTCCGCCGGAGCAAAGCCCCTGGGCCTACTCCGCCGGAGTAGGCTCGCTACGACCTTCCTTCGCCCACCGAAGTCCGGCTGTTGCCGGACACAAAAAGCACAAAAAAGAGCATTAATTCATCATGTTTGTGAATCTTGTGCATTTTTGTGGCTGATCGTTTTGTCAAAGTTGCCCGGCAACGGCCGGGCCTGATTAAAGCAGATGGAACTGCGTCTTGTAGCTCAGGAGTGCGAGATACAGGCCGTAGTCCGGGTAGTGCGCGCGCAATTGGCGGAGGTTTTCCATCGGATCGTAGGGTGTATCCGCCGGAATGGCGTAACCCACGCACTCGGAAAGCAGATGAATGTTCCGAGACATCCAGGCGTCAATAATGACGGGCAAGCCGAAGCGCCGGAGCGCGTCCACGCGCTCATCCTTGCCGATCACCGGCTGGGTGCACACAAACTTTGCCCCCGCCTCCACCTTGCGGCGCATCTTTTCCAGTTCATGGTCCTGCGGCTCGTAGGGATTAAAGGCCACGCCGCAGGTGAAGGTCCCGGGATGGCGTTTGTGAATGTAGCGCAGTAACTCGATTGAAGTGACAACCTGGCCATTCGCGCCAATCGCCTCGGGCTTGAGTCGGGGCAGTCGTTCATGGCCGTCGCCGGAGACAACAAGCAGATACTTGACGCCCATGCCGGCGGCTGTATCCAGAATCTGATCCATGGCGTCCTTGGTGTGAAAAGTGTTAAGGTGAATCACGAGTTGCCCGGGTCGGACAGGGAGATCCAATTCCGGAATGATGTCCGTGGCCTGAAAGCTGAGATGCCCCATGGGATTATCCGTGATGCAGGCCACATAGCCGACCCCAACCACGGCGGTGTATTTTTCCGCGAACTTTTCCAGATCCGCTTCAAGCGTGGCGGTGTTTTGTTTCGGGGTCAGAATTTCGATGTGGTAAATTTTATTGTCAATATGATGTTGCATGGCATGGTGTTCGGCCTTGTCCGGAATACTTTGCGCTGTAAAACTGATAAGCAATATGCCGATTAGCGGCCGAATAATCTTGCATATTCATGCAATAATTTGGTATGTTCCTGCATCAATGAACGACGATTTTGCAATGCGAATCAAAGCGGTGCTTGACGAAATCGCATCGGTATGCCGGCAGGGCGCGGTCTATCACGATCTGAACGAGCAAGGCTCATTGCGCAATGCGGCGGTCTGTGATTTTTGCCGGCAATGCCTGGAACATCCGGCGGCCCGTTCATTCTGCCGGCATACCGGCTGTAACGCGGCGCTGAACGCGTTGTCGTCCGGCGAGCCATTTTACTCGGAATGCTGGGCGGGTTTGCTCTTTGTCACGGTGGCGGTGGCGCCGCGAAATACCGGACGGGGTGGAATCGCGCTGGGCGGATTCCATTCCCCGGAATCGGATATCCATGAAACAGTTGGCGCGCGTCTGAAAATGTTGCCGGGCCGGGATGCGCGCGGGCTTCTGAAAACCCTGGATTCGTTGAAGCCGATTACGCCGCGCGCACTGCGCGGTCTGGGCCAGTTCGTCATGGATGCCGCATTCTCGTCCGGCTTGAATTCAGCGGTTTTCTTTGCCAGGCAGAACGCCCGTTACCTGCAACAGCGTGAGATTGCCGCGGAAGCTGAAATTTTGCGCAACGCGGCCCGGCCGCCGGCGGATCTCATGGTGGATACCTGCCGCCTGGTTTTGTATTTGAACCGGCAGGATCGGGAGCGCACGCGCCGGTTAGTCTCGAATTTTCTGGCCAAACTGCTTATGGCCAGCAATTGGGACCTGACCAAGCTCAAGGCGCATTTGCGCATACTGCTGGCCGTGATAACCAGCCAGGATGTCCTGCGCGGCATGCCGTGGGAGACCGCCGTCAACCGGGAACTGCGTTCCATGCACCGCCTGGAAAAAGCCGGAACCATTGAGGAGGCCTGCTGTGAAGTGGCGGATATGATCCAACAGCATCTTGGCGCCGACGAGCGCCCCGAGAAGGAGGGTTCGTTGCCTGATCGGGCGTTGACCTGGATCCAGTGTCATTACGCCGGGAAAGCAATCCTGGCCTCCGCCGCGCGCGCCACGGGCGCCAGTGTTTCCACCCTGGCGCATACGTTGCGCCGGGAAACCGGCAAGACTTTCCACCAACTGCTTCATGAAAAACGCATTGCGGAAGCCCGTCGCCTGTTGTCAACCACTGCCATGAAAGTCAGCGACATTGCCCTGTGTTGTGGATTTACGGATCAAAGTCACTTTACCCGCGCCTTCAAGGATGCCGCCAACCTGACCCCCGGCAAGTTCCGTTATCTGCTGAATAATGAGCGTAGGTGACCGGCTTCATTCGGCATTTATTTTTCACTTGCGGTTGAGAGGGGGGGGGGAGTAGTCTGCTGGCAACCATTGAGCGCCTTAATTGGTTAAATGGATACGCCGAATATTGCGGCAAATGCCACGAAAACAAGAACCTTCCTTGCCGCGCGGAGCAACCAAATGCAAAGATTAATCGGTGTTGGACTTATCCTGCTTTTGATGGGTTTGCATGCCGGGTTCGCGCAAACAACGAATTACGTGGTTGAACCCGGCAAAGAAACCGGTGCGCCGGTTTCGCCTTACACGAGTTGGGGCACGGCCGCCACGAGTATTTACGATGCCGTTAATGCGGCCAATGAAGGCCTTGCGAACGTCGTTGTCATTTCCAACGGTCATTATGTCTTGACCGGTCGAATCGAGGTTACAAACGCATTCCGGATTCGGAGTTGGAACAATGGCGTCATTGATCGGGCAAACACAATCGTGGATGGCAATAAGAGCGTCCGGTGCTTCTGGGTGTCCAATTCTGCGGCGGTCATAGAGGGACTCACGATTACCAATGGGTTTGGATCGCCCGGCGCCGGTGTGTATATGAATGCCGGAACGATCACAAATTGCATTATTTCCGGAAATTTAGCGTCAAATGCGGCCGGCACTGCAAGCGGAGCGGGGATTTATACTGCGCAGGGTTCTGCTTGCGTTATCGCAAATTCAATAATCTGCGCTAATCGAGTTACCAATTCACTAAATGGCGGCGGTGGCATTTACATTAATTATTCGGGGACCACGTTAAATAATTGCATAATCAGCAACAATGTTACCCATGAAAGAAGCGGCGCCGGTATGTATGTCTGTTATCCGACGGTAATCAGCAACTGTGATATTGTTAACAACATTATTGTGGCTGGATATGGGGGCGGTGGTATTTACTTACAAGCATCGGGCGGGGGCTGGATAACCGATTGTCTGATATCACGCAACGTAGCCGGCGGATTGGGCGGAGGGGGTATTAATCACTATGCCTATTCATCAACCAATGTGTGGCTTGAACGTTGTGTGATTTCATTCAACTCGGCCACCCACTTTGGCGGCGGCGTGAAACAGCAAGGCGCCGCCTCCAGTAATCTGGTCCTGCGCTCCTGTCTCATTGTCAGCAACACTGCCACCCGGGGGGGCGGTCTGGACTTGAACAGCCCAACAAACACGCGGGTGGAAAATTGCACCGTTGCCTATAATACCGCCACTACCTCCGGCGAGGCCGGCGGCGTTACTATTTTCACAAATGGAGTTACGCTGTTTAACAGCATTGTTTATTATAATTCCTCTGCCGGTGGTTATCCGGACATCCGGATCAGAGATTCAAGCGCGAACACGAGCGTTAATTATTGCTGTGTCAGATATTCCGATGGCGTCTGGGATGGAGTTACAAACGGGATCGGCAATATCACCAACGCCCCGCTTTTTGTCGGCGCCGCTATTGACAACTACCGCTTGCAAGTGAATTCGCCCGGCCTGGATGCGGGGATCAATCAGGGCTGGATGACCGGCGCGTTTGACATGGATGGGTGTCAGCGGGTGAACAAATTCATCGGCATTGTTGATATGGGGTGTTATGAATATGTTCCCCAAGGCACGCTCTTTACGGTTCCGTAGCAATACGTGCCAGGTTATCCGGCGCAGTCTTGGCGCAGGTGGAAGCAGTTTCATATCCAAGGCGGGCTATGCCCGCAACCCAAAGATATTTTCACCACGAAACACACTAAACGACACGAAAGTTATTTTTGGGTAATGAAAAACAGAATCTAATCTTTATCCATTTCGTGTGTTCCGTGTATTTCGTGGTTAAT